>CAYJNU010000597.1:0-2549 GCA_964371005.1 uncultured Verrucomicrobiota bacterium | reverse complement strand
ACCCGGGACAGGTTCAACATGTCGTCAATCAACTGGCCCATCCGTTGGGCGCCGGCGCGAATCCGCTGGAGGTAATGCCGGCCCTCGTCGTCGAGTTTGTCGCCGTGGTCCTCCACGAGGGCCTGGCTGAAACCATCAATGCCGCGCAACGGGGCGCGCAAGTCGTGCGAGACGGAATAGGAGAAGGCTTCCAGTTCTTTGTTGACCGCCTCCACCGCTGCAGTCTTCTCGTTCAAATCTTCCACGAGGTTCATGAGGGCGCGCTGGCTGTCCTTCAATTCGTCGCTCGCCTTCCGCAACTCGGCGGTGCGCTCTTGAACGCGTTTCTCCAAATCCCCGGTCAGATTCCGGATTTCTTCCTCGGCGCGCCGGCGGGCCGTGGCATCGCGTACCATCGTCACGATCCCGGTGGGTTGGCCGTCGGGGCCGAGCAAGGGCGCGCCGTTGACCTCCACAAACAGACGGGTGCCGTCCTCCTGCAAGAGGGCAAGCTGCGCCGTGGTGACGGCCTCGCTGGTGGCGGCCGCGGCCAGGCTCGCCCGGGCCCGTTCGCGATCCTCGGGCGCAATCCGCTCCAGCGCGTTCGTGCCGGTGAGGTCCTGTTCCGGACTGCGGCCCAGCAGTTCGTACACTCTGAGGGAGGCGAACACGAGCACCCCGCGGGGGTCCACGACCGCGATCCCGTCCGGCGAGGCGGCGATGAATGACCGGTAAAGTGCTTCGCTCTTGCGCAACGCAGCTTCGGCGCGTTTGCGATCCTCGATCCCGGCGGCCAGCACGCGATTGGCCTCGTGGAGGCGGCGGCGCTCCCGGAGGACGCGCAGACTCTGCGTGGCCACGGCGCCGCCGAGCAGCACCATCACCAAGAGGAACCAAGCTTGCCGCCAGACCGGGGGCAGGACCACGAACCGCAGCGCCGCGGGCGTCGGATCCACGTTGAAGTCCCGGTCCCGCGCCCGCACCTCCAGCAAGTGCTCCCCGCTGGGCAGGTTGAAGAATGCATGCCCCAGTTCGGTGACGAATGGCGACCAGAGGCCACCATCCAGGCGATGGGAAAACTGCAATTGGGCTTCCTTGGGCTCGCGCCACGCTGCAGTGCCGCTCCAAAAGACCGATCCACTTCCCGGATATGCCACAGTTTTGCTCCCACTGGTGATCGTGGTTTCCGGGGGCGCCCCCTTGAATCGGTGACGTACGGTCCAGAACTCGCAGCTCGCCGTGTCCACGCGTCCGGCTTTGGACCAGGCCCGCCGATTCCATTCCGGCGCGAAGCGGTTGATCCACAGACTGCCGGACGCAGCGGCCTTCAAACTGCCGCCTTCGTTCGGGATGATGAACTGCTCGGGGAGCACGTCGGCCGTCCAAGTCTGCCCATCGAAGTGGCTGAAGCCGCGGTCCGTGGCCGCCCAGAGCGAACCGTCGGTGGTCTGCGCGAAGCCGCGCACGGAATTCGCCACCAGGCTGTCCTTGCCCTGGAATTGCCGCCATTCCCGACCGTCGTAGCGCAGCGCGCCGAACTGCCGCGTGCCGATCCAGAGCTCGCGCCCCTGGCCGGTAAACAGGGTTTCGATGATGCCGAACGAGACGTTCGACGACGCGAACAGACGCCACCGGCTGCCGTCTTGAAAGGCGAGGATGTTGCGACCGGCCCAGATGCGTCCGTCGGGCGATTCGCCCAGGCAAAGTAACTTGCCGACCGGCTCCGGCCGCTGCGTGGCGGGCAGGAGCGTGGCAGGATTGCCGTCATCGCCGCTGCGAGGTTCGCGTCCCGGTTGATGATGATGAAGCCATTCTCCGTTGCGAAACTGGAGGAGGCCCGCGCGGTGTTCTCTTGGGCCGGAGGAATCCACCGCAGCGGCAAACCACAGCGAGCCGTCCGCAGCGGCCAGCGTCCCGCGCCAATCAATGCCCCAGGATAGCTCGTCGTGAACGAATCGCGTCCACTTCTGCCCGTCGAACCGTGCCGTGGCCGCGGTTTGCTGGTGGCTTCCCGCGAGCCAGACTTCCCCGCTCCGGGTGCCCACCAGCGCCACCGGAGCGTCAATCACGTCGTCTTCGACTCCGTAGCTGATCCACTGATCGGCCTCGTGGACAACCACACGACCGGAACGATGCAGGAACCACTCCGCCCCGGTCGGGCTTTCCCAATGGAAATTGAGGTCGCGTAAGGTGAGCCAGCGCGGCGTTTGGTAATCCACGCGCTGGATTTCGGTGCCTGAACCGCCGATCCACAAGGCGCCGTCGGCCGACTGAAACAGGAAGTTGCGCGCGGTCGGAATCGGCACCTCGGGTTTCTGGTAGGCTCGCCAGCGTCCGTCTCGTAAGGCATAAACCACGTAGCGGGTCGAGAGCCAGATGACACCGTCGCGGGTCTGGATCGGGTTGCTGCAATCTTCCGAAGCGCCGACATCCAGCAGCCGGGTTGCCTGCCAGCGCGTGCCATTGAGAACATTCAAATGACCGGAGCCCGCGCCATAGACAACCCAAACCGTCCCGTCGCGGAGGGGAAGAATGGAGGGGGAGCGGCCGCAAGCCATGCCGTCCAGCTC
>CAYJNU010000596.1:0-2609 GCA_964371005.1 uncultured Verrucomicrobiota bacterium | reverse complement strand
ACTCGAATCGTGGTTTCATAGGATGTCCGGATGCTACGAAGGAGGATGGTGTGAACGAGGCGAGCGGGCAATTACACAGACGCGCGAGGATTGGATTGGGTCGTTGCGTGGGTGTTGGCGGTGGGGGCTACGCGCGAGCGCTAGACGCGGCGGCGGGGCGGACGGGGGAAATGGCGGGCCCAGCCGGTGATGCTGAGGTAGCGCCAGACCAGGGGCTGCCACCACGAAAGCTGAGGCCTGAACTCAACGGGCCGACCCAGCGCCAGCCACAACTGCACTGGCTCAGTGACGCGCCGATAGTAGAGGCCCGAAACCCGAGACTGCCAACGCAACCACGCTGCGCGAACCCGACCCGTGCCGGCCTGACTGATCTGTCTGAAGGTGCTCATCACTCCTTCTGTGAGCACCTTCAGACAGAGCAGGCAGGCTGGCCGGAGACACAGGCAGGAGGGTGCGAGCGAAGACGTGCGTATGCCCGACAGGTTTCCATTCCTTCACCAGACCGTTCTTCTGCGGAGTGGCAGGGCGCATTCCATGATTGCAGCAGGCGTGCCAGCCCGTTGGGTCAAGGGGCGGGCTGGCGCGACTGCTGCCTCGTGATCCGCGCCCGAACGGCGCAGCCAATTGTGAGTGCTACTGTGCCGGGCTGATTCCCGGCACAGGCAACGGTGTGGGGTGCGGCGTGTGCGAGTTGCGGTGTGCGAATCGTTCGCGGCGTGGTGCTGGTGATTAACGCGCGACGCAGTCGCGACTTCCAAAACACCATTGTCTCGGAGAGTAGCGGGCCGGGCAGTCTTGCCCGGGCCGCACGTCTTTCCGGGCGTCGCGTTGCACCGGTGCGTGATGCTCGGCTACCAATCGTTGTGCCGAGTGACACGAAACGAAGTGAAGTGTCTGCCGACCACCTGATTGAAGCGACACCGTGCCGGGCTGATTCCCGGCACGGGCAGCGGTTGGCCTGCGCGTGACGCGGCGCGTGATGCTCGGCTACCGATCGTGGCGCCGGGGGACACGAAACGGGAGTGAAGTGGTTGCCAAGCTTGCGAGCACCGGCGAGCGAAACGTCGGCGTGGTGGCTTGAGGCCGACACGCAAGCCACGGGCGACTGGCAAGCGAAGCGAGGGAAAGGAGGCCCGGAGCGATCTTCGGGTGCGAGTTGTGGGCGCAGGCGATTTGCTCTCCAAGGATGCGGAGGGAGGACACGAAACGCAGTGGAGTGTCCGCCAATCCACCAATCAAAGCGTCGCCGGGCTGGGCTGATTCCCGGCACGGCAGCGTCAGGTTGTGGGGTGGGATTCGTCGTCGCGCCATTTCATTGGGGGCGTGACCTGCGCGCCAGCGGTGTGACGTGGGAGACTACCGGAGCTCTGACTGCGCATAATAGCGTGCCCGGGACTGACGGGTGAAGAACTGGTAGGTGCGATGGGAGACGAAGACGCACGCGAACCGGAAACGCAACCAGCCGAGGAAGGTGTGGCGACCGCGAGCGAGACGGAAGAGCTGGGCGACGGCCTGGTGTGGAATGGGTGGCTGCGGAGGACGCGTGCGCGCTGCTGCCACGTAACCGTGAAGGATGTAAAGCCGGGGTGAAGCGGGCTGGTCTGTCTGGGCGTGTGTGCTCATGCCTCATTTCCTGAGCACACACGCACAGACAGGCCGGACCGCTGGCTGCATGGCCACCTCACGCTGCGAGGAAAAACGGTGGAGAGCCCGAAGGAGTCAATTCAACTCACCATACCGCTCTTCTGCGTAGTGGCAGGCCACACTCAAACCGGTTGCAGGCGACGGGACAGCACAGGGGGAAAAGGGGTGTGCTGGCGCGTCGCCTGCATTGTGCATCGTGGCCGAACGTAGCAGCTCATGTTCTGGGTGGGCGTGCGCGTCGTGGAAAGCGTCAACACAAAAAGTGGTGTGCGTCGCGGCGAGTCATGTCGGGTTGCGTGTCAGTCGAGGCGGGCCGTGGCGCAATCAACGGGGGCGTGCCAAACGCGCTGTGAAAACTGGGTGCTAGAGTCGCGGCGCGATGGCCGTGAACTCGACACATCCCGACTACGACGCGAACCTGGCCGCCTGGCTGCGGGCGCGTGATGTCGTCGCTGGTGAGGATGCGGTCAAGGCAGCCGGCGAGAAGTATCTGCCGCGCCTCGACTCGCAATCTACCGACGAATACCTCGGCTACAAATCCCGGGCCTCCTTCTTCAACGCTGCAGCACGCACCGCCGAAGGGTTCGTCGGCCTGATTTTCCGGCGTGATCCCGTCGTGCGTGTGCCGTCGAACAAGGACACGCTGTCCGTCGCACTGGCCAAGTGCATTGACGATCTCGACCTGCTCGGTACCGCGCTGCCGGCCTACGCACGCAACGTGATCGAGGAAGTGGTCGTCGTCGGTCGCTGTGGCACACTGGTGGACTGGGAGGGTGAGGTCGAGCAACGTGCCTATGCTAACCTCTATCGTGCTGAGGACATCCGCAACTGGCGCGTCGAACGCGTGAACGGGCGGAATGTGCTGACGCTACTGGTGCTGAGCGAGAAGATGAACATTCAACATTCGACATTCAACGCTCAACATCGAACGGGGGGCGACGACTTTGAGCAAGACACCGTGGAAC
>CAYJNU010000595.1:0-2636 GCA_964371005.1 uncultured Verrucomicrobiota bacterium | reverse complement strand
GATCAGGGATTGGTCGGCCAGTTCAACGATGTGGTGGCGGATTTTGCGGTGAAGACCTTGGCCGCGCTGTCCGGCAAACCAAAAGTCTGGGCCGTGGGCGAGCGCGTTCATGCGCGCCTGACGGACGCGGGAATGCCGCTGCTGGGACTCTTCACCGTGCCGAACTCCGTTCAGGCGATCACGCCGCTGGTGGGTCAAATTCTCGTCGAGCACGAGACGCATCGCGACCGGGGCGAAGTCACCGCACTTCACCTCTTCTACCACCGTCCCAAGTCTGGATCGGTTTATGTGCCCGTCCATCAGCGATTGCTGCCGCTGGATGAAACGTGGCGGCGCAACCTGGCCGAGCTTCCCTGGCCGACAAAGCCTCTGCCCGAGGTCATGGGCGGCAGCGCGACTTTACGGGCGCTCATCCGCGCATATCTTTTCGTCTCGCTTTTTCGGGCGTGTGCCGAATCCCTCGCCAGCGAGAACGCGAGCCGGCTGGCGGCGATGGAACGCGCGGATCGCAACATTGACGAATTGCTGGAGGACCTCAACGCCAACTTCCATCGCTTGCGCCAGAGTGGAATTGACGCCGAGCTTTTCGACGTGATCTCCGGCTTCGAGGCGCTGGCAGGACCGCGAGAACGGCTGAAGACGGGCTGATCACCGACTGGGGTAAACACCCCATAGCACCGCCCGGCACGTACGAATACTGTTTGGTGGTGGACGGCGAGTGGATGCCGGATCCGCAGGCCCGAGGAACCGTGCCCAATCCGTTCGGCAGGATGAACTCGGTTCTGAAGGTGGCCGACTCGCCGGAAGCCGCCCACCTTGCCGACGCGGAACAATTACCATTGAAAAACGCAAACCAATAGAAAGAACCGAAGGCTATGGACAAACAGACACAAGCAACCAGCAATGACCTGGGCACGCTCGCCGAAGACGCGCGTGCCTTGATGGCGGCCACCGCCGACGTGGCGGGAGACAAAGTCAGCGAAGCCCGCAAGCGCCTCGCTGCTGCCCTGGACAGCGGTAAGAAGATCTTTGGCCACGTCAAAGAGAAGGCGATCGAAGGAGCCCAAGTCACCGACCAGGTCGTGCATGAGCATCCGTACCAAGCCATCGGCATCGCCTTTGGCGTCGGGGCGCTCCTCGGTTGTCTCGTCGCGCGCCGCTGCGCCCGCCGCTGCGACTAATCGCGTCATGGAACCTGTGACCCACAGCTTCCAGCAATTCGGCGCGGCGTCGAAACGCTTCGCGCGGCGGCTCTTGACCATCGGGGAAAACCGCTTCGAGTTGTTGATGGTGGAAATGCAGGAGGAGCGCGAACGCCTCCTGCGCGTCATCCTGCTGGCCCTCGGGGTGGCCGCGTTCGGCCTCCTCGCTGGGATCACGCTGACCGCGGCCCTTGTGGTGCTCCTGTGGCCCTATTCGCCCCTGGCGGCGCTCCTGACCTTGACCGGTTTCTATGGCGCGGTGGCGGTCTGGCTCTACCGACGACTCACCGGCATCCTGCACCGGTGGGAGAATCTTCCAGCCACACTCGATCAACTCAAAAAGGACCGCGCATGTTTGGAAACCCTCCTCGAATGAACCCGTTGGAGATGCGGAGACACGTCTTAACCGCGGAGAGCGACATCAACCGCGTGTTGCTGCGTGAGGAATGGCAGACGATGGAGGAGAGCGTGCGCAGCCTCGCCCACCGGGCCGAGTCCTTCGGCTCGATCGCCTCCGCGGCGGCGTTGCTGGTGACGGGACTCGCCACCTTCCGGCACACCAAGCCCGTGCCTGCTGGCGAGAAGCCGGCGTGGGGGCTGACCCTGCTGAAAGGCGCCGGCATGATTGCCACGCTTTGGCTGGCATTTCGCGCCCGCGGTGAGAAGAAAGAACCCCACCAGCCGCGAACCTCTCGCCTCGGTTGATCCCGGGCTCGGTCAAAGTCGCTCGCGACCACATTCCCACGCTGTCATCCATCAGCGAACTGCGCACGAGTGTAGCGAAACAACCCAAGCGTTATGAAACCGATCAAATTTGAATGTCCTCACTGTCAGGAAATCATCGCCGGCGATGAAGCGTCGTACGGCCAACGCGTCAAGTGCCCGAAGTGCCAGGCGACGATTCTCGTCCCTCAGTCGCCCGCCAACACAGCGCCGCAAACCGCCCGGTTGATCCCGGAACCGACAGCCAACACCCCGATGGCGCCGGAGGCAGCGAACCAGGAAACCGAGATTTTTAAACTGTCTCCAGTCGCGCGGGCTTTTCCGGGGCAGATCCTGCTTGGGTTGACTTTCATTGCCTTGGCCTTCGGTCTGGTGATCCGGGCTCAGGATTTTTCCTGGCCACGCTGGGTGCCATTGGTTCCGCTCGCTCTTGGGGGACTGCTGCTGCTACTGGTGTGGCTGCGGGTGAAGTCCTGCAGTTATCGCCTGACCACTCAACGGTTACTCGTCCGTCGCGGCTGGTTGGCCAAGCATTTGAATGAATTGGAACTGTATCGCGTGAAAGACGTGGTGGTGGATCAGGGCTTCCTGCAGCGAGTGCTGGGTTACGGCACCATCAGGGTGCTGGCTGACGATGACAGCACCCCGACCGTGGCCTTGGCCAGAGTCTCCCGACCGATCAAAGTCAAAGAGCTGATCCGAACCCAGTAC
>CAYJNU010000594.1:0-2645 GCA_964371005.1 uncultured Verrucomicrobiota bacterium | reverse complement strand
CCGCCCGAGTTGCGGACCTGAGTCGAGCGCGGGATCGGGCGCGACTGCGGAGTAACACGTCGGTTGAACAGCTTTGCATAGTTGATAGCCATGTTGGCCTCCATTTCATTTTGTGCGCCGCCAACTCTCGGCACGGTTGATCGAATTGCACTGCGGACAAGTTGGTGAACGTGGGAGTTGTCCTTTAACAGAGGTAACCCAAGTTCTTCGGCCCGCAGGAAATAATCTGACTACTCGCGGAAAGAAGTGATTCCGCCTGGCGCCGTCGTATCGGCCGGACCGGCGGCAGCAGTTCTTAAAAGCTGTGTCCTGAACCGCATGGGCAGAGGTCGTTGCGCCCGAGCTTCTCGAACAACTCCTTGTCTCCGTGAACGACGCGCACGCCGCGTTTCACCTGTGTCTCGGAAGGGAAGCCGCGGCGACGTTTGCTGGTGATTTCGAAATGCGGTTCATCTGATTCATGGATGCGGTTTGCCATACGACCTCCGGGTTCAGGGTTGTGGTTGAGTCGTCTCCGCCGGGGCAGAGACAAAACTGAGATGGGCAAGGGACGACGCGGGAATTGCTATACCGCTTAGCTACCGGGCACATTTCCCGCCCGGATTGGATTCGAACCAATAACCGATAACCCGATGTCTTCGGCCCATCAGCAAGAACCGACGGATAAGAGACGAATTGGGAATTACGTGCTCTACCACTGAGCTACTCCGGCATTTGGTTCCGGAGGCCGGACTCGAACCAGCGACCACGTCGTTATGAGCGATAACCCAATCCTGCGACCCGTCGAAAACTGGGCGATTAAGGGACGGACAAGAGACGACTTCGATTTTTCTGGACGGGATTTGAACCCGTGTCTTCCCGTTTGCACGGGCGGCTCTGGCGCAGTTGAGCTACCAGTTCGATAACCGAAGTGCAGCGGCCCGACCCTAAATGACGACGGACAAGAGGCGAGTTGGGCACCCAGCCATATCGTGGCTGGGGCAGGATTCGAACCCGCTCGCGGTTTCCCGCTTCACCGATAACCCAAGCTCAACGGCCCGTCTAAATGGGGACTCCCGATGAGAATCGAACTCACATCTCCCGGACGCATCCGGGCGTTCTATCGCCGTTGAACTACGGGGTGATCAGATGGGCAAGTGCTGCCGCAGATACGGGGTTGCGCAAGCGGGACTCGAACCCGCGACACCGGACTTGCGTCCAGCGGCTCTCTCACGGTGAGCAACCACCCCTTTGGTGTTGGCGCGATAACCTGCGAACTTCGGCCCATCGAAATTGGGGTGACCAACCGGATTCGCACCGGCACAAACGCCTTCACGGGGCGTGATGCTGCTGTTACATCATGATCACCATAAAGGAGCTCCGCCCGGGTTCGGCATTGACACCGCCTGGCGGAACTCAGAATGCTGGGTTGGAAACGCAAACCATGAAAGCCGTTGCCATCAATGGAAGCCCGCGCAAGGGCGGGAACACCGAAATCCTCCTGAAGCAGGTCCTGGCGCCGCTGATTGCCGCCGGCTGGGAAACCGAGTTCGTCCAACTCGGCGGGGTTGACATCCGGGGATGCCGGGCCTGCTACCACTGCTTTGACACCAAGAACTCGCGGTGCGGCCAGAAGGACGAATTCTTCAACCATTGCATGGAGAAGATGGTTGCGGCAGACGCGATCATCCTCGGGTCGCCGACCTACTTCAGCGATGTCAGCGCCGAAATGAAGGCACTGCTGGATCGTGCCGGTTTGGTGGCAATCGCCAACGGCGGTTTGTTTCGCGGGAAAATCGGTGCGGCGGTCGTGGCGGTCCGGCGCGGCGGCGGCACGCATGCCTTTGACACGATGAACCACATGTTTCTGATGTCGGGCGTCATCGTGCCGGGGTCCACGTATTGGAACCTCGGGTTTGGCTTGGACAAAGGCGAGGTGGCCAAGGACGAGGAAGCGGCGCGGAACATGGCGGACTTGGGCCAGACGATTGCGTGGCTGGGCAAGGCGATTCGCGAGAATGCCCCGAGCCAGCCGGCCGTGTGGGTTCGCGAATGACTGCTCCGGAAGAACCCCACCGATTCTCAATCCCACGCGGTGAGATTGGAGCCCCTGGTCGGACTCGCACCGACGAATACGGGTTTACGAAACCCGCCCTGTGGCTGCTGGAGGCACAGGGGCTGTCAGAATGGTGCTCTCACGTGGATTTGCACCACGAACCTCCGCCTTCGCAAAGCGGCGTGCAGAATCTGATTACACCTTGAGAGCAAAATGGCATCCGTGGCCGGACTCGCACCGGCTAGGGCCAACTTGAAGGGCTGGGTGCGCGAGCTGCTTTGCATTCACGGACGAACAGCTTTGCCGCAGAGGACAAGCACACAGAGTCGCTGCTCGCAGTCAGACATTAACTCTGTGAACTCGGTTCCTCCGTGGCGCTTGAGAGGCGCTAGCGGCGAAGCTTGCGCGTCTTGTAAGTGAGGAGCGGGCGTAGCGTCGCGATGACGGACACGAGTCCGGCATCCACGAGGTCCGCGATCACTGCCTTGATGTTCTTGTAGGCGGCTGGGGCTTCTTCGTAGAGCAGGTCGCGCTCTTCGCAGACGACGTGCCCACCCAGCGGCGTTTGCACCAACTGGTGCATGTGGAAGCGTTCGCGCATGCGGAGACG
>CAYJNU010000593.1:0-2718 GCA_964371005.1 uncultured Verrucomicrobiota bacterium | reverse complement strand
AGCCGACGGTATACGTGTCCACATCCCCGATGAAGGCTTTGAACGCCAGGGTGCGCATCCACTCGTCCACGTCCATCAGTTGACGCGTCTGGGCATCAAGAGCCGCCCCGGTCAGACTGAACGCCTGGTTGAGGGCGACCACCCGGCTGTAGTCGTCGAGGTTGGCCAGATTCTCCTGCATGAAGATCCACCGGTAGTTTTCCGGGTCGTTGCCCCAATTCTGAATGTCCGCACTCACCACGTCGTCGGGCTGGGGCAATTTGGGCGATTGTGCATCTCCGGTCGTTGTGGTGGTGGGATAATAAATCAGCTCCAGCATGTAGCGGCTGCCTGCATCGCCATCCCGGAACTGGCTCCCGAAGTAGTCGTTGTCGAAGCCAGCCAATCGCATCATGCCCGTGCCGTCTTCAGAACTGCGCGGCGCGAAAACTTGCACCAGATCGCACTCCAAACCGAGCAAGCCGCCGGCGTGGTTGACCGCGTGCCACAAGAGCATCTCGTCGTGCTTGCCCCCCCGACCCGAATAGCCACCCGACCGGTCAATCGTCAAGTTCTTCTGCACGCCGCGGAAGGGCTGGTCGGGATGGAACCGGACCGTGAAGCCTACACGTGAAGAGTCGTTGCGCCCCCGCTCACTGCTTTGCAGATGCACCCCAACATCGTAAAACACCTCGCGCTCGTCATACACGACGGTCAGACCGAGTTGATCGTTGCTCATCACGTTCGTCTCCGCATGCAGTAATGCCTTGTCGGCCGGTGACATCAGCAGGCTCACGCGGTGCAACTGGTTCATCAAGGCCTGGCCCTCGTCCACCTTGAAGAAAGCACGCGAGTTGCTCCCTCGCGCCGGGAACGTTGCGCCGATCCCCAAGCCGTCGGTGGCTTCGGTGTAGAACTGGACCAGCGTGCCGACCGGGAACCCCGGGAGAATAGCCGAGTACCTCACATAATCGGGCGACGCAGCAAGCCCGCCCGGCGACATGGCCAGGGTCTGCCACGCCCCACCGTTGGCAGCCCAACGCAAGGTGACGGCGCTGACCCCCTGCGGATCCGCGACGCCGACACTGATTGTGACCGGCTGGTTCGGCTGCGGCACGACCGGGCCATGCTGGAAGGCGTCAAAGGTCGGCCCCACGTTACCGGCAAACCTCGAGTTGTGCGCGCCGGGCGTGCCAGGCAGCTTGGGCATGGGAAGTGCGGTGGTCCGGGCTACACGGTTGAAATAGAGTCGGGTGTTGAGCCGGTTGTTGCCCGCGAGCCATTTCGCCCGGAATGAAACCTGGTACGTTCTTCCGTCAGCGACGGCACGGCCGCTGGCAAAGGTCGTTTCCAGATGATTGTGCATGTGGTCGGTCGGTCCGGTGGCGACGAGGTGCAACACATGGTTCGCCGCGTTGTCAGGATCTACTTCAACGCGGGTCTGACTGTGGTCGCCCAAAGCGCGCCACGCGATCAGACCAGTCTCGAACGAGCCGTTTTGCAGCAGCTCGACCGGCGCGGTGTCCGGCGACTCGATGACATGCAGATCGTCAATCAAGCATTCGCCCGCTTCAAGCAACCCAACGACGAATTCTCTCCACCTGGTCGGGCCGAGAACGTTCTGCGCGACGGCGCGATAGGTGTAGTTGCTCCAATCAGACCGTGCGGATTCGTCGCTGGCGGCCCAAACCTCAGCCTTCGCGTTGTCGGCCGCTGGATCGCGCAATTCCAGGCTGCTGCCACCCCCATCGGCGTACTCCGGCCAGCGTCCGCCGTCGAAATAGTGAACCTCGTCTGCCGGATTGTTGGCGGCGTCCTTGAGCACCACGTAGTCACCTCCGTGGGAGAGCTTGTTCGTGAAGGGGCCGACCACGCTGATCCCGGGATGCTGTGCCTGCATGAAAGCCACGTCCTTTGCCACAACCAGGTAGCCACCTGCGGGAATCGTAGTGCCGGGTTCAAAACGGTAATCAATCCCCTCGTCCAACCGCCAGTCGGTCAGGTCCATGGTATTCGTGCCGCGGTTGAACAATTCAACCCACGACTCGGGCGATTCCCGCACCGGCAGCGGGGCTGACTGCTCACCGTAAGCCCGGACCTCCACGCCAAACGCCATGTCCGCCGCGATGGGGTTGGTCGTAAACTGATGCACTTCGACCGCAAGTAGATTGGTACCCGCCAGCAGATTGGTAACCCCGACCACAAACGGTCCGCTGAACGCCGGCGTCGCCACGCCCGCGCTCGCCAGCGTGGCGCAACCAATCTCACCCGCCGGCATGTTCTGCCGATAAATCTCGACGCCGTTCAAATAGTAAACCGCGCCATCGTCCACAAGGGGGCTGAACGTCAACTGCGCGCCGCTCGTTTCACCAGCGAACACGAACGGAGTGCGGAAATACCAGGTGATGATCCGTGTCCCGTCGCCATCAACCAGCGGCAGCTCCGCATTCTTCGCGGCAGGGAGCACCGAGGTCGTGTTGTGGAACAATGCCTGTCCGAGCGGCCAGCCACTGTCGTCGTAGCCCGGTCTGCGCCAAGTGCTGCCCAAGTTCACACCGAGGCTGTGAAATTTCCAGGAGTTGGTGATGCTGACCAGAACATTCGTCCCGTAGGCGGCCGGTTCGGCCGGCAGCAACGCAGCGTGATACATGATCTCGTTGAGGACCACGTCTCGCTGAAACTCGAAGTGGTTCGAGCCACCGGGCGTTAGCTCCGTCGGAAACCACCATGGCCCCGTGC
>CAYJNU010000592.1:0-2792 GCA_964371005.1 uncultured Verrucomicrobiota bacterium | reverse complement strand
GGGCAAACCGGTGGCCTGCGGTTGTGGCCATCATTGGGTTCCGCGGAGCCAGATCAGCGGCGACTTCGTTCGCGAATAAAACCTGCCGCTTGCTTCAAAGCCGACGCGAGGTCCGGCTCAACCGGAAAAGACCTTGTGTAACTCCCTTCCGCCGTCCTGCCTTGCACTCGTATCTCCGCAGCCGCCCGGTCGTAGATTATCTTCGCCACCGTCTGCCCTTTGCCCGCAGGCCAGATCGTTTCCCACATGCGCAACGCCTCCGCGTCAGAAAAACTCACGACCGCCACGCCCTGGCAGCTTTGCTGGAGTAACGCCATGTCGTTCGTGTCGCTGCCACGGCTCGGGCCGCCCACATCGAACATGGCAACTTGAATGATGGGTTGCGGCGCGCTGCGGAACATCGGTAACACAACCAAGACTACCGCCGCCGTTACCGCCGCCAGACCCAGCACCCAACGCCAAGTCCACATTGCTGAGCGCGCCCGGTCAAGTTGCGCGGGACTGACGGCCTCCGGGTGGCCCAGAGTCTGCCGGACCTTTGATTGCAGCCTTCCACGTGCGTAAGCAGGAAACTCACCTCCCAACGCTTCGGTTGCGTTGACCAACGGCAGGGCTTCCTTTACCACTCGCACCTCCGCCTGCAGACGCTCAAACTCCTCCTTCAACTCCGGCGTGCGCGCGAGCAGCGCTTCCAGCTCGGCGCGCTCCGCGTCGGTACACTGGCGGGCGAGGGCTTTCATCGCCAGATCGAAGAACTGTTCGTCATTCATTGAGTGCATCGCAAAAGCTCGTTCGTTTCTTTCAATCCTGTTCGCGACCGCCCCAGATGCGCCGCAGCGCCTCCAACCCGCGCTTCAAGTAAACGCCCACCGAGCCGACGGCGATCCCGTGCTTCTTTGCCAACTCCTCGTACCGCAACCCGTAGAGGAAGAAGTCCGACAGGATTTCGCCCTGCGGCGGCTTGAGGGCGGCGAGGGATTCCCGCAGCCGTTGCGCCAGTTCGTTCTCAGCCAGCGCATCCAACGGAGACTCGGATGAGGCTGGCTCAGACTTGACCTCGCCGTCCAACTCCGGTGCATCCAACGATTCTGTCTTGCCCGCGCTGCGTTTCTTCGCGAACCGCTCGCGCAGCAAGCTGACCGCCCGGTGATGCGTGATCCCGGCGAGCAAGGGCTTCAATTCCTCTGCGGTCTTCACCTCCCGCACCTTCTCCACCAAGACCTCCAGCGCCTCGATCGCCACATCTTCGACTTCATCCGGCAGGAATGGGTGGAGTTTCAACTGCGCCACCGCGAACGCCGTTGGCCACAGCCAGTCGAACGCCGCGTCCCAGGTAGCTTCATCGCCTTCTTGCAGCGTGCGCAGGTCAGGCGGATTCATTCTGGATAGCAGCAGCGGAAGGTCCCGACCGCTCACGGCTCGAAGAACCGGTCAAAGCCCCGCGCCCGCAACGCGGTCTTCAGTGCATCATCCTCCGTCCAGAACCGGCCATCCATGTGCAGTGTCAGCGCCACATACGGCGTGTCGTTGACATCAATCCCCCGGCAGAGCCGGTACGCCTCCACCCAAGTTCCCGTGGGGATGTTGGCTTCATTGACGAACTCCAATTGGTTCAACAGCGCGTGCAGCCCTTCGAGCAAGTCCGTCTCCGCCAGCCCGCTCGCCCGCGCCAGCCGCTCCTTGTGCTTGAACAACTCCACGAACAGAAAACGCGGGCTGAAGAACTGCGACCGCGTGCTCGTCCCGATTCGCTCGCGCAAATCGCCCCGCCCGGTGTGCAGGCATTTGAACGCGATGTTCACGTCAACAATGACGCAATCCGCGCTCATCGTTCATCCAGTGGAATGAACCTGTCCTTGTTGGCCGCCCACCAGTCCGCCTTGATGTCGTCGGCAATGCGATCGGCTTCCTCCTCGGTCAAACGGCTACGCTGGACGATTTCCTCCAGCCGCAGCCAGTCCAGGAACGCGTTCAGCCGCTTCGGCGGCACGGCGTCTTTCGGGATCGTCACCCGCACATCCGTGGCGGTGGTTTCCAGCGTGATCATGGCCAGAGCCTAGCCCGCGCGGCCATTTCCAGCAAGCCGAGAAAGAGCACACAGAGCACAGAGAATCCCCCTGTAGCAGCCGACGTGAGGAGGCTCATGCTGCCGCGCAATGCGGAAGGCTGAACCCGGAAGGGAAATCAGAGCCTCGTCACCTCGGCTGCCACGATGAGGCCCTGCGTGCGCTCGCAGCCGTTTCATCCGCGTCCATCCGCGTGGTTGAAAAAGTTGTAAGAAACCCGCCGCCGTTTGCGATGCAGTGGGTGAAGGCGGTTCACAACGAACCGCCGCCCGAAAACAAACAACACATTCAACACCATGAAAACTCTGATTAAACTCGCCCTCGCCGCCGTGATTTTCTGCTCGACGCTTGCCGCCCAAGCCGGCTGGGTCAAGGGCTACACCCGCCGCGACGGGACCTACGTCAGTAGCCACTACCGCTCCAGCTCCAGCTCGCTCGGCGGGTCTTCCAGTTCCAGCCGTAACTACGTCTATCGCAACCCGTACGCCGCGTCTCCGTCCGTACACGTGAGGGGCTACTACCGGAGCAGCGGCACGTACGTCGCCCCCCACGTCCGCACAGCTCCCAACTACACCGTAAAAGACAATCTCAGCTACCGTGGCTACGGCACGATCCGCGTGCCGAAGCACTGAGTGAATCCAACTCACTCCGCGCCCCCAAAACACAACGGCAGCACCGCAAATCGGCCAACACCGAAACAACCATGAAAACTCTGACCAAACTCGC
>CAYJNU010000591.1:0-2823 GCA_964371005.1 uncultured Verrucomicrobiota bacterium | reverse complement strand
CTATCGGGTTGCGCACGCCGGCCATGGTCAGGAATTTCCGAATCGCGTCGCCACGCGAAATCTCGAACTTCATTTCGAGATAGGTGATTTGGTCACCGGCGCCACAGCCGGCGTGACATTTCCAAAGCGTTTCGCCGTTGTAATCGAAGATCGAGAAGCTTGGGCTGTGGTCGTCGTGGAACGGACAGAGGCCAGCACAAACGCCAGCATCCCAGTCGCCGAGCCTCTTGATGAGTGCAGGCATCGGCAGGAGTTCCTTGGCACGCTCGATGGAACGGGCAAACGAGTCATTCAGGGGCTGGTTCACGACACCCCTCCCGCATTCTTGAGCATCGTCGTCAGAACATATTCTGTCGCCGCTTTGCTAAAGCCATTCCGGCGATGCGCATACACGGCTGCCAGAAAGTCGAGAACTGTCACGCCAGATTCCCTGGGCAGAAAGATCCCGTCCCACGACATCGCGGGATCGAATATTCCAGAAACACCAAGGGGGTCTATCAGTTCCTGTAGATGCTTTCGGCTAGCGCTGCCTAGGAGGGATTGAAGTGCGTCGAGGGTTCGACGCGAAGAACGCACATTTTCCACGATGAAAGTCTCCCGTTGTCTTCATGGCCTGTGCCGGAATGGAATCAGGCAGAATAGTCGCGGGCCAGAAGCCCGGGGCGGAGGAAATCCGCCCCGGGAGTTGATACGATGCGGTGCAACGCAGTTCGTCGCACCGTAGTTGTCAGCCTGAGCGGCTGTCTTTGTTTCAGCGGGCGCTGCTCGCAATGGCATGCGTCCACTGGTCAATCGCGCACGCTCATGCCACAAAGGCGTAGCTCGCGCAGCACTGTCACTGGCAGGCGCCAGCATCTTCTGTTCGCTCAACCTCCCCGAGCGAGATGAGCAACCGTCGCCCGATACGGGTGGCCTGCAACTCGCCACGGCGAATTTTCCGGCGGACCGTCTCGGGATTTTGGTGCCACCGACGCGCCAACTCGAACACGTCGAAAAAGGCGTTGGTGGTTTTGCTTTCATTGGTGTTCACGAAAAAACCGGACTCAAAAAAACTGTGCGCCGCACTGAATCACGGCCTGCCGTCCGTCGCGCATGAAAACCACCGTCAGCACCGGAAAGGACCTGTGCAATCTGATGTGCTCCCACACGGCGGGCTTGAGCGGAGCGAGTTTTCCCCCCTTCTCACATGCGTAAAAAAGCCGAGGCGCAGGCACTCCGGCTTCTGGGAATGCCGATAGCGATGGAAACTGGATGCAGCCGAACGAATCGAGCTTCACCAAATCCGTGCCCAGCACGAACGCTAGGTGCTCGGCAAAACGCTGGGCGAGAAGCGGAGGGCAGCCGGTCGCGGTCTGTTTTCGTCCGCGAGCCGTCACCGTCCTCGCCGCAAGCTTTAGGAAATCATCGCGCTCACCATGCGCTAGCTTCAGGGCGTCCGCGATCTTGGCGGCATGGTCTGGTCCGATCGCTCGTTGTCCTGATTCGATCATCGAAACAGCCGCAAACGGAACACCTGCTTGCTGCTGGAGATCCCGCAAGGACAGGGCGTGCATTCGTCGCTTCGCCTTCAGGGCTTCACCGAACTGTCTTCTGGCTGTTTCAACTGTCATGTGTTACACCGAGTAACACACGCCAAGCTAGCCGTCAACTTTTTGTTGATTCGCATGATCTGTGACCTCGGCTAAGTCCCTACCGAACGAAGATTTCTTGTTGGACACCCGGCTCAAGTCACGTCGGGGTAGGCTTTCAAAGTGAGACAGAAGTGAGCCAGTGGCACTTTCCCTGGGTTTCAGGAATCCTTCGTAACTCCTTGATTATGAAAGTGGCGCATCCGACAGGACTCGAACCTGTAACCTTCTGATCCGAAGTTGCGCCAGTAGCGTTACAGAGTGTGCGCGTGCGTTTCAGCAAGTCAACGCAGAACGCTC
The DNA here is from genome assembly GCA_964371005.1 of uncultured Verrucomicrobiota bacterium. Classification (GTDB taxonomy): domain Bacteria; phylum Verrucomicrobiota; class Verrucomicrobiia; order Limisphaerales; family MWDV01; genus MWDV01. The sequence continues at coordinate 895 of CAYJNU010000591.1, read as the reverse complement.
GTTCGCAGAAGCTTCTTCGAAAACTGGAACGCCCTGCTCCCGCGCGGCACGTGGCGCAAAAAAGAGAATCACCATACTACTAATCATACTACTCCGCCTCCGCGCGTCATTGAGCGCAATCGTTGGTTGAATGCTTGAACGCTGAATCGAAGGGAGTGCTCGGCCAACGCTAATATTCGTCCGGGAAAACGTCCCGTAATTTGATCCTCAGCCGGCCCAGGATCGTCTCGAGCTTGTTGAGCGTGATGTGGTGTTCGCCGCGCTCGATCCGGTGAAGCGTTGTGTGTGAAACGCCGACCTTCTTCGCAAACTCGGCATACGAAAGACCGGCACGGGCCTTCCGCATGAAGCGGGCAAACTCGCGGTCCAGATTTCGTTTCACCGACCCAAAGTGGCAAAATTGTCATAACGTATGCGTGATGATGTGGTGTTTACAGGACGTGCCGCGTTCAGTTCTACTTGCCCGTTTTGTCCCTTGTGTCGTGATGAATTCAAAACCAAAACGACGCAAATGCCGCCATTGTGGCAAACTGTTCACTCCTGATTATCGAAACTATTGTCGCCAGCGCTACTGCTCCAATTCGGAGTGCCAGCGTGCCAGCAAAGCTGCCAGTCGGCGCAGGTGGCTGCGGAAGCTGGAGAACCTTACCTACTTCCGTGGCGAGTTGGCGAAAGAGAACACGCGGAAATGGCGCAAGGAACATCCGGGGTATTGGAGGAAGAAGCCACCCTCACAAGCCGGGGACCAAACCCCTGAACCGCAAACCGTTAAGCCTGAGCAGGGATCTCATAACGTACTTGCTGAACGATTGGGTACGATACCGGCAAGGCGGGACGGCTGGGTTCGGTCTGCGCCGGGTGTTGCTGGACCAGAGCGGCGCGAAAAAAGGCGAGC
>CAYJNU010000590.1:0-2833 GCA_964371005.1 uncultured Verrucomicrobiota bacterium | reverse complement strand
GAGCGTGCCGTGGTCGGTGAAAAATACAAGCATTTACTTAACACAGTAATACTAGACGGTGTTGTCGGGCGAACAGCACAGTGGTTGCGTGCCGCAGGATCTGCGGATTGGGCGAATCTGCGGCGATGCTCACGGCCGAGTTGAGCCAGCAACCCTGATGCGCGGTCTGAGTCACTTACTGAGGACCGGCGGCAGGTACTGTCTGCCCATCAAATGAGGGATCCCCGATCCATCTTCGTAGGAGCGCTGGCCGTCTGGCTGGGGGTGGCTACATCAGCCGTCACCGTGGTCACCTGGCCTAATGAGAAGGTGCGGGCCGTGGTGGGGATGGGCTGGGGTTTGATCCTGTTCTGGATCGTGCTCGGCGGAACGCTGATGTACCGATTGCGTGAGCCGATCCGAACGATCGTGTTGGGCCTCCGGTTGGACTGGCGACTGAAATTCATTCTGCTGGCGACCGCCCTGGCACTGGTGGAAGAAGCCATCACCACCACGATGACGAACCTGGCCCCGCTGTTTGGCGTCAAGGTGGGCGAAGCCTACATCACGGCTTCCGCCAACTATCTGGATGTGGTGGCGTTGCACAGCGTGGTGATCTTCGTCCCGATGTTTGTGGGTTGGGCCTTGATCCTCTGGCGATATGCCTTCAGCCCGTTTGCGGTGTTCCTGCTGTTCGGCCTGAGCGGCACCCTCATGGAAACCAACCTGGGCACCCGCAACCCATTGGAGTTTGGGCTGTGGATTTTCGTTTACGGCTTGATGCTGTATCTCCCGGCGTGTTGTGTGCCCACCGATCGCAAGACGCGTCCGCCGCGCTGGTGGCATTACCCGCTGGCGGTGGTCGCGCCCTTCCTGTTCATCCCGCTCGTGCCGCTGCCCTTGCTCGCCGGCTTGCTCTTTCCCCATCACCCGAAACTGCACTTCCCGCCCATCGGCCCCTGAGACCTCAGAGGCCCTTTTGCCAACACGCTGGATCGGCTATCTGTCTCTTGGGCAGTGGCTTCAGTTTCGAGGTCATCCACGCCAGCGCCACGCCCGCCACCAGCCCCGCCCCGTGCGCCTCCTAGGAAACGGCACTCTGAGTCGGCAGAAGTCCCCGCAGCATTCCGCCGCAACCCACGATACAAACTACCGACAGCAGCAGTGCGCCAACGGTGCGCCGCCAGATGATCTGCCCGTCGCACCACACTTCCCGCACCCGATGAAATGGAATGCGGCGGACCTGCTCGCCTTCATCCACCACTTCAAATACCCGCCGTTCACTCGCCGGGAAGCTGACTTGATGGAAAGCGACGCGATGGACGCTGTCCTAACAGGGGCCCAGCTCTTCCAACTATCGAAGATGGGTTTGACCGCCGCTCTTGAAAGCCGGCCTGGTGGGCAGGGTGGCGACCGTCAATAGACCTCGATCGTTTGACATGGGCTACTGTATGCGCTAACAAAGTCTTATCATTGAGGCCGAGCTGTGTTTCGGAGGGTTCGCGCCCTTCCAGCCGGCCCGCAACTCGTCGGCTCCAGTATTGAATCGGGGCAGGCGCAAACCAGAGAATCGAAAGACCATGAAGAAGATCATCATCCTGACAGCGGCACTTCTCCTCACTGTGGCGGTGCAGGCGGGTCCGTTTCCTGACATAACCGTTGACCAAGTCAAATCGGCCATTGAAGCCAAAACCGTCACTCTCCTGGACGTAAACGGCACGGACTCCTGGAAAGCGGGCCACATTCCCGGCGCCATTGATTACGCGGCGAATCAGGCCAAGCTGGCGGCGGTGCTGCCCAAAGACAAGAAAGCGCTGATCGTGGCATATTGCGGCGGACCCACCTGTGGGGCCTACGCCAAAGCAGCGAAGTCGGCGAAGGAGTTGGGGTACACCAACGTCAAACACCTGTCCGCCGGGATTTCCGGCTGGAAGTCGGCGGGCCAAAAGACGGCCAGTGGCGGTTAGGAGCATTGAGTTCCACTTGGGCGCCGGCGCTTAACCGCGCTGGCGCGTTTCTCGTTTCGGCTGCGGCTCGGGCAGCTCTTCCTGCGCCGAGCAGCCGTGGTGCCGTTTGCTGATTTGTGCGTTGAGTGTCCAGTAGTCGTAGAGGTAACCGATGCCGAACACCTGTTCAGCTTCCAGCGCCGGCCAGCGGTCAGGGAGTTTCGGCAGCTCGTGCCCAACACGGTCAATGTCCACCCGTGACCGTGTACCCGGCCCGGCGCAGGTCTTCCGCCAGGTCCTTTTCCATCTGCGCTGCCGCCTCGAACGGCATCGGGTTCAGATGCGCGTAGAGTTCCGGCAACAAGCGGAGGCCGTAACGCTTCACCACCCACGCATCTTTGATCCCTGTCTTGTGATTTGCGAAGCGTTCCTCCGGCGTCAGGCCGGTCATCCCGACGTACACGCACGGCTTCTTGCGGTCACGCTCCGGGTTGGCAGCCCGAACCTTCCGGTTTTTGCCCACAGCGGGATCGAGCAGCACGACGTAAACATTGTGGTGGTCGAGTGACTCCAGTTTCGAGCGAAGCTGCTTGAGCGTGCGGCGCTTCATCGAACCTGTCCTTCAGGAGGACCGCCGCAAAGCCAGTTCCGTGCAGAGGCTGTCCAGTCCTTCCGCGATCTTCTGTTTCAGGAACATTTCTGGCAGCCAGAACGGCTTGTCGGTAACGGTGACAGCCGCCTTGCTGATCTCGAAGGAAAATAATCCCGTGACCCCGTGACCGGTGAATGTGCCGTGAATGCCATCTGCGCCGAATTCGTAATCTCCCTCGACGCCACGACCCGAGAATGATCCGGTGCGCTCATTGCCGGTGACGTGAACGTGATTGTGTTCGGCCAACTTGCAGAGC
>CAYJNU010000589.1:0-2853 GCA_964371005.1 uncultured Verrucomicrobiota bacterium | reverse complement strand
CAACGGCTCCGTGCCAATGGCGATGACGGCGAAGGTGGCGTTACCACCTTCAACCACAGCCTGGCTTACGGGCTGGGTGATGATGGCCGGCGGGAGGTCAGGTGCCGGCGGCCTGACTTCGGCAAAGCTGGTAGCCACGAGCAAGTCGTCAAGCATCAGTACGCCCATGCCCGCGCCGCCAGAGAGCGATTGGCGCAACGCAAATCGGGTGATGCCCAGCGCCGAGGCCGCGTCCGAGGCGTCCGCTCGATTCTCCGTGGCCTCTTCGGATGCGGGATTGAGCCAGAGCGTGGTGGCCGGGGAAGCGACATTGTAGCGCACGACCAGTGTGTAATCGGTGTCCAGCACAAGATCCGTGGGGATGACGACCGGCGTGTTGGCAACGTTGGCGATGCCGACGCGAAAAGTCCCGGCTGCAGCGCCACTCGTGGTGGCGAAGACTTTCGCCCGAAAACTCGTCGCCCCGTCGTCCTTGAAGTGCGCGAAGTATGTGCCCCCTCCGCTGGGAAGCGCGGAGAAGTTGACCGCAAAGCTCGCGTAGAGCAACCCGTCGGCGTGCGGCCCGCTGGTCAGCGCCGCCGACACATCCTCTGATTGGCTCTGTGAGAGCTGTGTGCGACCGGAAAACACCTGCGTCTGCCCGGTCGTGCCGCTGTGGGTGGTCCAGAAGAAAGCTGAGTTGGTGACCAGCGATCCGTTGGCGTAGGAGAAATCCTCCGACAAGAGCACCGCCGCCCGGGGCGATTGGCTGGCAGAAAAAAGCACCGTCGCCGCCGCGCTGATTCCCACAGCGCGTGCGATCCGCCAGGAAATCATACGCCTGAACAACATTCCGTGTCAGCGTCTCACAGCCTTTGCGCCAAGTAAAACCGCTCCTCGGCGACTCAGCGTTTTTCGTTGAACGACGCCTGCGAGTATTTCAGTTCGGTCAGGAGTCCCGCGCGCTCGCGTAATTCCATGTCCGGCTCAAGCTCCACCCATTTCACCCCGAAGGCCGTGCCTGCCTCGTCGCACATCGCCTGTTGCCAGTCCATCTTGGCCAGGCCCAGCGGTGGCGGCTGCACGGAGCCTTGGATCAGCAAACCAAAACGGTTTCTCCGCTGCGCCGCCCCGGCGATCTTGCGGCCCTGCCAGAGCACGTCCGATTTTTCGTAGCCGACGAAGCATTGGCCGGGGCCGGTTTGACGGCCGCAGGGCGCGAGTTCCGTTTCCACCCCAAGCCGCGCGAACGAAACACGCACCCATTGGTGGACGCGGCGGTAGCTTTCCTCAGCGGCCAGTCCGTGCCACTCGTGGCCAGCGGGAAAGGCGAGGCTGTAGGTCCAATCCGCGTCATGCGGCACAATGCCCCCGCCGGTGGACCGACGAATGAGCGGGCGCAACAGCGTGGCGCGCTCGACCTCGGCAAACTTCTGAGAATAGCCGAATGTGGCGGCGGGCTCGATCCAGCCGTAGAAACGCAGCACGGGCTGGCCCAACCGGGGCGCGGCTTCAAGCAGCGCCTCGTCCAAAGCCATGTTATAGGCGGACGCGCACGGGCCGGACTGGAGGAGAAGCCATTGCGCCGGGGAGGGCTGAACATTCAACATCGAACATTCAACATCGAACGCGACCGCGTTGCCTGACGGCTTGGAAGTGGAACGTTGAATGTTGATTGTTGAATGTTCCTCCATCGGTCTAAACCTTGCCTGCGGAAGGACAGAGCTTCTGAATCTCGCAGTACGAGCAATCCGGCTTGCGCGCGTCACAACGGCGGCGGCCGTGCCAGATGAGCCAATGGCTGAAGAGCGTCCATTGCTCGTGCGGGACGAGTTGCATCAACTCCAGCTCGATCTTCTCCGCATCAGTTTGCTTCGTCAGGCCAAGCCGATTCGCCAGTCGCGTGACATGCGTATCCACCACGATGCCCTCGTTCAGCCCGAACGCGTTGCCGAGGACGACGTTTGCGGTCTTCCGGCCCACACCGCCCAGTTGCGTCAATTCCGCCATCGTGCGCGGCACTTCGCCCCCGTGCCGCTCCACCAAGGCCCGGCAGCAATCCCGAATGTTCTTCGCCTTGTTGCGATAGAAGCCAGTGGATCTGATCTCCAGTTCGAACCCGGCGGGATCGGCGTTCGCGTAGTCCGCTGCGGAGCGATATTTCTGGAACAACTCCGCCGTAACCAGGTTCACACGTTTGTCGGTGCATTGCGCGGAGAGGATCGTGGCGACGAGCAGTTGCAGCGGACTGGCGAAGTTCAGCTCGCAATGCGCGTCAGGATAGGCGTGCTGCAAGCCGGCGAGAATCTTCTTCAGGCGCGCGGTTTTGGCGGGGGTGGATTCAGGACCGGACTTCTGGTTCATGTTTTGGCTTTCAACAAAGCTACCCTACTGGCTCGCGCTGCGGGATGATCCCGCGTGTTTAGGTGAGGCCCTCTTCCGAGCCCGATTTGACGGCGGCGGCCTCGTTTCTCAACTCCAGACACGCCGGCGCGCCACCCACAGGAATGTTTCGTGGTCGCCGATCTGCCCTGCCAGCGCCTTGCGGTCGCGCGTTTTCCAAAATCCGGTTTCGTCATACACCCGCAGCCGGACCCCGCTGCCACGCCACAGGTCCAGGAGCCGGACGCCCCGTTCGTGGCATTGCACGAAATGCTCGATGCCGTGCTCCGCCGCGTAGTGGGTTTTGCAGAAAACTTCCAGCCGCCAGCCGACCGGCACGTAATCGGGTAGGAACATCCGGCGGCGTCCCTTGGGCAGGCGGGTAACGAAACGGTACGTTTGGTACAGCCCGAACGTGGCCGTGTCGCATCCCTTGCCTGGCCAAAGTGCCACAAACCAGCAGCTTTTGTTGCGCGGCCCGCGGAACAGGGG
>CAYJNU010000588.1:0-2957 GCA_964371005.1 uncultured Verrucomicrobiota bacterium | reverse complement strand
GTATGGACCCTACACCCTGCCTCAGATTCAGGAGATGCTCGCGACGCAACAAGTCACTCCCGACGCTCTCTATTGGCAGGAAGGGATGGAAGAATGGCGTCCAACCGAGGAGTTGCGCGATCCAGGGAGCGGATGAAGCCGGCAGGGAGGATTGCCTCGCCAACACCTGCGCCGTTCTAACCGGTCTTGTGGCATCCTGTTCGAGTTGCCCGGACCAGCTACCCACCGTGTCGTCGATCAGCCTCGCAGATGCGCGTGAGGCTCCTGGAACTGCGGTAGCCTTGCGCCCAGTTGCAGGTTGCTGTTGCCGGGCATGTCGATGTCTGAGATGAGCAGATCATACTCTTTTGCCCGCAGCCGGTCCTCCACCTCACTGGCACTGCCGGCAGCGTCGCATTCATAGCCCTGTTCAAGCCCGGCTCACCCACTCAGGTGAATACGTGGGTGCGACTCAACCGCGGCTAGGGTGGTGAGCCTAGCACCTCGTTGATGGCATGGGGATGACCTGAAGCCCGTCGCCAAACGGCGTCATGCTGTCCGTGAGCACCGCGCGGTACGACCACCTGCTGCGGATTGAGTCAACAATCACGGCGATGTGCCGGCATTGGAATCAGGGCGACGGCGAGCTGCCATTTCCGACCAGACATTCCAGGCGTTTCCGAAGCTGCCCGAGTTCCTTGGATTTGAAGGAATTCTTCGTCTTCTCGAGTACGGCGATGGTTTCCCATAGAGCCTCCAGCAAAATGACAGGGCGCGCGGACTGTAACCAATGAGCTGCGTCGCCCGTTTGCGGGCGCGCACGCAATGTGTCCATCAGACGACGAAGATCAAGCAGGGACTGCGCAGCGTTCTGCAAAGTCAAATCCAAGAACGCTTGGACCGAAGCGTCATACGTCCCCGCGACCGGAGTGCGCAAAGAGGTTTCGAGGCGTTGGAGGTCTGCTGAAGCTTGGAGAAGCCGTTGGCGGCTGGCAGCAACGGCCCTGAAACACCGGTAGCGATCAAGTGCCACCCGCACGTGTTCCAGCAGCACCGCGGAGTCCACCGGCTTGATGAGGTAGGCGGCGACTGCCAGCCCAACTGAGCGCGCGGCCGAATCGACCGAGGGCGCGCCGGTGACCAAAATGACCGGCAGACCAGCCTGGAGCTGCGGCAGGCCCGCGACCAGTTGCAGGTTGCTGTTGCCAGGCATGTCGATGTCCGAGATGAGCAGATCATACTCGCTTGCCCGCAACCGGTCTTCCACCTCACTGGCACTGCCGGCGGTGTCGCACGCATAGCCCTGTTGAACCAGCACGCGGCGGGTCATCTCCCGAAAAGCGGGATCGTCGTCCGCGAGCAACAGCGTGCCGGGTTCGGATTCATTCATCACTGGGGACTATGCCCGGGCTTCCCGTGCGGTTCAATTGGGATTCCGGCCCCGGGATACCAGTAAGCTTTGCGAGCAGCCTGAGCAGATCTTCAGCGGCGAAGGGCTTGCGAATGAAGGCTTGGGCGCCGCGCTTGAGCGTCTCGCGCTGGAACTCGGCTGTGGAGAGTCCGCTCATGGCGATGATCGGCAACTTCGGGTTCTGCTCGTAGAGCAGCGTGATGAGCTGTCGCCCGTCGCCAAAGGGCATCATGATGTCGGTCAAAACCGCGCCAATGTGATCATGGTGCTTCTCGAAGTGGTGCAAGGCCTCCGAGGCGTTGGAGGCGGTCAAGGTGGAATAGCCGCCATGCCGCAGGATTTCGGCGGCCAGGTGCAGGATGGCCGGCTCGTCATCCACCACCAACACCAGTTCGCCCCGCCCACGCGGCACGACAGACGATTCAGTCGTTGCGCTGCCGCCCTCCGCGGGCGTGCCGGCCGGGAGAAACACCTGGAAGGTCGTGCCTTGTCCCGGCTTGCTGTCCACGAGCACAAAGCCGCCGTGGTTCTCCACAATGCCGATCACCGTGGCCAACCCCAGTCCGGTGCCCTTACCCTGCGGCTTGGTCGTGAAAAACGGGTCGAAGATACGGTCCACAATCTCCGGCGGAATTCCCGCGCCACTGTCCGACACCTTGAACACCACGTAGGGAATGGGGCGCGCCTTGGGATGAATATCAGCGCCGGCTTCATCCAGCGTCTGGTTCTCCAGCTTCACGAAGAGCACGCCCCCATCCGGCATGGCGTCGCGCGCGTTGACACACAGGTTCATCAGCACCTGATGCAACTGGGACGGATCGGCCAGGACGGTGGCGGGTTGTCCTGCGTAGTCGGTATAGATCTGGATGTTCTTCGGGAAGGTTTGCTGCAGGAGGCGGGCGATCTCCTTGAGCAAATGGCGCGGCTGGACCGGTCCTTTCTGGGCATCCGTCCCCCGGGCGAAGGTCAACAACTGCTTGACCGTATCCACGCCCCGGCGAGCGCTGTCCTTCATCATGTTTAGGATGCTCCGCGTGTCGTCATCCGTGGCCTGCAGGCCCAGCAGTTCCACACCCATCAAAACAGGGCTCAGGATGTTGTTCAGGTCGTGGGCCACGCCGCTGGCCAGCGTCCCGACGCTTTCCAGGCGCTGGGCACGCAGATACTGCGTTTCCAGCCGCTTCTGCTCGGTGATGTCGTTGCAGGTGATGAGGACGGACGTCGGTGGGCCTTGGGCATCGGCCAATACCGTCCAGCGGCTGGCGACATCGCGCGTTGAACCGTCGCTGGCCAATACGGTCAATTCACCAGTCCAGTCGCCGCGGGTGGTGACTTCCTGGATCGCCGCCTGCAACTCCAAGTCCGACCTGGGGCGCAAGGCGACGGAGAGTGCCTGCGCCTCGGCTTGGGCAAAGGTCACGCCGGTCAACGCCTCCGCGGCGGGATTCATGAATTGAACGCCGTGCTGCAGATCCCAAACGAGAATCGCGTCGTGCGAGGCTTGCAGCAACGCTGCCTGCTGGCGCAACTGCCCTTCGGTTCGACGACGCTGGGTGAGGTCCACCAG
>CAYJNU010000587.1:0-2974 GCA_964371005.1 uncultured Verrucomicrobiota bacterium | reverse complement strand
GACCCATTCTAACTTTGTTCGCACACGTTTTCTAACTTTGACTGCTACACGACACAGCGACAAAAAAGCCTTGCTTTTGGCTGCGGATGGCGACATAAACAGAGAACTGGTACAGCAAGTAATTGAATATGAAAACCCTAAGCTCTCTTCAAATTAGTCTGGTGAGTTCCTCACTCCTCGTCGCTGGTTCTGCCTTGGGGCAGATTGTGTTCCAGGATAGTTTTGACCTCGGGACGAGCGGTAGCGCATGGACGGCGAAACTGTCGCACGCCGATGCATTCGCCAATTTCGCCTTCGATTATAGTACCATCGGAATTCCTTCAGCCCCGCATTCGGTAGGTGGAACGACGATCGGGATGAGCTTCCTAGCGAATCAATCGGCAGCGGTTCAGCAGGGCGTGTCAGCCTCGCCGAACGGGCTGAGCATTGCGGGTGGCTTCAAGCTGGAGTTTGACATGTGGCTTAATTTCAACGGTCCTCTTGGTCTTGGCGGCAGCGGTTCGACTCAAGTAGGTAGCTTCGGTTGGGGAACGTCTGGTGATTCAGCCCAATGGGCAGGGGCCAGTTCCAGTCTCATGTTCGGCGCCACTGGAGATGGCGGGTCCAGCTACGACTACCGCGCCTACCGGAACAATGCGTTGGACTTTGGCACAGCGGGCGTCTATGCAGCCGGAACGGGAACCGCCGCCTTGAACAATACCGCCACCTACTACACGGATAAGTTTGGCGCGGCATCTGCGCCGGCGGCTCAGTTGACGCTGTATCCGAACCAAACCGGCACGACGGCTGCCGGAGCGTTGGGTTTCGCATGGCGTGACGTGGTCGTCGAAAGGATCGGCGACTCGGTTACTTGGACGGTGGATGGCTATCTCATGGCCAGCCTGTCGGCTGCGGATGCAACTCTGAGTGGAGACAACATCTTCTTCGGACAATTCGATATCAACGGCTCCAGTTCCGGCGATGCGAATGATTTTCTGATTACTTCAGTTTACGACAACATCGTCGTGACCGTGCCAGAACCCTCCGTTCTGGCTCTTTCGGCGCTCGGCGCTCTGGCTCTGTTGGCCCGTCGCCGCCACGCGTAAGCTGTCTGCTTCTCCTTCCAAACCACCCGCAGTCGGGTGGTTTTTTGTTGTCAGCATTCAATGAGAGTGAAGTGGATTCCGCGCAAACGCGAACTCCTCCACCACACGCCCGCCGATCAGATGTTGCTGGATGATCTGCTCCAGCACCGCCGGCGTGCAGGAGTGATACCAGACGCCTTCGGGATAGACCAGGGCGATGGGACCTTGCCGGCAGATCCGCAGGCAGTTGGCCTTGCTGCGATACACGGCCGGTTCGTCACCCACCAAATCCAGTTCCTTCAGCCGCCGCTTCAGGAATTCCCAAGCTTCGATGCCTTGTTCGCGCGAGCAACATTTCGCTTCCGCGGGTTCGGCACACAGGAAGATATGGCGACGAAACCGCTCCAATCCGAGCGTGTCCGCAGTCGCCTTTAAATCGTTCGCCATCGTGGTCATGCTCCGGTAGTTTTGGCGCGTGGCGGGCAATGGCAAGTTGAATCCAGTCTCCTATCGGACGGCAAGGCGAGCGCGAACCGCTGCCCGCACCCGGTCGAGGTTACTCATCGAGGGCATCGTGTCCGGTGGACAAACCGGCGTGGACCGCGCGGCCTTGGACTTTGCCATCCTGCATGGGATTCCCCACGGAGGGTGGTGCCCGCGCGGACGTTGGGCCGAAGATGGCGTCATCGGAGCGCGCTACGAGTTGAAAGAAACGCCGGACAGGCTCTGCGCGCAACGAACCGAGTGGAATGTCCGCGACTCGGACGGGACGGTGATCTTCTCGGTTTCTGCGGAATTGAGCGGCGGTTCGGCCCTGACCCGGAAACACGCACGGTTGCATGGCAAGCCGTGTTTGCATCTCTCGAAGCAAGCGGATGGCGATGCCGCGCCCGCGAAGCTGCGAGCATTCATCGCGGGCTGGCGGATCAAGGTCTTGAACATCGCCGGGCCCCGGCTTTCCTCCGAACCAGAAGCGGCCGCCTTTGCCATAACCGTGCTGGAAGCCCTGTGAAAACGCCGTGCCCCCGGCGTCAGGAGGCCTTCAAGCTGCCGCAGGCTGTTCCTTGGTTGCCAGGACCGTTAGAGTGCCGCCTTGTTTCACACTTCCGGCAACGAGAGTCGCGGGCAGGCTGAGCAGTCCGAGGGGCAACGCGAGGAGCAGCGTGGCGATGAGTTGCCACCCCGGGGCTCCGTCCTCCCCCAGGACTTTGGCCTGACCGCGCCGGAGAAAATTGTAGAGGAGATTGTGCCGCAACCCGAGCCGGCTCAGGAATGATTGCACAAAGCTGAAGCCGTCGTATTCGTGGGCAAAGCCGGACCAGGCCCGGTCCCGAAAGCCCGAATCCTGGAGTGCAACTGTCAGACTGTTTCGCGTGAAGTGGGTCAAGTGCCGCGGCACATCAAGGTGGAACCACTTGTCCCGGCAAAGGCGGGCCTCCCACCCCCCGAAGTTAGGCACACCAATGAACAGTGCGCCGCCGGGTTTGAGAATTCGGTTTACCTCGGCCAACCACAGCCGCGGGTCGGGGAGGTGTTCCAGCACATGCCAGAGCGTCACCGCATCAAAGTGGTTGGGCGGCAGATTGAGGTTTGGTAGGTCACCGGTGGCTACCTTGAGTCCAAGCACTTCCCGGGCGTAGTTCGCCGCCTGATGAGAAACCTCCGTCCCCTGCACCTCCCAACCGCACCGTTGAAACTCCCTCAGCAACAAACCCCGCCCGCACCCCACATCCAACACCCGGCCACGCGTGCCGCCGGTCACGGAGCCAATCATCCGCACACGATGCGCATAGAGCCTCTGTTGCCACCACTCGACCAAGACCGGAAACCGCCGCCCTCCCGGCGCGCCGTAATACCCCGCGGGATAGTACGTCGCCATTTGGTCCAGCGGCTGCGGGCTGGTGATCGTG
>CAYJNU010000586.1:0-3067 GCA_964371005.1 uncultured Verrucomicrobiota bacterium | reverse complement strand
TCGGCCGACCCCTATCAACAGATGGGCGGCTATGTTAAACGCTGTCTCGGACTCACGCTCTATGTGAAATTCGAGAATCCCTCCGGTTCGCGCATCCAGCAGCTTTTCATGGGAGCGGAGGAGCTGGAACGCGAGGCCACCCACACGGTGGCCTTCGTCACCAGCCAGGGCGTGCCCAAAAAGTTCGGCACCAATCGTCGGGAGTTAACCATTCATGCCATCGACGCCCTCAGGCAATACCTGAACAAGCATTCGAGCGTGGATGCCCGCCTTCGGGGAACAGTTGTCGTAGTTTGAAAAAGAGCCGCCCTGCTTATGAACACACCTCTACCGGATCACCACAAATGCACCGAACATCTCGCGGTCGAGCGCACGTTTCTGGCTTGGGTGCGGACTAGCATTGCCATCATCAGCCTGGGATTTGTCGTTGCCAAGTTTGGCGTTTGGCTGCGCGAACTTGCGTCACGACTCGAGCCGCAAGTGCAAGTCCACAGCACGGGAATGTCGCTGCCGATGGGCATCGGAATGATGGCCTTTGGCGGCATTCTCACGGTTCTGGCCGCCTGGCATTGTCAGGTCGTCCATCGGGCAATCGAACGCGGCGAAGTGCGAGCGAATCGTGGACTGATTGTCGCCGTGACTGTCGCAGTTGCCGTGCTGGCGGTGCTGATGATCGTTTACATGCTGCTGACCGCAAAAGGCGTGTAACCGTGGCCACGCAGCAGATCCCGGAGAAATTCATGGACGAGTTTCGCGAGATCGTTTTCCTGTCGCCTTCCTTACTGAAGTTTCTTTGAATTCCAGAAGCGCTTGGCCTCTGCTTCCATTTTTGCCAGGCGCGTGTAGTAGTCAGGGAATTCCGTCAAGTGCGCCAACGCAATTTTGCCGGTCAGCAGCGGGTCATCGTTGGTAACGTCGGTCTTCGGTTTGACGGCGCCGTGCTCCAATTCAACCGCCAGGCCGGCGCGAAATTGTTTCAGATCAAACGTATCCCAGCGGATGCCCAATTGTTCGCCGATGGCTTTTGCCTGATGCAAGGTGAAGGACTTTTTGCTCATAGTATTAACCGGCTACCCGCAACCTGGCTACAACACGCGTAAGAAGGCGGTCAGGTCTTGTTTCTCGGGGTCCGTCAGATGGAGTTGCTGAATGAGGTTGAAGTACTCGACCGTATCTTCGAGCGTAAAACAACGCCCGTCATGCAGGTACGGCGGCGAGTCCTTGATCCCTCGCAGCGGGAACGTTTTGATTGGGCCGTCGTGGGCCATCATCATGCCATTGGCCAACTCCTGTTTGTAGAAGCGTTCCGCTTTCAAATTGTGCATGTTGTTGTCGGTGTAATAAGGGCCGGGATGACAGGCTGCGCAACGAGCCTTCCCGTTAAAAATCGCCGCGCCGCGCAATTCGCTGGCACTGGCCTTGGTGGGATCAAGCTCACCGTAAATGTTCAGTTTGGGCGCCGGCGGAAAATCGAGAATGGCCAGGAACTCGGCCATAAAATGGACTTGCGAGCCTCTTTCAAGAACATTGACCCCCTTCTTGGCGGCCATGCATTGATCGCCGTCGAAGTAGGCCGCCCGCTGTTCGAACTCAGTGAAATCCTCGACCGTCTTGAGGGCGCGTTGCGAGCCGAATAGGCGCTGGATATTCATTCCGCGAAGCGTCGGCGTTTCAATGCGGTGTCTGAATTCCTGAGGCCGAATGTCGCCCACGAGATGATTGGCTCCGTTGCCATGGCCGTTGGCGTGACAATCGAAACAGGCTACCCCCAAGGAGGGCCGGTCGGTGCGACGGTCTTCCGTGGCGTTGAATTGTTGTTGGGGAAATTGGGTCACCAGCAAGCGCAAACCCTCCAATTGTTTGGGGTTTAAGAGCCCGTTGAATATTTTGTAATAGTTGTCAATGGTGATGAGCCGCCCCTTGGCCACATCTCCAAGATCGGGCCGGGTGGTCAAAAAGACGGCAGGGGCCGGGTCCGGAAGAATGTGCTCGGGCAAATCGAAATCTAGGTCGAAGCGAACCAGCCGGGGCAGGACTTTGGTGATGATCTCCGGGAAGAGCATGCCGCCTTCGGCATGGTCGGCAAAGGGAAGAGGTTTGTAAGGAAACAGCCCCTGGGCTTCGATCTGGTCGGGAGTGAGCTTGTCCAGTTGCTCCCAGGAGGTCCCTTGCAGTTTGGCCGTCGGCCCCACTGGCATGGGTTTGCCACCCGACATTAAGTTCTCGGGACTGGTCTTTTTCGAAAGATCATACCGAGCGTTCAATAATTTCAGGTGCTCCTGGGCGCGCTCGGCCTTTACCGCCATGCGAGCCGCTTTGATTTGGTCGAAGGTGGTGTCCTGGTTTATCGGGCCATAGCTGGAGACGACCTTGTTCGATTGTCCGGAGACAATCGGCACGCCGACTCCTGCCAGCAACAAGATGCTGATTCCAACCAAGACAACGGGGTGAGTTTTTTGTGTATTCATTTTAGCGGTCTCCATATTTGAACAGGTGAAGCATGCATTCCCAGCCACCGGGGCTTTCAAAAGGCTGGCTTCCATTCAACCTTGGTTCGAGCCCATCAGGACGATTGCGGACTGGTTGGCTATCCAGTTCGCTACGAGCAGCCAACTATTCATCGGTCCACACTTTTATGTCTAAAATCGGATTGGCGCTATGGGGTGTTTACCCCATAGCGAAGCCGCCACCGCCAGCTCACAATGCGTGTTGGCAACGGTGCCGGCGGCGGTGCGACCGATTTCCCATAGACGCTTTCAGCCAGACGCCCACGCCAAGCAAAAACGAGAAAAGAAAGCAATACGCACTATAAAGGACGCGCCCCTGAAGACCTCATTGACTGCCCTGACATCGTGTTCATCCTCGCTGGCGTTGTCCCTGCAGTGCTGGCGGCAGTCACGGCCTGGCGATACCGAAATGGATCCGCCAGCGCGCCCCCCAACAATTGAACCAATCGAAACGGAGAATTATGCAACCAGAAATCCCATCCAAACCTAAAGGTCTTCCCGCCGCCCAGGTGGCCAAGGCCCCCGAACTGGTCAGCTATCAGGACGGCGCGGTCGTGAGC
>CAYJNU010000585.1:0-3070 GCA_964371005.1 uncultured Verrucomicrobiota bacterium | reverse complement strand
ATCAGCGCGCGGCATTCCGTGGACCATTGTATCGCGGTGCTGCGGGCCTCAAGGTCGTGCGCGATTCAGCCAACCCGGTGACCGCGCCTCCACCTTGACCCTCCTCGCCCCGCCAAGATTTCTCCATTAGGAGCGGCGCGCGGAGAATTGCATCGCGGAATGGAGCATCACGCCAAGTCGCCTTGGTCCTGCTCGCCAAGTTCTCCCGGGCAGGACGGCGGATTTCCGTATCCGAGCGGCAAGGACGGCGGCATCCGTGACCCATACTGCGACGCTTACCGCGAAGTCTTCGACTACATGCAGCGGCGCGTGACGGATGAAATGGCGCGCGAAGAAAACATCAACGCCATCGCCGACCGGCCTTGGGATGGACGCGGCCACCCGCTCCTCCGCCAAGGCCCACTGATCGAACTCGTCCGCCAAGGCCCGCATCCCAGCCAAGTGACCCGCACCGCCAAACGCATCATTGCCGCCGTGGAACTGGCCAAAGGACCGGACATCCCGACCGTGGGGACGCGCCTGGTCCAGATGGGCCTCTGCCGCACCCAGCAATCCGCCGAAGCCTCCCTCCACCACCTCTGGCAGCAACTCCATCCCGAAAAAGTCCGGCTGAACAACCTCTACCTCCACGTCACCTTCGATTGCCAGTTGCGCTGCACCCACTGCTACGCCTGTGCGGGGACTTCTCCCTCGCCCGTCGGACGGGAGAGGACCGGGGTGAGGGCAAACGGTGCCGCCGAGATGCCCATCCCCGCGCTCGAAAAACTCCTCCACGAAGCCAAGGAATGCGGCTTCCGCCAGGTCATCATCACCGGCGGCGAACCGCTGATCCACGCCCAGCGCGACGCCATGCTAGCCATGCTGGCGAAGGCCCGCGCTTGGACCGCCCCGATGAACCTTGTCCTGCGCACCAACTTCGCGCTGCCGCTGGATGAAGAGGACTTGCGCCGCATTGCCGCCGCCTTCGATCAAGTGGTGGCCAGCGTGGACGGCAACCAGCAAACCCACGACGCCCGCCGTGGGCCCGGCACCTACACCGCCACCGTCCGCAACCTCGAAGCCTACAATTTGACGATTCGCAATCCACCATCCGCACTCCGCAATCCTGCAGAACTCTCCCTCGCTTGCGTCATGCGCACCGCTGACATCCAAGGCGAGCCTGGCCTAGCCGTGCGCGAACTAGCGCAGCGTTTGGGCATCAACCGCATCCGCTTCCGCCCGCTGCTGCCGCTGGGTCGTGCTGCCAACTGGGACGAACCGCCCGTCAGCGAATCCCTCGGCGCGCACGCCGCCCCGCTGGACCTCATCGAGAACGGTTTTCATCCCGTCTCCAGTTGCGGCCTCGGCCAGAACCTCTACGTCGAACCTTCCGGCGAATCCTTCCCGTGCTACGCCTACCATCAGAGCCATTCACTCTTGGGTAATGTCGTTGACCGTGGGCTGGCGGCGATTCTTCAAGCCGGACCGTTTCAGGAACTGTCCCGGCACACCGTGGACACCAACTCCCATTGCCGCGTCTGCGCCGTGCGCTACCTCTGCGGCGGCGCCTGCCGTGCCTGGAGTGGTGAGGCATGCCAGTATGATTTGGATGCAGGGCCAGCGGAATGCGACGGATTGCGCTCACGCGCCACTATGCTTTTAGGAGTGGCCATTCGATACCTTCAACTCAACACTACTACGGAGACTCCCAATGATCCGGCTGCTTAAAGCGATTTATTACTCTCGCGAATTGACCAGTGAAAAACCAGGTGTACGGGTCTCGGCGGCGACAACCCTGGGGCATCTTCGCCACGCCTGCGCGGTCGAACCCCTAGTGAATGCGTTGGGCGATGGCGACTGGCATGTGCGACAAGCCGCTGCTAAGGCGTTGGGTCAGCTGGGAGATATCCGTGCCGTCGAACCGTTGGTCAAGGCGCTCCAGGATGGCGATGACGACGCGCGAAAAGCTGCTGTCGTAGCGTTGGGCCAGTTGGGCGATGTCCGGGCCGTCGAACCACTCCTCCAAGCCCTGCGGCTTTATAGTGACCAGACGCGAGCCGCTGCTGCCACGGCCTTGGGCGAGTTGGGCGATGTCCGTGCCGTTGAACCGATGATCAAGGCGCTCGGGAACTATGATGAGCACGTACGGAGAGCCGCTGCCGCAGCCTTGGGTGAATTGGGGGATGCACGGGCCGTTGGACCGTTGGTCAAGGCGCTTGGTGATGGCAATAGTAATGTGCGTCAAGGCGCCGCTGCCGCCTTGGGTTGCTTGGGCGAGATCCAGTGGAGCGGCTGGGTCCGCGGTGATAACAACGATTTCGCGCGGCTTGCGAGAAGTGGTGAAATTCGGGCCGTCGAAACATTGGTGAACGCACTAGGTAATGTCGACCTCAGTGCGCGGAAAGCTGCTGTCGCGGCGTTGGCCCAGTTGGATGTTGTCCGGGCCGTCAAACTTTTGATTGAAGCTCTGATGCACAGAGAACGTGATGTGCAGCAAGCCGCTGCCCAGGCGCTGGGCGAACTCGGCGATGCCCGGGCCGTCGAACCACTGATCAATGTGCTGCGGGAGGCGCCTTGGGCTGAGGTGCAGCAAGCCGCTGCCCAGGCGCTGGGCGAACTCGGCGATGCCCGGGCCGTCGAACCGCTCGTGCGGGCGCTGGGCAAGAGCGAGGGTTATGTGCGGAAAGCCGCTGCCATCGCTTTGAATGGTCTGGGAGAAGTCGAGTGGAGCGACTGGGTCCGGGGTGATTCTGATGATTTTGAGCGACTTGCTAAAAGTGGTGAATATCGGGCGTTCGAACCATTAATCGAGGCACTGGCGCATTTCGACTGTTATGTGCGGAGCTCCGCTGCTGCGGCGTTGGGCCAATTGGGCGATGCCCGGGCTGTGGCGCCGTTGGTCAGGGCGCTGGACTATAACTACCATGATGTCTGTGGTCTTGTGCGGAGTGCTGCTGGCAAGGCAATAGTCCAATTGGGCGATGCCCGGGCCGTGGAACCGTTGGTCGGGGCGTTGGGAAGTCACCACGGCGAAGTGCGTGAAGCCGCTGCCACGGTATTGGGCCAGTTGGGCGATGTCCGTGCCGTCGAA
>CAYJNU010000584.1:0-3153 GCA_964371005.1 uncultured Verrucomicrobiota bacterium | reverse complement strand
ACGCAAGTCGATCATTCCACATCAATTACAGAGAAACTCGTAACACCCTCTACCACCGAGTATTCCCCCACCCAGCCAGGTCATACTGCGGGCTTCGAAAGACTGAGACCACTCCGTCAGCGCGGATCCGAGCGGTGACCAGGCCGCGGCCGCCCGCCCCGCGGACCCCGGCAACCCCGCCGGGCAACTTGACTTCGAAACGTGATTCCTCAGTCATGTAGCTGGGCCAAGTGTGGATGACGCCCTGAGACAGATCCAGACTCACTCGGAATGTGATTCCACGCCTCATCGGCAGTCGCAGCAGTGTCTCCAGAGCGAGTTGAGTGTCCGACCAGAGCGTCACGTTGCCGATGTCCTCGCCCAGCGACAGGTGGAGGGATGACTTGGCAGCCGTCTGCACAACGGTCCCGGGCCGGAGTGTCATACCCTTCCGCAATACGCTCCAATCGGTTCCGTTCGTGGAGCACCGGGCCACACCGCGGACCCGCTGAACTTCCGCACACCCGGATTGCCACGCAGGTGTATTTGTTTGCGGGCCGCCCAGCCGGGTGTTCGCTGGGGCAGTAGCGCAACCGACCAGCCCGAGGGTGAGCCAGAGCGAGGAAAAGACAATGACGGATGTTGTTGGAGTTCTCATGGTGTCGTGCCTAGTGTCCTTCTGTCGTGGCTTGGTTTCTCACGATTCGGCCTGGCTTTCAGGTCAGATCACGCGTTTCGATAACAACGTCGCTCTTGCGATCCTGCTTCCCGTCGCTGCGCACAAAGACGGCCCGCCGAAACCCACACTCCTTGAGCACGTTGTTCCAGTCGCTGAGGACGGCTTGGAGCCTCTCCCCCTCGAGCCTCCACGGGAGGGCCACGACAGCGGTTTCCCGCGGGAGATGCAGTTGATTCATCACTGCGGCCACCTCCGGGCGGCGGATCTGGCGGAGGTATCCTTCCCCCTCGCGGTAGGAGGGCTTGGTAATGAAGATGTAGTCCTGGGAGTTGTACTGAAACACGACGCTCGCCTGGCTGATCACCCCTGGCTGGGGCAGCGCGGTCTGGCAACCGGGGGAAAGCAGGCACAACAACAGGCTCACCCCAGCAGCGGCCAGTGCTCTCCGGGCGGGCCCGGCTGGAAAAATCGTCATTCGAGCGGCAAAGGTTGTTTTCATACGGTTCTTTCGGTCACTTCGAGTTCGGTCTATCACCATACAAACCGGAATTCCCGGCGGGGTGACACGAAAAGTGAAAATTCCTGTCAGCCCCCCAGCGCCGCGAACAGGCACCGCATCTCCTCGTCCACCTCCCCCGGCTCGCTGACGGTGCGGGCCACCTCCTCCCGCAGCAGTTCCTGGCAGCGTTCGCGCAGTCGTTGGACGGATTTCTTCACTGCCGCTTTGCTCAGGCCGAGGCGCGCGCCAACTTCTGCGTAACTGGGTTGGTCCTGATCGGCTCGGAGCATTCCTTTCAGGCTGTCAAACAGGCCGCCCTTGCCAAAGTCAACGCACTCGTCGCGCAGCCGGGCCAACGCTTGATCCAACACCGCCATCGCCCAGTGGTGCTCGAACGCCTTGTCCGGCGATTCCTGGTGCGACGGTTCAACATGAGGCCCGTCTTCAGACGCGAGCGCGTCAAGCGAGAGAACCGCCCGCCCGCCGCCGCGCTTCCGCGCCTGGCCCCGCCGCCATTCGTTGGCGAGGAAGTGGTTCATCGAGGCCAGCAGGAAGGAACGGAATTTGCCCTTGGAAGGATGTACGCCTTCCAGCCATGGTTTCTCCAGCAGCCGGGCAAAGAACTCCTGCGTGAGGTCCTGAGCCTCGGTTGGGTCGTGACCCCTCCGGCACACATAAACGTAAAGCGGATACCAGTAAGTGCGGCACAGCCGTTCCAGGGCCGTCGCTGCTTCCGGAGTGGGCCGGGCCGCCGCTTGGACGGTGAACCACTCCGTATGGAACGCGGTGTCAAACGCGTTGGGTTCCTCCAACTCATGAAAGGAATTCGAGTCAGCCATGGCGCGCACAGGGACGATGCTCCAACCCTTCCCAACCGTCGCCATCCCGCCAAGCCAACCGGCCACAAAAGACAACAGCACTGCGGGCGAGGTGGGAATGTCTCATGGCCTCGTCGAACTGGCTGACTTCTGTTTGCCCGTTCTGACTCACCGCACTCCTCCCAACTTTGCCGCGCGGTTTCTGAATCTGCCGCGCGGTTTCAGTTAGAAACCGGCATCATCTGCAAAGAAACGCGTCTGGTTGTCAACTGGCTTCTTTGGTGAATTGCGATGTCTCAGCTCAGGCCGGTGTGCCGGTTTCCGACCCGGCGTGAGCTGCGGCTTTGCGGGATGCCGGATCGGAACCGGCGCGCCAAGCTGGGACGCGATGACGAACCTTCCCAACGCGGCGATGCCGCCGACGCCTGCCGGTCATCCCGTAGTTCGGCAAATCCGGACGCCATTGCGCCGGAGCAACCGGTGAACCTCGCGGACATGGGCGTGATCGCGGGTTTCGATCGTGCAGAAGACGTTCACTGTTGAAACGTCTGCCCCGGCGAAAGCGCGGTCGTGGGTCACTTCCTTGATGCTGGCGCCCGCTTCGGCCAGCAGCCGCGCCAGCTTGGCCAAACCGCCCGGACGATCGCTGATCACCGCCGTGAAGCGCGTCAGACGGCCATCCACCACAAGCCCTTTCTCAATGACTCGATCCAGGATGTTCGGGTCAATATTGCCGCCGCACAGCGCCAGAACCACCCGTTTGTCCTGCAGATGCTTCAGCTTGCCGGACAGGCACGCCGCCAACGGTGTCGCGCCTGCGCCTTCCACAACGGTCTTCTCCAACTCGAGAATCCGCAAGATGGCCAATGCAATCTCGTCTTCACTCACGCGAATCACTTCGTCCACGCAATTCCGAGCGATGGCGAAGGCGTTCGCGCCGATTTGCGGCACGGCTAAACCGTCCGCCAAGGTCGTCGCGCCGGCGATCTTCACGGGCCGGCCGGCGCGCAGGGCCTTGGTCAAGGTCGGCGCACGGAACGATTCCACACCCACGACGCGCACCTTGGGCCGCTTGGCTTTGATGGCGGCCGATACGCCGGCGATCAAACCGCCACCGCCAATCGGAACGATGACCGCCTCGACGTCGCGCACTTGCTCCAACATCTCCAGAGCCATCG
>CAYJNU010000583.1:0-3238 GCA_964371005.1 uncultured Verrucomicrobiota bacterium | reverse complement strand
TCCCCTTTACCACCAACTCCCCCCTCCCGCCTACTCAGAATTTGAGATGCTCCCTATGAAATCCATCAACGAAGACGCGCTGCACACAGCCGCTGTCAAAATCGAACGGGGCGGGCGCTCTCAAGCGGTCAGCCGGAACCACAACAAAGACAATGAGCCGTGGCAGAAGATTGACGAGTTCATCGACAAGCAATTCCACAACGGCATCTACCACGATACGTTGGAACAGGCAGTGGCCAATCTCTACAAAGCGGGTGTGAAGTCTGCCAGCCTGTTCGACGCCAAGACGGGTGCAGTGACCAAGAAGGGCGTGGAGACGATCACGGCTGCGGTCGAGGAAGGCTGGCACAAGTGGCTCGACCTCGGTCGCGACGGCTTTTACGAGGCGGTGGAGCTTCTTCCGTCCCTCCTATCAGATAGGGCCGTCCTCGACTTCCTGATGGCACAAGCTGCCCAACGCGACGATCTGAAGAAGCCACAGGCCGAACGCCAACCGGCGGCGGTGACCACAGTCAGCTAGCGAACGCGGAAACACACGGGCCGGCGGCGTCCAGCCGCCGGCCCAACTCCTGACACCCAACAAGCCACCATGAATGACAATCCAGAGTTCCCACCACGTCGAAGCGCCTCCACTGCCCAGACACCAGCCTCCGGCTACTCGCGTCGAGGTCCATCCACCGAGCGACCCAATGCAGACGAACCTCCCCGGCGAGGCACACCTGCTTCTGGAACGAGCGCACCGCCCCGGCGACCAGCACCGGCCACCGGCGGCGTTCCGTCTCGCCCGGCTGCGGCCAACGTACCGCGCAGCAACAAACCTGACCCCCGCGAGTTGGCCGAACTCCGAGTGCGGTTGTACGACCGAGTTCTTGAAAACATCAACTCTTGCTACGACGCCGACCGCCGGTTCCCGTGGACCGGGGACAAGAGTGGGCTTCGGGAAAGATTGGAACTGCACCAATTCCACATCGAGGTCCTACAGCGCCGTGTGGGCGATTTGGAAGCGTTGGCGATGGCGTTGCTGGTCATTATAGACCCGATGCGCATCGTGAACCCGCACGACAAGCGGCTTGAAAGCTACAACAAGGATCGCTGCTGTGGTCTTTCCAAACAGGAGAAGTTGGTGTTGACCGACCGTAACGACATTGAAGCCGATGGCTTCTTGGTGGCGGTAGCCGATCAGCCCTACTACCACTTGCTCAGCAGTCACAAAAGCGTCGCACTGGAGTCACCGCCGGAGAGTGAACCGCCCGTATACCCTCCGTCAGCCCGAGCGCCTGCGCTCACGCACGGAGACAGCATAGAGGAAACGCCTCCCCCGGTTGCGCGAGGCCGCAGGGCGGATGTGGATGCCAAAGCGCAAGGTCGGAGTCTCAAAGACGTAATTGCGAGTCTTCCACGGGCGACATAACCGGCGGACGGCCACATTCCGCTACTGGCGCCGTGCCTGACTTGCTGAGCGGTCATTCCCGGCGGCGGCAGGCAGCCATCCCCCGGCATCGGCGAGCGGCGCCGCCGGAGCCAGCGTGCCGGCGCCGGTGCGCCTCCCCTCACTGGCCACTGTAAACAATGCAGGACGCCGTGATCTCGCCAGCTTCGTCACGAAGTTCATTTTTGGGTTCTGTAATTATGACAGCGCAACGAAGTCGCGCTCTTGAACAGGTGCAAACAAATAACATTTTGCGTTCGACCGGTGTCCCTCTTGGGGAGACGGCTTGCACCCCGTCAACTTCGTCGCCGGTCGGACGCGTTGCTTTGGTGCTCAGGTGCAAAACACATCCAAGTCCAACGAAGTAGGCGGCAGGAATCGTCACAGGCAGAATCGCCAGTCAGCGAAGCGGCCAGCGAGCTATCAGCGGATGTACCACGAACGAGCCGTGGGCCTCCTGTCGCCGCAGGAGCGCCAGCTAATCAAGGGCTGCTTCGATGACGACGGCCAGCAGGTGACCAGCATCACCAGCCTCGAACGGGGTCCGGCGCGGCAGGCGCTCGCCCGCTACGGCTGGGCAAGGGAGAAAGTGATGAAGCACGTGAAGAAGCGGAAAACCGAAGGTGAGAAATTCACTATTTCCATCCCGGAATTCATCTGGCTGCAACCGTGCTTGAGTTTCATGGAGAAGCACCTGCTGGCCGACGTATATGAGTTACAGCAAAAACCGCTCGGCTGCTTCAAGTCGAACTGGGGATTTGCCATCGAGCTTGGAACCACGGAGGGCAACGTCAGAGACATGCTCTACCGTTTGAGATCATGCCGTTTTCTGGACGAACAACCGGACGAAATAGGCGAGCGCCTGCTCACCCTGTCCAAGCATTTTCTCAAACTGGTTGGTCAGTGCCCACTGACCAGCCCGTCAGTGCCTACTGACCAAGAGGTCAGTGCGCACTTACCATCCCGTCAGTGCCCACTGACCAAGGCGTCAGTGCCCGCTGACCACGAACAGGAGCAAAACCTCGACGAAACCCGCATGGATATTGACGAATCTGAAGCTGGCGATGCGCCGAGACTTCAGGGAGACTTCAAATTAAACCAACAACAACCACAAGCCGAGGCCGCTACGCGGCGGGCTGTTGTTGTTGAGGGAAAGAAAAGCACGGGGGCGGCCGCCCCCGAAGACCCCCGCCGGGGGGCTTCGCCCCCTGCGACCCCCCATCCACTCGAAGGCAAACGGTCACGCAAACAGGAAGGCCAAGGAGCTTCCCGGTACACCCAGCGGCAGGCCGGTAGAAGCCAGCGTGAAAGCAAGCAGTCCGATTCCAGCAAGCGTAATGGTCAGCCAGAGCCTTCCCGGTCGCCGCAGCCGGCTGCTGCGCCTCCGGCGCAATCAGCCAAAGGCGAGCGGGAGACGGCAGACGACCCGGAGGCAGGATGTGAAGCTCCAAAGTGCGCCGCTGCCGATCCGGCGCTGGCGACCAGCGCTCCAGCAAGAGAAGCCCAGAAACTCCTTCAGCTATTCAGCGATTGCTACTGGGACTACTTTGGAAGGAACCATAAGGTTCAGCAGCAGGACGTGGATATAGCCACTCGGTATTTTCAAGGCCACCCGGAGCGCACAGCGCTGGAGGTTGCCAACTATTTGTTCCGGGCATGGCAGTTGAGTTCCGAGAACGACGGCCCTTACGGTTTCGGATGCTGTAAGCAGGCCAAGTCCGTGGCGGGGTTTTTCAAGTACTTGGAGCGGGACGATGGAAAGCGCGGGATCGTCGAGGATGTGGAGGGCCAGTTCGACAGCTACTGGAG
>CAYJNU010000582.1:0-3252 GCA_964371005.1 uncultured Verrucomicrobiota bacterium | reverse complement strand
GGTCTTTGCAGGCCGCCTGAAATTGTCACACCCGCCGCGATTCCAGCGGTGCTGCGCCCGAGGACGGGCGCGCTCCGCCATGACTGGCGCGGTGACCAAGGCGAGTTTTCAAACACGCTCTAAGAGGCCCAGCGCCGCCTCAGCGAATTGGTTTTACGCCTGGGCCGCCAACGGCCAGAGTTGTGGGCGTGAAGGTTCGCGTGAGTCGCTGCAACTGGTTTTCAGGTCACTTTGCTGGCTTGAACTCGTTTGTGGTTCTGGCCTGCCTCTTCATAGTCCCCCGGCTTGGCGCCATCGAACCACGGCTATTGCCGGTGGGTGCGCCCTGGCGCTTTCAGATCGGGGCCGAGGATTCCCCGCCTCTGCCTGCGGATTGGCGCGAGCGCAACTTCGATGACAGTGCTTGGACCAACGGCATCTCCGGCTTTAGCACCTACCTCAGCGAACCGTCAATGGAGGCAACTTATCTGGGGCGCACAACCATGACGTCCGCCTGCTTCCGGGCCACGTTTGAAGTGCCCAATCCGGAGGAAGTCCAGTGGCTTGTCTTGCGCGTGGATTACGTCAGCGGGTTCGTCGCCTTCCTGAACGGACGCGAGATTGCGCGACGTGGCGTGGAAGGCAACCCGCCCGCGCTTGACGCCGTTGCCACGGATCACGCCCGCCAAGCGACGGAAGCGTTGGATGTCAGCATTCACCGCGACGCGCTGGTGGCCGGTACGAACGTGCTGGCAATTCAGTTGCATGGTTCAACCGTGCCGGCAACCGGCTTGGTGCTGGTGCCCGAGCTGTGCGCGAACTTCACCCGCGGCCCTTTCATCCAGAACGTCAGCACGCAAGCTGCGGAGATTCTTTGGCGCACGCCTTCGGCCGCGACCACCGTGGTCGAGTTCGGCGAGACTCCTGCCCTTGGCCAATCCTTCACGGAGGCATCCTTGACGACCAACCACGTCGCTGCCTTGACCGGACTGTTGCCGGACACCGACTACTTCTATCGCGTGCGCAGTTTGATGGACAGTACGGAAGCCGCGTCGCCTGTTTACCGCTTTCACACGCTGCGCTTGGCCGGGGACATTTCCTACGCGGTGTTTGGCGACAGCGGATCCGGCTGGATGCCGCAACTTCGCGTCGCCTCGTGCCTGGCTACCGCCGGCGTGGACTTGGTCTTGCACGCCGGCGACCTTACCTACCCGAATTTGAACCGCGCCATTGTGGATACGCGTTGCCTGAGCATCTACACCCCGCAGATGCGCGGCACGCCGTATTTCTTCACACCGGGCAACCATGACCTTTACGCGCCTGACACTCTGGCTACGTATCTCGAGACCTTCCACATGCCCACGAACGATCTGACGGGCACGATGCATTTCTACTCGTTTAATCACGGTGACGTGCATTTCGTGTCGCTCTTTGCACCTTCTCTGCAGAGCTACACCGACACGGCGGCGTATGTCATGTCGCCGGGCAGCCTCCAGCTTCAATGGTTGACCAATGACCTCGCCAGCACCAGGAAGCCGTGGCGAATCCTGCTGCTCCACATCCCGCCGTTCGATTCCACGTTCCACCAATTCGACGATTACAACCTCAATGGCTTACCGGATCGACTCGAGTTGCAGCACTGTCTGCTCCCCGTGGCGACACAGTTCGGGGTGCAAGTCATCTTCAGCGGTCATGCGCACGACTATGAACGATTTGCGCCCGTAGATGGGGTGCATTGTTTTGTGACCGGGGGCGGAGGTTACTCACTCTACGGTCTGGCGCAGCGCGATCCGCTCAGCCAGCGATTCGAGTCGCGCTTTCACTACCTCAAGGCCGCGATCACGGGTCAGGCGCTCGAGATCCAGGCGGTGGATCAGTTCGGGATCGAGTTCGACACCGTCATCATCCCGCGAGTCAGCCCGCCCCGAGTGCGTGCCACCCTGGTCGGCAACAGAACGCTGCGCTTGGACTGGAATGCGGCGTCCGGAATGCGCTATCAAGTGGAGACTGCGGAAACGCCAAACGGACCGTTCGTTTCTTTGGAAAACCCGGCGCTGCCGGTGACCGCGACCAATTACCATGTCGTGTTCGATCTGGGTTGGGGCGCACCGAACGCGGAAGCGGATGCGCGGTTCTTCCGAGTTCGGATGTTGACTCCGTAATCGCCTCCCGTTTCGTGGAAATGCTGGCCAAGGCGTGCTGCCGGCGTCCAGTTAGCAACTCAAACGTCCCCCCTCGACCATTCAGCATGTCTTCCCAGCGAGCTGCCGGAGGCGCGGTGGCTTGAGCAGCGCTACACGCCGTTGCGACGGTACGCCTCCGCCAACAACGTCATCGGATGCGCCACGCGCACGTTCATGCCGGCCTGGCGGATGCCGTTGATGAGTTGCAGCAGACAACCGGAGTTGGCGTTCGCCACCACCGCCGCTCCGGTAGAGCGGATGTGCTTGAGCTTCCGGTCGAGGAGTTGTCCGGCCATTTCCGGTTGAACCAAGTTGTAGATGCCGGCGCTGCCACAGCACCACGTCGCTTCGGGAAGTTCCACGAGCTTGAGGTTCGGGATGAGCTGCAGGATTTGGCGCGGTTGCAGAACGACTTTCTGTCCGTGCGAGAGGTGGCAAGACTCGTGGTAGGTAACGGTCATCGCGGGCTGGCTTTCGCGCGCGGGCGCTTTCAACTCGATCTGGGCGAGAAACTCGTGA
Source organism: uncultured Verrucomicrobiota bacterium (assembly GCA_964371005.1). Lineage (GTDB taxonomy): Bacteria > Verrucomicrobiota > Verrucomicrobiia > Limisphaerales > MWDV01 > MWDV01. Next base: position 571 of record CAYJNU010000582.1, on the reverse strand, counting down.
ATGTCTTTGAGCTTACGATCCCAAAGCTCGGCGCGTTCACGGTAGCGTGAGTCGGCGGCAAGAATCTGGGCATAATGCTTGAGGTGCGAGCCACAGCCGCCGGCGTTGCTGATGATGGCGTCGAACTGCCCCGGCGGGAACTGGTCAATGTTCTTCCGAGCCAGTTCGGCAGCGAGGCCAAGTTCGCCGTTGTGGGCGTGGAGCGAGCCGCAGCATTGCTGATCGGACGGCGTGAAGACTTCGCAGCCATTGTGCGACAGCACCTCGACCGTGTCGCGGTTGACCTCGCTGAAGATCAGATCCTGCGCGCAGCCGGTGAGCACGGCGACGCGATATTTCCGCTCACCGATGGCAGGCGTCACCGGCGCGATCATGTCGGCGGAGAACTTGGGCGGGATGGTGGGCGTCATCGCTTCCAGCTCTTGCAGGCGTCTGGGCAGGAGCTTCATCACGCCGCTGCCGCGGATGAGCGCCTGAATGCCGAGCTGCTGGTAGAGCCGCATCGCGCGACCCAACAGCAGCAGCCGGCTCAAATCCATGAACAGCCATTTCACGGTGAACCAGCGGATGA
>CAYJNU010000581.1:0-3279 GCA_964371005.1 uncultured Verrucomicrobiota bacterium | reverse complement strand
CTTCGGCGCCATGCGTGCTTCGGCGCAGATGATTTCCTACGAGATCGCCATGGGGATGAGTGTCATCCCGATCTTTCTATTCGTCGGCAACCTGAACCTGAGCGAGATCATCAAGTACCAAACGGGAACGCTTTGCTGGCTGCCGGCCTGGCTGCCGTTGCCCAACTGGTTCGTCTTCCAGAACCCGATGACGTTCCTCGCCTTCTGCCTGTTCCTCGGCGCGGCCTTTGCGGAAACCAACCGCACGCCGTTCGATCTGCCCGAAGCTGAGCAGGAACTCGCGGGCGGCTACAACGTGGAGTACAGCTCCATCAAGTTCGCGCTGTTCTTTATGGGCGAGTACGCGAACATGATCCTCGCTTCGTCCATGATGGTGACGCTGTTTTTCGGCGGCTGGACGCTGCCGTGGTTCGGGTTGGACCAGCCGGCGCAGGATTTGGTGCATGGCATTGCCAACATCGCGATCTTCCTGGCAAAGGTCTTCGCGTTCCTGGTGATGTTCATCTGGGTGCGCTGGATGTGGCCGCGCTTCCGGTACGACCAGTTGATGAAGTTGGGCTGGGAGCGGTTCATTCCAATTGCCCTGGCGAACATCGTCGTGGTGGCTGTGTGGCTGTGGTGGAGAGCCTCATGATCGTCAAACGCAAACCTTTGAATCTTCGGGAACGGCTTTACCTGCCGGCGATAATCGGCGGGTTCAAAGTCACGCTCCGACATTTTTTCAAGCGGAAGGTGACCATGCAGTATCCCGAGGAGAAATGGGTCGTGCCGCCCGGCTACCGCGGCGCGCCGTATCTCGTGCGGGATCAGGAAGGGAACACCAAGTGCGTCTCCTGCCAGCTTTGCGAGTTCGTCTGCCCGCCCAAGGCCATCAAAATAATTCCGCCCGGTCCAGCAGGCCAGCTTGCGGATCGTCCGAACGCGGAGAAGATGCCGGCGGAATTCGAGATCAACATGCTCCGGTGCATCTTCTGCGGCTTCTGCCAGGAAGTCTGCCCGGAGGAGGCGATCTTCCTGCAAAAGGATTACTCGCTCACCGGCACCAGCCGCGCGGAGATGATTTACAACAAGGAAAAACTCCTCGCCCTCGGCGGCACGCACGCGGGCGTCCAGAAATGGAAGCACAAGCTGGAGGAGGCGAAGGCGCAGGAGAATTTTCCGGTGAAGGTCTAGGACAGCAATGGCAATTCCCGACATCCTGTTTTACGTCTTTGCGTTCCTGACGCTTGCGTGTGGCGCGCTCGTGGTCGCGAATCCGTTCAGCCGAAATCCGGTCACTAGCGCGATGTTCCTCGTGCTGACCATCATTTCGATGGCCGGGTTGTTCGTGCTGCTGCACGCGTTCTTCCTCGCGGCGGTGCAGGTGCTCGTCTATGCCGGCGCGGTCATGGTGTTGTTTCTCTTCGTCATCATGCTGCTGGACCTCAAGGAGGAGGAGCGGCGCAAGATCAAGAAGTTCAGCCTCGTCGCCGGGGTGGTTTCCGTGGGGGCGATCGTCGGCATCTTTGTGAAGTCTCTGTTGGCCACCAAGCCTGGAGCGGACCTCCCGGCGCCACAACTCGAAGGCGCGACCATCCCGCTCGGCAAGATGCTGTTCACGAATTACCTGTTGCCGTTTGAAATCCTCTCCGTGCTGCTCCTCGTGGCAATGGTGGGCGTGATTCTCCTGAGCAAGAAAGACCTGAAATAGCCGCAAGAGAACGCAAAGAACACATAGAAAGGAGAACCAACCATGCAAACAAAGACCATCAACGACCTGTGTGACATCGTCCGGCAAACGGCGTATGACATCCACGTTTATCACGCCAACGGACATCTGGAAAAAGTCTATAAGAACGCGCTGGCGAATCGGTTGCGCAAAGCGGGTCTCGACGTGAACCAGCAACATCCGCTGAAAGTCCACGACCAAGACGGCACAGTCATCGGCGAATACTTCGCGGATTTGCTGATTGACGGTCGGCTGATCGTCGAGTTGAAAGCGGCTAAGACCATCGCTGACGAACACGTTGCCCAAACGCTCGGCTATTTGAAGGCGTCGCGGATCGAACACGGCTTGCTGATCAACTTTGGCTCGTATCGCTTCCAGATTCGGAAATACGTCTTGAGCCAGGGTGAAGCTCGCGAGGAAAGCTCTGGCAAGTTTGCCTGTTGTTTGCCTTTCCTCTCTGTGTTCTCTGCGTTCTTTCGCGGCTAAAAAGAAAATGAACGTGGGCTTAGAACACTACCTCATCGTCAGCGCGTTGTTGTTTGCGCTCGGCCTGCTGGGCGTCATCACGCGGCGCAACCTGCTGGTGATCTTCATGTCGCTGGAGTTGATGCTCAACTCGGCCAACCTCGCCCTCGTCGCCTTTTCGCGGTTTAACGACAATCTGAACGGCCAGATCATGGTTTTCTTCATCATCACCGTGGCGGCGGCGGAGGTAGCGGTGGGCCTGGCGCTCATCGTAGCCCTTTACCGCAAACGCCAGACCGCGCACGTCGAGGACCTGACGACCATGAGACTCTGACGGATGAAACTCGAGGCGTTACCTTGGTTGATCTTGTTCCTGCCGCTGCTCGCGGCGGGCTGCATCACGCTGTTCACCCAACGCGACCGCAAGGCCAGCGCCACGCTGTCCATCGGCGCGATCGTCATCGGCTTCGTCCTCACCCTGGCGCTTATCAAATTCGGCGGCTGGGAAGCGCGCGAACTCTCCGTCAACTGGCTCTCCATCGGCGGTCTGACTGTGGACTTTGGCCTCAAACTCGACCCGCTCAGCCTGATGATGTTGCTCGTCGTCACCGGCGTCGGTGGCGCGATCCACATCTACTCCGCCGGCTACATGCGCGACGACCCGGGTTGGTCGCGCTACTTCGCCTGCCTGAGCCTGTTCACGTTCTCGATGCTCGGCATCGTGCTGGCCACCAACTTCATTCAGATGTTCATCTTTTGGGAACTGGTCGGCGTTTCGAGCTACCTGCTTATCGGGTTCTGGTTTGAAAAAGCCAGCGCTGCGGATGCGGCGAAGAAGGCCTTCCTGACCAACCGGCTCGGCGATTTCGGTTTCATGGTGGGAATTCTAACCATCTTCGCCGGCGCCGGCTCAATCCACTTCGCGACGGTTCAGGAACAACTTACAAAGAACCCTGCTTTGTTTGGCGGTGCGGCAACCCTCGCCGGCCTCCTGATCTTCTGCGGCGCGATGGGCAAATCCGCCCAATTCCCGCTGCACGTGTGGTTGCCCGACGCGATGGAAGGTCCCACGCCCGTTAGCGCGCTTATCCATGCCGCGACGATGG
>CAYJNU010000580.1:0-3331 GCA_964371005.1 uncultured Verrucomicrobiota bacterium | reverse complement strand
CCTTTGAGTTGCGCCGTCGCACGCTGGAGCTGCTCCACCGCTCGCGCCAGTCTCCGGTGCGCGGATTCCTTGGGGGGCGCATTGACCTCATCCCGCACCAGCTTTACATCGCGCAAGAGGTCGCCCACCGTCATGCCGCACGGGTGATGCTCTCGGACGAAGTGGGCCTGGGCAAAACCATCGAGGCCTGCCTGATCCTGCACCGCCTGCTCTTGAGTGGACGGACGAATCGCATCCTGGTGCTGGTGCCCGAATCGCTCGTGCATCAGTGGTTCGTGGAGATGCTCCGACGCTTCAACGTGTGGCCGCCCATCTTCGATGAGGAACGGCGCGCCTCCATCGAGGCCGGCGAACCGGGCGCGAATCCGTTTCTGGATGATCAACTCGTGCTGGCCAGCCTCGACTTCCTGGCGGCGGACCCGCACCGCTCGGCGCAGGCGGTGGCGGCGGGTTGGGATGTGCTCGTGGTGGATGAGGCGCATCACCTGGAATGGTCGGAAGCTGCACCCAGCCGTGCGTATCAGGTGGTGGATGCACTCAGCCGCAGGTCGGAAGGACTGCTGTTGCTCACGGCCACGCCGGAGCAGTTGGGAGTGGAAAGCCACTTTGCGCGGCTGCGGTTGCTCGACCCGGATCGATATCGCGACCTCGAAACGTACAAAACCGAGGCCAAGGACTACCGGGCCACCGCTGGAGTCGCCGAGAAACTCCTCGCTGAAAAGGAACTCACCAAGAAGGACGCAGCCTTGCTTCGCCGCTTGCTCGCGCACGAGGCGCAGTTGGAGCAGCGTCTTTCTGACTTGGGCCGGGGCAACCCCGAAGCCAGGCAGGCTTTGCTGGAAGATCTGTTGGATTTGCACGGCCCGGGCCGCGTGCTGTTCCGCAACACGCGCGGCAACATGACAGGTTTTCCCAAGCGCATCGCTCACTTCGCCCGGTTGGACGCGGGGCCGGAATCTGAGCTTTGGCTGGAACGGGCTGCTGCCGAATTCGCTCAGGACACGGGGGAGACCCAATTGACCGTCCCGACGGATCTGGCGAAAGACCCGCGCATCTTCTGGTTGGTAACGCTGCTGCGAAAGTTGGCCCCACAGAAGGTCTTGGTCATCAGTCGAAGCATTGAAAAGGCCGAGGCCATTGATGCGGCGCTCCGGTGTCACCTGACGATCAAAACGGGATTGTTCCACGAAGGACTCACGCTGCTGCAACGGGACCGTGACGCCGCATGGTTCGCCGAGCCCGACGGCGCGCGCCTGTTGATCTGTTCGGAGATCGGCAGCGAAGGACGCAACTTTCAATTCGCGCATCACCTCGTCCTCTTCGACCTGCCGCCGCATCCCGAACTGCTCGAACAGCGCATCGGACGGCTCGATCGGATCGGGCAGACCGAGGCGATCCAGATTCATGTACCGTACCTCGCCCACAGTCCGCAGGAAGCCCTGGTGCGCTGGTATCACGAAGGCTTCAACGCCTTTCAATGCAATCTCGAAGGGGGCGACGAATTGTTCCGGCAGTTTGGCCGGGCCGTCCGCGATCTGGCCGGGGAGTTCCACGTGATGGAACGCGTCACCGCCGATAGAAAGCTGGCTGGCCTCGTGAAACGGACCCAGGCCGCACACCGAAGAATCCGGCGACTCCTCGAACAGGGGCGGGACCGTTTGCTGGAACTGAATTCCTTCCGCCCCGCGCCCGCTCAACACATCATCCGCCAGATTCAGGAACAAGACGGGCAGCCGGACCTGGAGGATTACCTGTTGGACGTGTTCGACCATTTTGGCGTCCACATCGAGGAACTGGCGCCGCACACCTGGCAGTTGAATCCCCAGGGCATCGTCACGGATGCCTTTCCCTCCATGCCCGCTGAAGGGATGATCGCCACCTGCGACCGCCGTCGGGCCCTCAGCCGGGAAGATGTTGCCTTTCTGACGTGGGATCATCCGCTGGTGAGCGGCGCCATGGACCTGTTGCTCGGCGGCGAGACGGGCAACTGCGCCTTTGCCGTCCTGCCAACCGCCAACGAGCGGACGCTGCTGTTGGAGTTGGTCTTTGTCCTGGAAACCATCGCCGCGCCTCGCTTGCACGCAGATCGCTTTCTGCTGCTGACCCCGATCCGCTTGGTGGTAAACCACCGGCTTGAAGACGTAAGCGGAGCGTTTTACGACTCAACGTGGGAACGCAAGCTTCAGAGAGGCTCGCCGTCGAGACTGATCGACCATGCCGATATCACCCGCCAGACACTCCCCGCCATGTTCGAGACTGCCGCGAGACTGGCAGAAACCCAGGCGGTAGCCCTGCGTCAGGCCTCCCTCAAAGAAATGAACCACCTGCTTGGCCATGAGGTGGAGCGCCTGCAGGCGCTCGCGCAGGTGAACGATCACGTTCGGCCGCAAGAAATCAGGCTGGCGCAAGCCCAGCGGGAGGAACTAGCGATAGCCCTCCAACAATCCCGGATCCGACTGGATGCCGTGCGACTAATCTGGAAAGGGCCACCCGAAGCGCTACGGTGAATCACGCGCCCGGCAAGTGAGTTGCGGGAGACCGCTTGGCTGGCTGCTGACCGCCTGCCTGACCTTCGGGTTGGGTTTCCTTTCGCCGGGCAATCTCGCCGTTCAAGTGCTGATCTTCGGGCTGGCGCTGCCCGCGGGATGCGGTTTTATGGGCGGTCTTTACCTGCTCTTCCGAGTGCCTGTTTAGCCCGGAAACGACCCTAACCCAGCGGTCGGAGGGTGGGTTTCAAGCCCGTCCAGTGGCGACGGCGCGGACCCGGCCCGGGTTTGGGTGGCGGGGTGCTTGAGTCGGGATTGTGCCAACGCCAGAACCAGAAGCCGGCATTCTCCGTGCAGGCGACGCACGACCGCTCGATGCCAGAAGAAGTAGCCGATGAAGATCATCTGGGAAATCAGCGCTCCCAGACCCAGATAACAAAGGCTTCGCGTGGCCAAGTGATCAGGATTGTGAAAGACGTCCGGCAGCAAAACGGCGCAATAACCCAGACCGGCCAGGGAAACCATGAAGAGCGTCCACATGAGCAACATCGCGCGGCGGATACACCTTTCATCGCGCCCAGCTTGCACCAGGCTCTGCTGCAACTGGCAGCTTTCCTCGCTGGTATCATGCGCGATGAGTTGTTTGAGAAAGGCGCGCTCGGTATTGCGCTTTGTCACGCGGTCCAATATCGGTGTGTCCATCGGGGCCGGACGCGGCGACGAGGGATCAGATTCTGCACCCTGCAAATCCGGCTTTTCGTGCCAGAGCCACGCGAACGCAGCGAGACATACCAGGAAGAGGATCAAGAGAATGTGCATGTCGCCATCTCGCTCTAGTGCAGATC
>CAYJNU010000579.1:1115-3357 GCA_964371005.1 uncultured Verrucomicrobiota bacterium | reverse complement strand
GCTGTGGCCTTCGCCACCACCTACAGCGCATTGATCCCGGTGTTTGGGACTTTTACCGGCGGCCTCCAACAGGACGGTGAGACGTTGTCGATCATCAAACCGGGTACCGCCCCCGAACCGGACCTTCTCGTGGATCGCGTGCGCTACGAAGCCAGCGCCCCCTGGCCAACCCTGCCACTCACCTCACCCGGAACCTCCTTGCAGTTGCTGGATGCGACGCGGGACAACAGTCGCGTGGCCAACTGGGGAGTGGTCCCCGCCCTCTCCGCCACGCCGGGCGCGGCCAACGCAGCCGCCCCCGTGCTCCCCGAATTCCCGACACTCTGGCTGAACGAGCTCCAGGCCGAAAACCTCACCGGCCCGAGCGACAACTTCGACGAACGCGATCCGTGGATCGAAATCTACAACTCCGGGACCGCCCCGGCCAGTCTGGACGGGCTCTATCTTGGTACCAACTACAACAGCCCGGCGCAGTGGGCGTTCCCCGCAGAAGTCAGCGTCGCCCCCGGCCAGTTCCTCGTGGTCTGGCTTGACGGACAGCCGGAACAGACCAGCGGCTTCATTCTCCATGCGGGCTTCCGTTTGGACGCCCGCTCCGGCTCGATTGCCCTCTCCCGCTTCGTCAACGGCCAACCGCAAATCGTGGATTACCTCAACATTGGACTACTCCCCGCGAATCACTCCTATGGCGACGTCCCCGACGGGCGACCGTTCTACCGGCAGCCCCTGTTCCTCGCCACGCCGGCCAACACCAACAACACCGCCCTGCCGGCCATCAGCGTGTTCATCAACGAATGGATGGGCGAGAATGCTGGTTACCGGTTTAATCCGGCCACCGGCAAATACGACGACTGGTTCGAGCTCCACAATCCCTCGTCCACACCTGCCAACCTTGCGGGCTTCTACCTGACCGATTCATTCGACGACCCGCAGAGGTGCGAAATCCCCGCCGGCTTCCAGGTGCCGCCGCAGGGCTTCCTGCTCGTGTGGGCTGACGAGAGAACCTCCGCCAACAGCAACGGCACGGACCTTCACGTGAACTTCAAGCTCAGCAAAGACGGCGAGGCCATCGGCTTGTTTACTCCCGTTGGAACCGCGGTAGATGCCGTGATCTTCGGAGCCCAGTCCGCGAACGTGACCGAGGGCCGTTATCCAGACGGCGGCGGCTTGCGCCTGTTCATGCCCGAGCCCAGCCCGGGCCGCGCCAATCGCCTGCCCCCAGCCTCCGCCCCCCCCGCGGTGGTCGGGTGGGCGGTGCGTGGCGATCACTCCCTGGCCCTGACCGTGCAGGCTTCCCCCGGCCATAGGTACCGCGCCGAATTCAAGAATTCCCTCACTGCCCCAACCTGGACACCGCTGGGAGCGGAGCAGATGGCTACCGGTCTCACGCTCACCCTCACCGACAACACCGGCGAACCGAAGCGGTTCTATCGCATCCGGCAGGTGGATTGACGCGGAAGAGAGTGTGGCTCGGCAGTGCGAAATGGCGTGGTCTATGAGACGCGCGAGACGCGCTGTCCTACTTTTTCGCTGCCTTCACTTCAAAGACCAGCTCCCCCTTCTTATACTCCACGCTCACACGGCTGTGGTCGGTGATCGCGCCGGAGATGAGCTGGCGGGAAAGCGGGGTTTCGAGGGCGCGTTGGAGGAAGCGCTTCAGTGGACGCGCGCCATAGACCGGGTCGTAGCCTTCGCGGGCAAGGTGTTCCTTGGCGGCATCGCTGAGGTCGAGGGTGATGTGGCGGTCGGCCAGGCGGGCACGGAGAAGCGCGAGTTGGAGGTCCACGATTCTCTTGAGGTCGGCAAACGTGAGCGGCTTGAAGAGGACGGTGTCGTCCACGCGGTTTAGGAACTCGGGACGGAAGTGCTGCCGCAATTCGGCAAGTACCTGTCGGCGGATGCTGTCCTGGATTTCACCCGATTCGCTCACGTTCTCGATCAACAGCGGGCTGCCGATGTTCGAGGTCATGATGATGATCGTGTTGCGGAAGTCCACCGTGCGGCCCTGGCTGTCCGTGAGACGGCCGTCATCAAGAATCTGGAGGAAGACGTTAGAAACGTCGTGGTGGGCCTTCTCAATTTCGTCGAAGAGGACCACGCAATAAGGCCGGCGGCGGATGGCTTCCGTGAGCTGGCCGCCTTCGTCGTAGCCGACGTAACCGGGCGGGGCGCCGATCATGCGTGAGACGGCGTGCTTCTCCATGTATTCGCTCATGTCGAGCCGGACGACGTTCTCCTCGCT
>CAYJNU010000579.1:0-1105 GCA_964371005.1 uncultured Verrucomicrobiota bacterium | reverse complement strand
CAAGAGCGACTCGGCCAGGGCGCGGGCGAGTTCGGTTTTGCCGACGCCGGTGGGGCCGAGGAAGATGAACGAGCCGATGGGACGCTTTGGGTCTTTGAGGCCAGAACGAGAACGGATGACGGCGTCAGCAACGGCTTGCACGGCTTCGTCCTGACCGATGACACGCTCGTGCAGAATCTGATCAAGACGCAAGAGCTTTTCCTTCTCGACCTCCAGCATCCGGCTCACCGGGATGTGCGTCCACGCCGCCACGACTTCCGCGATGTCTTCATCAGTGACTTCCTGCCGGAGTAGTGTATTGCGCGCGGTGTGTTGCGCAGACTGCTTCTCGATGGCGGTCAGCTTCTTTTCCAGATCGGGGATTTTGCCGTATTGGATTTCCGCGGACTTCGTAAGGTCGCCGCGTCGCTGCGCCTGTTCCAGTTCGAGCTTCGCCTGCTCAAGCTGCGATTGGACCACGCTGACAGCATTGACAGCGGCCTTCTCGTTTTGCCACTGGGCGGTAACCGTCTTTGACTTCTCCTTCAGGTTTGCCAACTCGGCGTCCAGCTTTCGCAAACGCTCCTTGCTCGCCGCGTCCTTCTCTTTCGCCAGCGAAGTGCGCTCGATTTCCAGTTGCAGTATCTGCCGGTCGAACTGGTCCAGCTCGGTGGGCTTGGAATCCAATTCCATTTTGATCCGCGACGCTGCCTCGTCCACGAGATCAATCGCCTTGTCCGGCAGGAAGCGATCGCTGATGTAGCGATGGGAGAGCGTGGCCGCCGCCACAAGCGCTGAGTCCTGGATGCGAACACCGTGGTGAACCTCGTAACGTTCCTTCAGCCCACGCAAAATGGCGATGGTCGCATCCACCGTTGGCTCGCCGACGAGCACCGGTTGAAAGCGCCGTTCCAGCGCCGGGTCCTTCTCGATGTACTTCCGGTACTCGTCCAGCGTGGTCGCGCCGATGCAGCGCAACTCGCCGCGCGCCAATTGGGGCTTGAGCATGTTGCCCGCGTCCACCGCGCCCTCGGCCTTGCCGGCGCCGACGATGGTGTGGAGCTCGTCGATGAAGAGAATGACGGGTCCCTCGCTGTAGGTAACTTCCTTGAGGAACGCCTTGAGC
>CAYJNU010000578.1:0-3400 GCA_964371005.1 uncultured Verrucomicrobiota bacterium | reverse complement strand
GAGTCGCCCGGCCCGTGTGCTGTACGGGGGTGTGGATCGTGAACGAAATAGCACGAGACGGCCCTCCGACCGCCAGTTGATGTTATGCAAACGCGATTCGCACGATGCCCATACGGGCTGGGCCGGACCATCATGGGGAGCGTGGTCATGGTGTGGCTCAGCATTCTGCCGGCCGGTTTTGCTCAGAGACCTGCTCAGGGCCCGATGTCGGCGGCGCGCGAGACGCCCGAGGCGATGGGCTATAAACTGGTGTGGCAGGACGATTTCAATGGGAAAGCCCTTGATCCCAAGAAATGGGAGGTGCGGGGCGTCGGGCCACGCGCGCTCGGTTTCGTGTCGCCCGAAGCCGTCACGGTGGCAAAGGGTTGCTTGAGGCTGCATGCGATGAGGAAGGAGGGACGAATCCTGCTCGGAGCGGTGGGCACACAAAACCGCTTTATGGCCCGGTACGGGTTTTTCGAATGCCGCGCGCAACTTCAGAAGTCTCCGGGGGTGTGGGCGGCTTTTTGGATTCAATCGCCTGAGATTTCCAAAGGGGAGGACCCCGCGGCGTACGGAGCGGAGATCGACATCATGGAGTGTTTCAAGAAGCTGGGGGCGGACATCATCTCCCACAACGTGCATTGGGCCTACGGTCCGCATCAACAAACCACGCACGGGATGCAAAGCTACCTGAAAGGAGTCAGCAAGGGTTTTCACCTGTTTGCCCTTGAATGGACTCCCGAGAAGTACGTTTTCTTTGTGGATGGGTATCGGTTCTACGAAGTCACGACCGGCATCTCGAAGATCGAGGAGTATTTGATCCTGAGCATGGAGATTCCGTCCAAGTTGGAGGAAATCAAGGAGGCCGTGTTGCCGGATGAGTTCATCGTCGATTACGTGAAGGTGTACCAGAAGAAACCCATGTCTGGGCCAACGGCGACGCATTAGACGGACCCTGCCCCCTAACCCAGGAAGAGGGGATGTCGGCAGTTCTCAATGTTTGGGCCGGGCTGAGTCGCCCGACCCGTGTACTGTAGAGGGGAGCGGTAAGGTGTGGACGCAAGAAGAGACCTTCCCCATCACAGCAAGGTGAGGAAAGCGGCCTTTCACGGCCCTTTCACAGTGCGGCGCCCTCGCATCGCCCGCGGCCACCTCACCGGGCGGTGATGCAGAAGAGGTGGTTGTCGCCGCGCAGGAACAGGCGGTTGGCTGCCGGCACGGGCGTGGCAATGAGGCGCTCGCCCATCGGGTTTTCAGAAATCAGCTCAAAGTGCTTCCCGACCTTGGCGGTGAAGACCACGCCGTCTTCGCGCGCGGCGTAGAGGACGCCATTGGCGATCACGGGCGAGGCGTAAAACGGCGCGGCAGCACGTGGCAGGTTGGCGGTCCAGAAGGACTTGCCCGTGTCCGGGTCGAGGCAAACGACCTCGCCGCGATGGCGGAGCAGATAGACTCGCCCTGCCGACGCCGCCAGTGACGTGACGAATACCCCTACATCCTCTCGCTTCCAGACTCGGTGGGTGTCGCTGACGTCCCCCGCCCCACCCAACCGGATGCCATACACCTGCGATTGCCGCGGGCGATCATCCCGCCCCACCGGGATGACGACGATGTTGCTTTGAACTACAGGCGAGGCGATGGCCGGCCAATTGACCGTGCCTGCCGGATTGAAACCACCCGCCGACCAGAGCAGCCGCCCCGTGGCGGTGTCATGTGCGGTCAAATGTTCCGCGCCCCAGACCAAGAAGGCAGAGTGGCCATTCTGCTGGCAGAAGACCGGAGTGGTGTAACCGTTATCGTTTTCCGAGGGAGTCGAGTAGTTGCGGGCGACCTGCCAGCGCAACGCGCCGGTGGTCTTATCGAAGGCGGCCACCCAGGACTCGCCATTGTGCATTCGCGCAAGGATCACGGCCTGATCGCTCAGGACCGGAGAGCTGCCTTGATCCCAGAAGAGTTTCTCCGGCCCGAACTTCTCCGTGAGATTCTGCTGCCAGCGAACGCTGCCATCCAAGTTCAGGGCCAGGAGATGGCCGCTGCGAAAGTAAGCAAAGATCGTCTTCCCGTCCGTAACCGGCGAGGCATTGCAGCTCGAAGAGAGGGTGCGGTGTTTGGCCGGGCTGAACGGGCCGACCTTGGTTCGCCACACTTCTCTCCCGGCAAAATCCACGGCCATCACAGCGTCCTCGCCGTCGGCGGACGTGGTCAGATAGATGCGTTCGTTCCAAACGATTGGGGTGGAGGTGCCCTTGCCCGGCAGCGTCAATTTCCACGCCGCCTCGTTCACCGTCCATTTCACGGGATAATTGCCGGTGGCGGTACTGAGCGTGCCATCGGGACCGCGCCAATTGGGCCAGTTCGCGGCTGGGGCGGAGGAGATGACGCAGAGGCAAATGCCGGCGCAGCCCAGTGAAAGCAGTTGGCTTTTGGAGAAGAATGCGTGGGCGGTTCGGGTTCGACCGCGGTGTCGGTGACTCATCGTGTTCATCAATGTCTCAAGTGCGCACGGTGAGCATACCGCTTCCAGACCGAGGCGCAAACCGGCGTCGGGTGTGGGCAGTTCCAAGTGTTGGGCCGGGCTGAGTCGCCCGGCCCGTGTGCTGTACGGGGGTGTCGGCGTTCCCAACCGGCAGTGAGGTTACCTGCTGACCTGCGGCTTGCGGTGTTCCTTGAGCAGACACTTGTTCATCACCACTTTCAGCCCAGCCGCCCGGGCCTGATCCGCAGCCGCGTTGTGCGCCAGGCCTTCCTGCATCCAGACCACTTTGACCCTTCGGGCGATGGCCTCCGCCACAATTCCCGGGATGGCCTCGGGCTGACGGAAGATGTCCACGATGTCCACCGGTTCAGGGACGGCGCTGAGGCTGGGATAGGCCCGCTCGCCCAGGACCGCGGGGAGCTTGGGATTCACCGGGATGATGCGGTAGCCCTGCGCCTGAAGATAGGCGGCCACGTGATGGCTGCTGCGTTCGGGGTTGTCGGACAAACCGACCACGGCAATCGTATGAGCCGTGGCGAGGATTTCGCGGATCTCGTCCGTGGTGGCGTTGGTCACAGGCATTTCGCAGGCGGAATTCATGCGGATCAACATAGCACAGCGTGGCGCGAGGAGCCGGGAGCAAGGGGGCACGAAAGCGAACCGGCACAGGGAATTTGCTGGTCAGCGGGTGGCGGTGTTTGCTGGAATAGCGCGCGTGAGCGCGCATCAGGATAAATCAGAAGTGACCACTGCCTCGACGAACGAGACTCTGCCGAAGCCGTATTTGAATCCGGACGGGACGCTGGTGATTCCGATGCTGGCGGATGCGAAGTATCACTGGTGGAAGCCGGGCGGGCAAACGGTGCAGAAGAGGCTGGCGGAGCTACAGGGGGTGGCTGGGCAGTGGGGCCAATGAGAATTGCGTAAAGCACGACACTATTC
>CAYJNU010000577.1:0-3402 GCA_964371005.1 uncultured Verrucomicrobiota bacterium | reverse complement strand
CATCTGGGCCGGCGTGAGGGTGGCGCTTAGTTTCGTGGCAACGCGTGCTTCCCTCACCCACTTGCGAAGAAGAGGGTGGAGGATGTTGGGAGTCTCGGGAGACCAGCGAAGCCAATACAAGGGGTCCGTCTCCGGTGGTGTCGGATACATCGGGCGCGTGCAACGCTCAACTTTGAAATGCGGTGCGCTTGCGCGCCACGGGCCGAAGATGTAGAGCTCAACTTGCAGTGGCCCGTTATCCACGCCCGTCAGCCGCATGGGGTAAACCGGTTTGTCGGTCTTGAAGGTGAACGACAGCGGATGCGGGGTGCTGGTTTCGGTGGCGGGTTTGTCGCGCCGAATCTTGGCGGCGACGAAGACCCAACCGTCCTTCACGTAACTGGCGATCACCGGCTCACTGTTGGTTGAAACGGCGAAACCGTTGTCGCGCAGCCATGCTTGAAGCGCAGTGGGATCGCGCGAGGCAATGGTCGTGGTTTCAAAGACGCCCACCAATCGGCGGTCGAGGATCGAGACGGCTTGGTCCGTCTCAGATGAAGCCTTACCCTTGGTGCCAGCGGTGGACATCGTTGGGAGCATCATGGCTGCAAGCAGCAGGATCAACGAGGCAATCAGGAATGCACTCCAGACTGATCGTGTAGCGAGTCGAAGTAGAACCAGGAAGCCAACCGCCCCGAGGATGCCCAGATAATAGCGCGCCACGTCGTGCTTGATCTCCGGTCGGAAGAGGTATTGCAGCGTCGGGAACAAGCCGGTGGTGGCTTCCTCGATCACCGGCTGTGCCGGCAACGGCACGACCCAGGCGAAGTTCGTTCCTGCGCCGGAAAACCGGGTTTCGATGACGAGCCGTTCCGTCCCGTTGGTGAAATGAATCAGGGCCCGCTGGTCCGGGATCGTGACGTTCGCCGGAAACGCGACCGGAGGAAAGACCTTGCCGTCCGCGAAGCACAGGTGAGCGAAGCCAAGAACGGTTGCCAGCAGGAGCAACGCCTTGGCGACTGCCTTGGTTCGTCCCAAACGCAGATTTGAACAGGAGCACGCTGGACCTCCAGGCGGCGTTCCGAAGCGTTTGCGACGCGCATCCACAGAGCCGGCCCCCGTGGCACTGATGACGATTGTCCTCTTCATGTTCGCTCCAGTTCCTTTGCTGTTCAGTTCGGTCCTGTGCTGCTCACACGCGCAAGGCTACCTCAGACCAAGCGGGACATTTGCCAAGTCGGTGTAACGGTTTAGTAAAGAATCTGTGAGCCACGCTCTCGTGACCCAGGCTACCGCGAAGCCTCGGCGTCGCCGATTGCCAAATAGGACCCACCCGGTCCGGCACGCCCGCTCAGTCCGGACCGGTGGCGGAGTTCAAGTAACTGGACGTTTTGGCGATGCAGGGCCGAGTCTCGCGCTAGCCCTTCAGCATCTCCAGCGCGCTCTTCGCGTGGTCGCGCTTGGATTGCCACTCGGCGAGGCGTTGCTTCTGCTCGTCCAGCACCTTCTGCGGCGCCTTCTGTGTGAAGTTCGGGTTGTTGAGCTTCTGCTCCACCTTCGCGATCTCGGCTTCGATCTTCTCCAGTTCCTTCGTCAGGCGCGCGGTTTCGGCGGCCACGTCAATCAAGCCTTCCAACGGCAGGAACAGGTCGCCCAGCGCGGTGCGGCAGGTGGGTGTGCCTTTGCCGGACTGGAAAGCGGCGTTCACTTCCAGCGTCTCGGCGTTGAGGAGGAGTCTGATGACTTCGATGTCGTGCGGCTGAAGTCCGCCCGCGGGCTTCAGGACGTAGCGGACTTTCTTGTTGCCCGGGATGTTGCCGGCGCGGCGGAGGTTGCGGCCCTGCGAAACGAGGTCGTACTTCGCGTTGGCGAAGGCCAGCGTGGCGTCGTCCAGGCCGTAGTGGGCCTTCTCGTCGGCGTCGAGCGGCTTGGGCCAGGGCGCGAACATGATGGTCTTGCCGCCCTGGTTCTCCGGCATGTCCTGCGAGTAACCCATGCCGTGCCAGAGTTCCTCGGTGATGTGTGGCAGGAACGGATGGAACAGCCGCAGCGTGTGGCTGAGGACGAAGTCAATGACCGCGAGGGTGTTGGCTTTGCGGGCTTCGCCCGTTGAATCGTTGAATGGTTGAATCGTTGAACCGGCCTCCGATTCAACGGTTTCACGGTTCGACGGTTTCACGCCCGCCGACAGGACGGCCTTGCTCGCCTCGACATACCAGTCGCAATACTCGCTCCAGAAGAAGCGGTAGAGCGTGGCGGTGGCGTCGCTGAACTTGTAGTCGGCGAAGGCGGTGGTTATTTCCTCGATGGCCTGGCCGAGCTTGAGCAGAATCCACTTGTCGTCGCTGGTGAGCAGCGCGGGGTTGATCTCGGCCTGCACCGGGTAAGCCGTAGTAGCACAGGCATCCTTGCCTGTGATCGTAGAACAAGCTTCCAGCTTGTTCGCGTTGGCCGAAGTGCCGCCAGCCACCGCAGGCGGGACGCCCGCGCTACCCGACTGGCTGGAAGCTTGTCCTACTAGCTGGCGGAAGCGGCAGGCGTTCCAGAGCTTGTTGCAGAAGTTGCGGCCCAGCTCGACGTCCTTCTCGTCAAAGAGCACGTCCTGGCCGAGCGGGGCGCTGCGCATGGTGCCGAAGCGCAAGGCGTCCGCGCCGTACTTGGCGATGAGTTCGAGCGGGTCGGGCGAATTGCCGAGGCTCTTGCTCATCTTGCGGCCCAGCTTGTCGCGGATGATCCCGGTGAAATAGACGTTGCGGAACGGCAGGGCATCCGGCAGGCCATACTGCGCCTCGCCCATGAACTCGTAGCCCGCCATGATCATGCGCGCGACCCAGAAGAAGATGATGTCCGGCCCGGTGACGAGGTCGGTGGTGGGATAGAACTTCTTGAGCGTGGGCGTCTGCTCCGGCCAACCCATCGTGGCAAACGGCCAGAGCCAGGAACTGAACCAGGTGTCGAGCACGTCGGGGTTTTGCTGATATCCGTGTCCCTGAAGCCAAGCAATCGTAGTCTCTGACGTGGTGACGACTTCGGTCACATGGATGCCATTCTCACAACTCCACTGGCGGCGACACGTCAAATCACCGCTGATCTCAAACTCATCTTCACGGTGGGTTTCCTGTTTGGAAGCATCCGCCTCGGAACTCCAAGGATCAACAGGTTCACTGTAAACACGCGATCCGCGTTGCTCGACGAACTTGTCGGCCTTTCTCCACACCGGCACGCGATGCCCCCACCAAAGCTGGCGGCTGATGCACCAGTCGCGGAGGTTGGTCATCCAGTGCGCGTAGGTCTTGGCCCAGCGATCTGGATGGAAACGCATCTTGTGGTAGGGCGCGGTGTCCTCACCGCGCCGCGGCTCGGTGGGGGGAGCGCGCCCAACCGCGGGGGGTTTGGCGGGGCCGGCGGGCGCCGGCTCGCAGC
>CAYJNU010000576.1:0-3449 GCA_964371005.1 uncultured Verrucomicrobiota bacterium | reverse complement strand
CCGAACTCCTGCGCCGCCTGGAGCAATTCCAATTGCTCGCCGCGCGCCGTGCCAAGAGCAGCGCCAAGGGCGAGCGCCGCAGTCGTGCGCGCGGACAATCCGTCGAGTTCGCCGACCACCGCAGCTACGTCCCCGGCGACGATTTCCGCTACCTCGATTGGAATCTCTTCGGCCGCCTCGACCGCCTGTTCCTCAAGCTCTATGAGGAGGAACGCGAACTGCCCGTGCGCATTTTTCTCGATGCCAGCGAGTCCATGACCTTCGGCGAGGTGCTGGCGCATGGCCATCCCAGCAAATTCGACTTCGCCCGGCAAGTCGCCGCCGCCATCGGCTATGTGGCGCTGTGCGGCTTTGATCGCGTGAGCGTCGTACCGTTTCCAAGTGCGGACTTCGGAATGCGGAGTGCGGAATCGCAAAGTGCCGCGTCGAGCGGAAACACTCCGCACTCCGCACTCCGCACTCCGCATTCTTCTGAAGAACTCGCAGCGCGTGGAGCTTTGCGAAGTGTTCGAGGGAAAAAGTCCTCGATGCAATTCTTCCAAAACCTCAACGCCCTCACTGCTGCGGGCAGCGCAGATTTCAACGAGGCGTTGCGCCGCGGCGCATTGGAAGCCCGTCACACCGGCCTCGCCATCGTACTGAGCGATTTTCTCAATCCCGCCGGTTACGAGGCTGGCCTGACCGCGCTGGTCGGACGCGGCTTTCAGGTGAACGTCGTCCAGATTCTTGCCCCCGAAGAACTCGCGCCCACGACCTTCGGCGACTTACGCCTCGTGGATTCCGAGAGCGGCGGTTTGCAGGAAGTTACGTTCGGTCGCTACCGCATGAAGGCGTATCAGCAGACCGTGCAGAATTTCATTCAACGCCTGCGCGAGTTCACCACGAAACGCGGCATCAACTTCTTCATGGCGCCATCCAACATGGATTTGCAGGATTTGCTCCTCACGCAACTGCGGAAGTCGGGGGTGTGGGGATGATAAGTATCAAGATGGGGTCCACGCTCGCCCTCACCCTAACCCTCTCCCCCGGGGAGAGGGGACAGCTATCGCACGTCTGCGGGTGGTCGAAGGTTAGAGCTGCGTTTGCCGCTAATGGATGGTTCGCCAGAATTGGCGTTTCGAGGGGCGGCAACTCCCGATTGCTTCACGAGCGGCGAACGTATTTCCCTCTCCTGGGGGAGAGGGTTTGGGTGAGGGCGAGCGTGCCACTAATTTTGCTCTTCTCCTTCAGCATCCGCAGGCGACATCGGCTTGGTGTATTCCGGCAGCGGATGCGGAGCGCGTTCTTGCAGTGCTTTGAAGATCGCATCGCGGACCGACTGTTTCTCCCGCCGCAACTGCGAATTCCAGAAGCGAAGCTCCTTGATGCCCAGCGAGGCCAGGAACTTCGTTCGCTCCGCATCGTGAGCCTGTTGTCCGGGATGCCCGTGTTGTCCGCCGTCGAGCTCGATGGAGAGACTCGCCTCACGGCAGTAGAAATCGAGAAAGTAAATCCCGCACGGGTGATTACGGCGGAACTTGTAGGCGCTGAAGCGCCGGTCACGCAGCCAACTCCACATGAGCTTCTCGGCCCAAGTTGCCTTCTGCCGCAAGACGCGAGCGTGTTCAGTGTTGGGCATGGCGGAAACGTAACCGGGCGTCAGCGAAAAGAAAAGAATGGTGTCAACGCCCGCCCTCACCCCGGCCACCAGGAGAGGGGGAATCGCCCGCCGTCTTCACCCGTAATCAAGCTCTCACATTGTTTGCGTGTCTCTCTCTCCGAATTATCAAGACGTGGAAACAGGCAGTTTGATTCCGGGATCTTCAGAAACGCACAAAAGCTGTCCCCTCACCCCGGGGGCGAGGGGCAGGGTGAGGGCGCGCGTCGCACAAACTTCACCCGGAATTTGGTTCTGACGCCCGCCCTCACCCCGGCCCTCTCCCCCAGGAGAGGGGGAATCGTTCGCCGTCGCTCGACACGTCGGACGGTCTCAGATTATGCGACAGCCTCTGTACTTATCTCTAATTCCCACGTTGGAGGTGCGTCGTGAACTTTCTCGCACCTCTAGCATTTGCATTCGCCGCCTCAATCCCAGTCGTCATCGTCTTTTACCTGCTGAAGCGGAAACGAGTCGTCAAGCTCGTTTCCAGCACCTTGCTCTGGCAAAAATTCCTCGCCGATACGCAGGCCAGCGCGCCGTTCCAGAAATTGCGGAAGAATTGGCTGCTCTATCTGCAAATTCTCCTGCTCGCGCTCGCGGTGATGGCGCTCACGCGACCGTTCTTCGCCACCACGGCCAAGCCGGCGCAATTGCGCGTCGTCATCCTCGATGGCTCGGCTTCGATGCAGGCGGTGGACGAATCGCCGTCGCGCTTCGAGCGGGCGCACGCCGAGGCGCTCAAGTGGGTGGACAGTCTTGAGCCGACCGATCAAATGGTCGTGTTGCTCGCAGGCGCGAACACCGAGGTCAAACAATCTGCCACCAGCGAAAAGGCGGCGTTGCGCCGCGCGTTGCAGGCCTGCGCGCCGTCGGATTCGCCCACGCGACTCGTCCCCGCGCTCAAGATGGCCGAGTCGCTCGTGCGCGATCGTCGCAGCGCGGAAATTCATCTCTTCAGCGATGGCGCGGTGCCGGAGTTGAGCGACTTCGAGAACAAGGCGCTGCCGCTCGTTTATCACAAGGTCGGCTCGCGTGCGGACAATCTCGGCATCACGGCGCTCGATGCCCGCGCGAATCCCGAGGACGCCACCCAGCGCGCCATCTACGCCAGCGTCGCGAATTTTTCGTCAAACACGATGAGCGCCGATCTCGAACTCCTGCTCGACGGCCAACTGATCAACACCGTGCCGCTCACGATTCCTGGCGGACAAACCGCGCCGCAAGTGTTCAAAGCGTCGCAGGCGAAGGACGGCGTGTTCACCGTTCGCCTCACGGGCAAGGACGATCTGGCCGCTGACAACGAAGCGTCCATCGTGAGTTTGCTGCCCAAGCCGGTGAGTGTTTTGCTCGTCACGCGAGGAAATCGGTTGCTCGAAAAAGCGTTGCGCGCCGTGGCAAACGTGCAACTGGCTGTGGCGAATGATTTGACCGACACGGGCGCAGGATTTGATTTTATCGTGCTCGACGGCGTGATTCCCACCGAATGGCCCAAGGGCAACGTGCTCGCGTTTCGCACGGTGAACACGAACTGGGTCGAAAGCGTCACCGCCGTGGAAGCGCCGGTGATCGTGGACTGGAAATCCACGCACCCGCTGTTGCGCTACGCCGGATTCGACAACGTGCAGATCGTGCAGAGCCTCACCGCGCGCACGCCGACGTGGGCCGTCTCGATCCTCGAAGCGCCGCAAGCGCCGCTCATCCTCGCGGGCGATCTGGGCCGGCAACGCATCGTGTGGGTGGGTTTCGATCCGCTGGAGAGCAACTGGCCGTTGCGCGTGTCGTTCCCGATCTTCATCGCCAACGCCGTGGA
>CAYJNU010000575.1:0-3490 GCA_964371005.1 uncultured Verrucomicrobiota bacterium | reverse complement strand
GCCTGAAGCTGCTCACCGTGCCGCGCGCGCCGAAGGAACTGCCGGTGACGGCGCTGCTCCGCAACGCCCACGGCGTCGCCGAGTGGAAACTGTTCCTGAATGAATGAAACCGCGGGAGAGCGGGCGTTCAAAGCTCGCTCTCCCGACAATGAAGCTGACGCGATGAACTTAAAAACGCAGAATAAACCGATGAACAAACCGGGTCGTGGCAATAAAATTGGTCGCAACGACCCGTGCCCATGTGGCAGCGGAAAGAAGTTCAAGAAATGTCACGGCGGCATTTCTGCGGAGCCTGTGCCTCAGCTACCCCCTCTCAGCAAAGAGACGCTCGAAGCAAAAATCGAACAGATCAAAGCATTCCAAAAACAGCGTGAACAACAGCAGGGCTTGGGGAAATCGATTATCTCGTTGGAATTCCACGGCTACCGGTTCGTTGCCGTTGGCAGCAAGCTTTTCTATTCGAAGACTTGGAAGACATTCCATGATTTCCTTTTTCACTACATGAAAGTGCTGCTTGGCTCAGATTGGGGAAATGCTGAACTGAAAAAGCCTCGTGAGGAACGCCATCCGATTCTCAACTGGTATCACGACGCGACAGTTTACATGAACGCATTTATTAAGGAGCGCGGCAAAGTGCATGATGCTCCGGCTGTTGGCGTGGCTTCCGCGTATTTGGGTCTTGCTTACGACTTATACTCCCTTGAACACAACGCAAAAGTTCAAGGCATCCTCCTGAATCGCCTTAAAAACCGAGAGCAATTTTACGGCGCTTACTACGAGACCTATATGGCTGGCGCGCTGGTTCGAGCCGGCTTTCATATTGAGTTTGAAGATGAAACTGATTCGACAACATCGCACTGTGAGCTCACTGCAACTTTCCCGAAGACAGGGAAGAAATTCTCCGTTGAGGCAAAAATTCGTTTGCCTGACAAATCATCCCTTGATGTTGGCAATCAGCTTTACGAAGCGCTCAAAAAAGATGCAAAGCACACAAGGCTGGTTTTCATTGAGATTAATGTCCCAGATGACGCCGATGACCAGCGAACCATCGAGGTGCTTGGCGGCGCTCTAAAAAGCCTGCGGACGAGGGAGGAAAGACTCACCATCAAAGGACAGCCTGCACCACCTGCTTATGTAATCGTTACGAACAATCCGTATCATTACAGCCAGAATACACTGTGCAAACGATACGCGTTGGTTGAAGGATTCAAAATGCCAGATTTTAAGTTTGGGGATCAATATTCTGACATTCGCGCCGCGCTGAAATTGAGAGAGCAGCACAAAGAAATTACCGGCCTCATGAAATCAATGGCGGCGCATAATTTCCCCCCTTCGACGTTTGATGGGGAAATTCCTGAATTTGCTTTTAGCGAAGACAAATCGAAGGGGCGACTGATTATTGGAAACAAATACCTGTTACCCGATGGCAAAGGTGGAGAGATCATCGGTGAGCTTCAGCACGCTGTCGTGATGGAGAAAGAAAAGTCGGCATTTGGCGTTTACAAATTGCCCGATGGGAAACAGGAAATGTTTTCATGTCCTCTAACCGATGAGGAACTCGCCGCGTATCAAAAGTATCCAGACACGTTTTTTGGCATGGATAAGCCGCACACGCGAGAGGGAATCAATGACCCGCTAGATTTATACGACTGGTTTTTCAAGTGTTACAGGCAGACACCAAATGAACGCTTGTTGGAATTGATGAAGAATTATCCGGATCACCGGTATCTTCAAACGCTTCCTCATGAAGAATTGGCTTCGGTGTATTGTGAAAGATTGGTCTATGCGACGTTGCAGCGCACGGGCGTTCCAAAGGACCGGATGTCCGCGCTGGTTGCGGAAGTAGTTAAAGAAACTGCAAAGCCATTCGCGGGAAAATCAACCACGAAGACCGAATCGAAAACCAACATTCAAACCGGGACCGGAAATTTTGCACCATGAACACCAAAGATTTTCTCCGTATCGGCATGCCGCTGGGTGAAGCCACGTGGCGCGCGACGGCTTTTATTTCAAAATTCATCCACGGCGATTGAAATGAACGACGCCAACCCAACCCAAATCCATGCCACGGGTGAGGCCACGGGCTTCATTCCCGCGCCGGGCGACAAGGGCAAGCCCATCACCGTCATCGGCACGAACTCGATTCGCGCCGGGTTCGATGCGACGTGTCTTCAGCAGGCGCTCAATGCTCGCGGCGCGCCAGGCGTCACCGATCTCGTGCTCAATCCTGACGCGCACGCTGGCTACGGTGCGCCGGTCGGTTGCGTGCTCACGTCGCCCACGCACGTTTACCCCGGCCCGGTCGGCGTGGACATCAAATGTTCGATGAGCTTCCTGCAACTCGATTTGCCCGCGGATCAGGTGGCAGACAAAACGGTCCGGCGTGCGTTGATTGATGCGATTCTCGAACGCACGCCCACCGGCCCGGGTCGCGGCCAACGTTCGGCGCGCAAGTCCCGCAAGGTTGGCGAAGCGCTCGGCGTAAAAGTGGCCACCGATGGCGCGTCGCCGGAGGTGTTGCACGCGCTCGACATTCCGCTGGAATGGGCCGAGCGTTGCGAAGACGCAGCACACGTCGGCCGCGACGGAACGAATGCTGCGCTCGCGCTGCGTCTCGAATGGGTGCGCGCCAATCAGTTTTCCAACTTCCTCGAAAAGATCACCCAACTCGGATCGTATGGCGGCGGTAATCATTTTGGTGAATGCGAAGTGGTGCGCCTCATTGACAACGACCGCGCGCGTCGCACGGCGGAGTTGTTCGGGCTGCACGATGGCTGCGTGGGATTTCTGTCGCATTGCGGATCGCGCGGATTCGGTCACGCGCTGGCGAGCGGACAATTTCGCGTGCTCCAGCAAAAGTTCGTCGCGTGGAACATCCCACTGCCGGGCGACGACAAGGAACTGGTCTATGCGCCGCTCGGCACACCCGAGGCCGACGCGTATCTCGACGACATGGCGCTGGGCGTGAACTTCGCGACGGTGAACCATCTGCTCATCAACGCGCTCGTGCTGGAGGCGTTTCAGGAAGTCATTCCAGGCGTGAAAGGGTCGCTGGTGTATTTCATCAGCCACAATATCGCGCGGAAAGAATTGCTCCCGGACGGTCGCGGCGGTTTCACCGGCGAAGGCTGGGTACATCGCAAAGGCGCGACCCGCGCGTTCCCGGCGGGGCATCCGTCCCTGAAGAACACGCCGTTTGCTGCGACCGGCCATCCGATTCTGCTGCCGGGCAATCCGACGGCGGGCAGCGTCATCATGACGGCGGACGCGGGTGCGGAGAAGAGTGCGTATTCGGTGAACCACGGCGCAGGTCGTTGCATGGGCCGCAAAGCCGCCGACCGCGCGCTCGACCAGAAGACCGTGGACGACGAATTCGTGGCCAACGACATTCTCACGAATTGCCGCTTGTATCCGAAGGACGAAGCGCCCGCCGCTTACAAAGATTTCGACGCGGTACTCGATTCAGTGAAATCCGCTGGTCTCGCCAGCG
>CAYJNU010000574.1:0-3518 GCA_964371005.1 uncultured Verrucomicrobiota bacterium | reverse complement strand
AGGCTCCAACCCTTCTGCCAAATGAAACAATGCGGCGTTCGATTTGACGTTAGCCCTGTCGGGCAAACCGCTCGCGAGACTTCCAAGAGCTTTACATACGATCCGCTGGCCAGTTCGCGTGGAGCTTCTCCACGAACGCTTGCAGCCTGGCTTTCTTTTCCGCGCTCCAATGGTATTGCTGGAACGACGACTGGTCCACGAAGCGATACCACGAGAAGGTGACGACCGAGCCGTCCACGAGCCTGGCCGTGAAAGGGCCCAGTTTTGGGCCGGGCTTGGCCCACGCGCCGACGGTTGGCGAGGTGTAAGGCACTCCCACCTGGGCGCGCTTGAATTCCTGAGTGAGGAGTCTGGTTTCTGCCGGCACGTCCTTGGCCCGCACGGCCACGCGCTCTTCGCCGACGTGTTAGTAGTACTGCGGGAAGAGGCCATTCGCAGCGACCTCATTGGTGAACCATTGCTAGCCCCACACGTTGCCCTCGAAGATGCGCGTGTCGAATGCGCGCTCCACGCCGGTGATCTTCTTACCGGCCTGATCGTAGCGCGTCGTGCGTGTGGTGAGCATGGGTTTCCACGCGCCTTTCTCGTCGAAGCGTCCTGAGCAGGCGGGGCCGCCGTCACGCCAGGATCTGAAGGCATCGTAGAGCGCACTCTTGGAGTAGTAGGTGACGTCTTGCACCAAGTAGGCGCGACCTTCCGCATCCACCGGCCACTGGAGCTTCGGCAGCTTGGAATACATTGTGCCCTGCGCGTCCTTGGAGTCGAAGCGTGGCACCGTGTTGATCTCCATCGCACCGCCGCCCATGAGGCCGGGGCGAGCGTCGAGACCGCGGCCGTGGAGGAACGGGTAGTTGAACAGCTTGCCGATTTTGCTCCACGTCTCGGGGATGTAATAAGCGATCGGGCCTTTGAAATTGGCGGCGCTGAGGAAGCAGGTCCAACTCTGGTCGCCGGTTGGCGGATCGTCGGTAGTGGAATCGGTGAAGGGTAGCGCCATCCAGGAGTAGCCAAGGAACTCGCCGTTGGGATGGCCTTGAAACGGCAGCGCGTCGGGCGGAATCAGCAGGCGATTGCTCAGTTGCGCGCTGCCGAGGCGATGGTCCGGCAGCGCCTCGTTGCTGTAGAAGAAGGACCAGCCCGGGGAACCGATCTCGTAATCGTAGCATTGTGGCGTGGCGTTCAGGCTGAACTTCGGCGGGCCGTAGCGAAAATGGTTGCCCGCCCAATAGCCCAAACCGCCTTCCAGGGTTTGAAAGACGCTGTCCCAAGTGGGACCTCGTGGCTTCCAGGTCCGGGCGAGCGTTCCCTCGGGAGCCAGAGGCTGATCTTTGTTGTCGGAGTTGTCCGGCGTGACCCACGAACTGGGCAGGCCGATCTGAAAATCCGCCAACGGCTGGTCAATGAGCGGCCACACCGCGGCGTAGAAGCCCATGCCTGCGCTGAATCCGGATCCCGCCGGGGGCCGGTCGTGGCTGAAGCCGATGTAGCCGTGCAGCCCTTCGGAATGTGGAGTGACGACACCGGCTCCGTCCGCTGCGGTTGCGGTCGAGACTCCGATTGCGGTTGCAGCAAGCAGGCCGAAGAGCCTTTTAGTTGGTTTGCGCTTCATTGTTGTGCTTTTTCCGGACTCCGCGAATCCCTCACCGCACCACCCAGTTCCTGGCGCGTGGCGATGGGGATATAGCCGACTTCCAGGCCGCGCGGCGGCGTTAAGATTAAAGCCGGGTCCAGACTCGCGAGGATGCCGACGTCGGGCGGGGCGAGGTAGTTGCGGTCCTTGGTCCACGCACGATGCAGCTTCTCGACGCGCTTCTGCACGATCTCGCGCTCTGCCGGTGTGAGGTCGGCATTCAGCATCGCGGGCTGATCGGCGAACCGATACCAGTAGTAGGTCACCACGCTGCCATCGCCGAGGTGCGCTTGGAACGGGCCGGCGGCGGGACCGGGTTTCTTCCAGCAACTCGCTGGATCGTTGGGTGTGGTGCGGGGTTCCTGCGGATCTTCCTTCGGCGTTTCAAAGCGGTATTGGGCCAGGCCGAGTTCATTCGGCACGTCCTTGGCCGCAGCGACCTGCCAGCGCGGCTTGTCGCCTTCTTTGCCCAGTCGGAAAAACTCCGGCAGCGTCACGAGCGAGCCGCGCATGCGCGTGAGTTCTTCATTCCAGCGAAAGCCGAGCGTCAGCGGGTCCGGTGTGATGGACGTGGCAAAGGACTTCCACGCCAGCGACGCGGCCTGCTCGCGGGGAACGCCCGGTGGGAAGAAGCTCCAGCTTGAGCCGCCGGAAGCCTTGAATCGTTGCGTGGTGGAGGCGGGGGGGTTGATGAGCCCATCGGCGGGCGGGCCCCCGGCGAACCAGCGCTCCACGTCGTCCCACAGCGCGGCTTTGGTATAGACGGTGTGGCGGTGCAGCAGAGCGGAGTGGCCGTCCGGCGTGACTGGAAATGAAGTCGGCGCCATCCGGGCAAACGAGGTTCCATCCCTGGCCGTGCTGAAGATGGCCGGGATGTGCTGGGTCTCCATCTGGATGGCCTTGTTGGGGTCGGACGGAGCCGAGTCGAGCAGCTTGCCCGCCCACTGCGGGTCCTTGAGCAGGGCACGGGACCAGAAGTAGGGCGTGAAGAAGGCGGCGGGGCCTTTGAAGTTCGCCGTGTTGAGAAACAACGTCCAGCACTGATTGCCAGTGGGGACGTTGGTTCCCGCGGTGGTGGGCTTGGGGTCGGTAAGCGGTAACGGGAGATAGCCGTAGCCGAAGAGCTCGCCTTGGGCGCCCCGCTTGAGGTTGAGGCCGTCGAGTGGAAAGAGCAGCCAGGGACTGAGTTGGGCGACGCCATAAAGGCCGCGCTCCTCCTCCCATGAGCCCGCGCCGTAGCCCGGGCCGTTGGCGATCACCGAGAAGTTCGGCCCCACGCCGCCCATGATGAACTTTGGCGTGGTGGTGGGAAAGTGCGTGTCGCGCCACCAACCGAGGCCGCCTTCGATGTCGATATAGCATTCTTCCTTTGGCTTCTGGCCGGCTTCCCAGAGCGGGTGCATCCAGGTGCTAAGCAGCCCGGTTTGGAAGTCGTGCCCGGGGTAGTGGTCCACCAGCGGCCAGGCGGCGGCATAGAGCGAGAAGCCGGCGTTGAATTCCTTGGGCACCCGTTCGCCGTCGAACAACAGGTAGCCGAACATTTCGCCACGCTTGATATCCGCGGACGAACAAGGCGCCACGACGGCGAACATGAGGGCGAGAAAGAGCGGGGCGAGGTGGTTCATGCGTTGTTTGTGATGGTTGGTTTCAAATCACCGGCCCTGCCGCCCCTTCATCATTTGGAGCGTCGCTTCGGCGAAGGCTTGGCCCATGAGCGCGAAGGTCTTGGCGCAGCCGAGGTAGTGGTAGCCGGCGTTGGAGGCGCCGCGCTTCCAGAGCGCGGTTTAGGCGGGCGTGATGAGGTCAGCCTCGAATTTTCGGACGTATTTGCGCTTCTGCTCCTCGGTCATCTTCCCGTCGGCATTGGGATGGTGTTTGTGGTTTGGGT
>CAYJNU010000573.1:0-3522 GCA_964371005.1 uncultured Verrucomicrobiota bacterium | reverse complement strand
CCTCGGATTACTTCGACCAACTCCACGAATACGCCGTCGCGCTCATCAAGAAGGGCAGGGCTTATGTCTGCGACCTGACGCCCGACGAAACCGACGAATACCGCCGCACCGCAAAGGAATCGCCCTTCCGCCATCGCAGCGTCGAAGAGAACCTCGATCTCTTCACGCGCATGAAGAACGGCGAGTTCCCTGACAGCAAGCGTTCGCTGCGCGCCAAGATTGACGTGACTTCGCCAAACGTCTGGATGCGCGATCCACTGCTCTACCGCATCCGCCACGCCGAACACCATCACACTGGCGACAAGTGGTGCATCTACCCGATGTACGACTTCGCGCACTGCCTGAGCGATTACCTCGAGGGCATCACGCACAGCATCTGCACGCTGGAGTTCGAAGTGCATCGCCCGCTTTACGACTGGGTCCTTGAAAGTCTGGACCTGCCGCGTCCTCTGCCCCATCAATACGAATTCGCGCGCCTGAGCCTCGGCTACACCGTGATGAGCAAGCGCAAACTCATGCAACTCGTCAACGAGGGACTCGTGTCCGGCTGGGACGATCCGCGCATGCCAACGATTAGCGGTATCCGCCGGCGCGGCGTGCCCGCGGAAGCTCTGCGCGCCTTCGCCTACAACATCGGCATTACGAAGTATAACGGCATCACCGACGTCGCGGTGCTGGAGTTCGCCATTCGCGAGGACCTGAACAAGCGCGCCCAGCGCCGGCTCGCCGTGCTGCGCCCCATCAAGGTCGTCATCACGAACTATCCCGAAGGCAAGACTGAGGAACTGAACGCGGTCAACAACCCGGAAGACCTGAGCGCCGGGGGCCGCAAGCTTCCCTTCAGCCGCGAGCTGTTCATCGAGCGCGACGACTTCATGGAAGTCCCGCCGCCGAAATTCTTCCGACTCAAGCCCGGCGGCGAGGTGCGGTTAAAATACGCCTACATCATCAAGTGCGACGAAATGGTGAAGGATGCCGCGGGCAACATCACCGAGCTGCGTTGCACCGCCGACCTCGACAGCAAGACCGGCGGCGCGACGGCCGCCCGGAAGGTCAAAGGCACGATCCATTGGGTCAGCGCCGCGCATGCCGTGGACGCCGAGGTGCGCCTCTACGATCGCCTCTTCACCGTGCCCGAGCCGGACGCGGACGGAGATTTCAAGCAACACCTCAACCCGCGCAGCCTCGAAGTCGTCACCGCCAAATGCGAGCCGAGCCTGAAGGAGGCGAAACCGGAGGAGCGCTACCAGTTCGAGCGCCTCGCCTACTTAGCGCTGGATAAGGACAGCGCGCCCGGCAAGCTCGTCTTGAACCGCACCATCACGCTCAAGGACACTTGGGCGAAGGAAGCGTCCCGGACTCCGCCAAGCCGGTAATCCGACCTCCTCCTTTTGCCTGACCGAGAGGGCTTGGGCAGTCCGGCACGCTGCCGTGACGGGCGCTTATCCCAGAACCGTCAGCGCCATACCAATCAGGATGCCGATTACGGCCGGGATTTTCTGCCGCCCGTTAAGTTCGCCGAAGAACAACAGGCCACCCGCAAAGCCCACCAGCGTGCTGCCCCGCCGCAGGCTCATCACCAGCGACACCAGCGAGTCGGGATCGGCCAGCGCGCCGAAGTAGATGTAGTCCGCCACCAGCAGTGAGAGGGCGATGAAGGGAACGCTCCAGCGCCACTTGAACTCGTTGCGCTCCCACCAACGCCGCTGCCAGCCGATCATGAAGGGCACAAACAACACCACCAGATACACCGAGAACCACGCCTGCACCGTCGGCACCGAAAACCGCAGCGTGCCCAGCAGGTATTTGTCGTAAAGGGAACTCGCCGCGCCAAACAGCGTTCCGATCACCAGATAGCCCACCCATTTGTCGCGATGGAAGTGAATCCCCTCCTTCCGCCCGGCGAAGGAAAGCCCCACGAACGAACCCAGCGTGATCAGCACGCCCAGGCTTTCGAGTAGGGTCGGGCGCTCGCCCAGGATCAGGATCGCGCCGCACAATGTCCACAGCGGGCTTGTCGCGCGAATGGGTGACCCGATGGAGAGCGGCAGGTGTTTGACCGCGAAATAGGTGAAGAGCCACGACGCCGCCACAATGGCCGACTTGAGCGCCAGTTGCAGGTGCTGCACCACCGTGAGCGAATCAGTGACCAGCGACGGTGGCAGCGCCCCCGGACACACCGCCTGCACGCTGAGCAGCACGCCCCAAACGACGGCGCCCGTCAGCGTGCTGAAGAACAACACGGGCAGCACGGCGTTCTCCCGGACGGCGTGCTTGGTGCATAGCTCATAGACGCCGAGGAATAACGCCGACAGAAGGCTGGCAACGATCCAGTGCATGAATTGCGAATGGCGCGGGATGTTAGGGCCGGGCGCGCCACGATTCAAGAAGGCGACCGCCCAACCAGGGCACGCCACGGTTGCTTCCGAGGCCTTTCGCGGTTACATACGGGGTGACACGTTCCGTCCAATACTCGATTCGGTCATAAGTCATGAAGACTCCACTGAAAGCACTCGCCTTGGGTTTCGCCACGGTTGCGCTCGCGTATCCCACGCGTGCTGGCTGGCTGGACCAGTTGAAATCGGCCTTCACCTCCACCAACGCCTCGGCTGCCGCCACCAGCGCGCTGACCTCGGATCAAATGGTGGGTGGATTGAAGGAGGCGCTGAGCAAGGGCGTGGAGCAGGCGGTGGCGTCGCTCGGTCGCGAGGGCGGGTTTCTCACGAACCTGAACGTAAGAATTCCCATGCCGGAGAAGTTGCAGTCGGTCGAGAAGGCGTTGCGCGCCGTCGGCCAGCACCAGCTCGCGGATGATTTCGTTGGCTCGATGAACCACGCTGCCGAGAAAGCAGTGCCGGTCGCGGCGGGCGTGTTCGGCGATGCGATCAAGCAGATGACCATTGCCGATGCCAAATCCATTCTCTCCGGCCCGGACGACGCGGCCACGCAGTTCTTCCGCCGCGCGACGGCGACGAATCTGCACGCGAAGTTCTATCCCATCGTCCAGAAGGCGACGGACCAAGTGGGCGTGACGGCGCAATACAAACAGATGATGAATAAGTTCGCGGCGGCGGACACGCTCAACGGCCTGTTCGGCAAGCGTCCCACGACCAAGCTGGGCACCGCGGACATTGACACTTACGTCACGGACAAGGCGCTGGACGGGCTTTTCAAGATGGTGGCGGAGGAGGAGAAAAACATCCGCGCGAATCCGCTGGCGCGCACCAGCGACTTGCTGCAGAGAGTGTTTGGTTCCGCAGCCAAGTGAAGCCTGCCGCCGGTGGTCGGACGCGCCCCGGAAGTTCTTCCAGCACCTGGAGGCGTTGACGACCTACCCGTATTTCGAGACGTGGGAGCGGCTGATGGATTTCACGATGCGGGGCTTGGAAATTGGCCCCTACGCCGCGCCAAAAAGCTGAGACCGGCACAACCGCGAGTCCCGACGCTCGCGGGGTGTGGGGACCGTGCCTTGTCCGTGACCATCCAGCGACACTCCACCCCCCGCCCCCCGGGCCCCAGCCC
>CAYJNU010000572.1:0-3671 GCA_964371005.1 uncultured Verrucomicrobiota bacterium | reverse complement strand
CTGCGAAGTGGGTGGATTTCACGTCGAAGCGCCTCGACTTCTGGGGGCTCAACACGATCGGCAATTGGAGCGATTCCCGGCTGTGGGACGCGCACAAGAAGGCCTACCAGGTGAACCTCGGGGGCTGGGGCATGCGGGACGGTTACCTCGGCTTACCTGACGTTTTCTCCGAAGAGTTCCCGAAGATCGCCGACCGGGACGCCGCGGCGCAATGCGCACCGCGCCAGGCCGATCCCTGGCTGCTCGGCTACTTCATCGCCAACGAACCACCCTGGCCGGGCCGGGAATCGTTTGTCGTGGACATCATCCTCGACGGCAAGCCCAGCGCCATCCAACGCGAGGCCAAGGCGTTTCTCGCCGGGGGCGACACGCCGGAACGGAGAAAGCAATTCATCTACCGCGCCTTCGAAAAGTTCCTGGAAGTGACGATGGCCGCGATCCGCCGCCACGATCCGAACCATCTCATTCTCGGCCTGCGGTTCGGCGGCGGCGTGCCACCGGCCGAGATGTTGCGCGCGTGCAAGGTGTTTGACGTTTACAGCCTGAACGTTTACTCCACGCAGGTTTCGACGAAGACGCTGGAGGAGATTTACCGCGTCACGGGCCGGCCGATCATCGTGGGCGAATTTCACTTTGGCGTGCCGGGGCGCGGGCTGGCACCGGGCCTCGTGCAGGTGCGCGATCAAGCCGAGCGCGGCGTGGCTTACCGCTACTACGTGGAGCAGGCCGCCGCCATTCCAGCCTTCATCGGCACGAGTTGGTTCCAGTGGGTGGACCAACCCTGCACAGGACGGATGGACGGCGAGAATTACAACATCGGCCTGGTGGACGTCACCGACCGGCCTCACGCGGACCTAGTGGAGGCCATGCGCACGACGCACCGCCGGCTCCAGGGTGTGCATGCCGGCACCACACCGCCCTTCGACTCCAAACCGCAGTCGCAGTGAACAAGAAAGCCCATTTGCATGGTCCTCTACCTGACCGGCTCGGTGGTGAACTCGGAACGCGTGAAAGGCTGAACCACAACAACCGTGCTGAACCAATCCTCTGCCTGTCTGCTTTTGGCTGGTTACCTGGTGCTGGGTCTGGGGATCGACCCGGGCGGCGCGGTTGCCCTCGCTTCCGCCCAGGGCCAAGTTTACACTAACGCCGTGCCGTTTGATCTACAGGGGTTCATTGACAAGGAGATTCATACGGGCCGAAGGCGCATTATTGTCCCGCCTGGAAAGTATCGGGTGATGCCGCGCGATCGCCAGCACCTGCTGCTGCGCGGATTGAAAGACATCCAGATCGTTGCTGACGGGGTCGAAATGATCTGCACTGAGACGACGCGCGCGCTGACGATCACTCGCTGCACCAATGTCACGGTCTGTGGCCTGGTCATCGATTATGATCCGCTCCCATTCACCCAGGGACGTATCACCGGTTTTGGCCCGAACAAGACGCCGCATGAAATCGAGCTTTTCGAAGGGTATCCGTCCGCTGAAACCGCGCGGAATTTCAAGTATGAGATCTTCCGTCCCGACACCCGCACCTTACGGTGTGAGGACCGTTACCTCAGCAAGGTGGAGGTTGTGGACTCCCGACATCTGCGGCTGCATCATCCGGGCGGCAGCGCGAATGATCCCGAGCAAATCGGCGATCTCATCGTGATCGGCTCTGAATTCGCTCCGCATGGGAGCGTGCCCCACGCCATCGAATGCAGTCTCAACGTCAAAGTGCGTCTGGAGCGAATCGCTCTGTTCGCCTCGAACTGCTTTGGGTTCCTGGAATACGGCTGCGATGGAAGCGAGTATTTCCGCTGTCGCATCGGCCGGCGCTCACCGGATGACGATCCCGTGCGCCGCGCCGATCCACGATTGCGCTCCCTCAACGCCGATGCTTTCCATAGCAAGCACGCCATCAAAGGTCCGGCCTACATCGAGTGCGCCGCCCGGTTCATGGGGGATGATTGCGTGAACATCTGCGGTGACTACCACATGGTGATGGGGTCGCAGGGAAGGGAATTGCGCGTCCTTGCCAAGCACGAGATGAACATCCAAACCGGCGATCCGGTGGAGCTCGTGGCCTATGATGGCCAGCGCCTGGCCGATGCCAAGGTGGTTTCCATCCAACCTGACGGCGCAATTCGAGATGAGGAGCGTGCGTTCCTGCTCAAGCAACGCATGAATGAGAG
Organism: uncultured Verrucomicrobiota bacterium; assembly: GCA_964371005.1. Classification (GTDB taxonomy): domain Bacteria; phylum Verrucomicrobiota; class Verrucomicrobiia; order Limisphaerales; family MWDV01; genus MWDV01. The sequence goes on along the minus strand of CAYJNU010000572.1, from coordinate 1,495 downwards.
CCTGCGCACGGCCACCGCTGCGCTCAACAAGGCATTCCGAGTCAGCTTGGACCGAGGTACGCGCATGGAGATGGGAGGGGTGATTTGTGCGGCCAATCGCGTTGGCAATGGTTTTACGGTGCGAGGGTGCGACTTTGGCTTCAACCGCTCCCGCGGCATCCTCGTCAAAGCCAGTCACGGGCAAATCATCGGCAACCGGATCGAGGGCTGCGAAATGTCCGCCATCCTGGTTGCACCGGAATACTGGTGGCTGGAGGCGGGTAGCAGTAGCGATTTACAAATCAGCGGCAACGTCATCGAAGGGTGTCTGGGCATCCCAATTTGCGTCGAAGCTACGGCTGGCAATGGTGAGATTGCTTCCGCCGGGGCGCACCGAAACCTAACCATCACTGGCAACACCATCAAGGACTGCTCCCTGCCGGGCATCCTGGTTTGTTCCACCACCGGCTTGCGTATCGAAGAGAACAAACTCGAACTGAACCGTGAACGCCAAACTCTGCCTGGTCTGATGCGCAAGGCGGGATTGGAAGTGCTAAAGCCGGTGGTCGAGATTCACTGCGTTCGATGAACGGCATCGGCAGCATGAATGTGGACGCCACAAGCCGCGGCGCATTGGCAGATGCCGATGCCCGGTGATCCGGCTTGGCGACACATGGCTGCATTGGCTTGGAGCTCGGGGGTCGTGGTGCTATCCATTCGATCGTGCATGGTGATCCTGCTTTCTTGCGCCGCCTGGTCTGGCGTGAAACCGCAGCCAAGGCGGTTGTATTCGCGGGTGCGTGCCTGATCGCCTGCAGCGCAGCGCAGGCGACGGACTGGCCGAGGTTCCTCGGTCCGCAAGCGAACAACGCCTCCAGCGAGACCGGCTTACTGAAACAATGGCCGCCCGGTGGCCCGCCCGTCGTGTGGGAAAGGCAGATTGGCTCAGGTTACAGCGCCCCGTCCGTGATCGGTGACCGGCTGGTGTTGCATCATCGGCTTCAAGACGAAGAGATCGTGGAAGCCTTCGACGCTCGGACGGGCAAGTCGCTCTGGCGGCGCGGCGACCCCAGCCGCTTCCGCGATCCTTTCGGTTACAACAACGGCCCGCGCTGCACGCCACTCCTGACTTCAGACCGGTGTTACACCTTCGGGGCCGAGGGCAGGCTGCTCTGCCTGAATCTCCAGACCGGTGAGCTCGTGTGGCAGCGGGACACGGCCAGGGACTGGACCGTGCCCGAACCGTTCTTCGGCGTCGGCAGCACGCCGCTGCTCGAAGGCGACAAGTTGATCGTCATGGTTGGCGGTCAGCCGAACTCCGGCGTGGTGGCTTTCGACGCGCACACTGGGAAAACGATATGGGAGAACGTGGGGCGCACAAACTGGTCGGGCATGGCCACGTTGGGTTGGCGGGGGGAGTCGCCTTATCGCTGGAGCGGCGAAGAAAAACTGGCCAGCTATTCCTCACCCGTTGCCGCAACCATCCACGGACGTCGTCATGTCCTCTGTCTGACCC
>CAYJNU010000571.1:0-3752 GCA_964371005.1 uncultured Verrucomicrobiota bacterium | reverse complement strand
ATCGCGGGCCCGCGCAAACCCTCGCGGAGCACCTTTCCTGCCGAACACAACTGGCGATCAGCCTGCGCCTGCCCACGGGCGAGGAATTGCGGAGTCATGTCGTGGGCCTCTGCTACTTCGAGCCGAACAGCGGCAAGAGCGTCATGTTGGCCGAAGTGAAAGAACGTGTGGGCGAACTGCTGCCCCCGAACCGGGTGATCTATCGGAATGCATTCGATGACGCGGTTGGGGATCTCGTTTACACCTACACAGCGACGTCGTTAGAGCAAGATGTTGTGATCCGCCGGAAGCTTGCTCCGCCCGAGTCGTTCGGTCTGAACGGGCGGGAGGCCCGGCTGGGCGTGATCACGGAGTTCGAGACGTGGCCCGAGCCGCGGCGGACGCTGAACGTGGTGGATTTGCGGCCGTATTACGCGGGCGGCGTGGCGAGCGGCGAGGCACTGCTGGGCGATGAAACCGTGAATTTCGGCTCGATGCGGATTGTGGCGGGCAAAGCGTTTACGTTGGGGAAGGCGGGCGGCTACGTCCCGGTGGGGAAAGCCTGGCAGGTGTTGAGGGGGGCAGATGGCGAAGCCCGGCAGTGCCTGGTCGAGGCCACGCCGTATGCGCTGATCCAACCGCAACTGGAGGCGCTGCCGGAGGCCAGTGTGCCGGAGGGGGCGCGAGCCGTGAAGGATTTCAAGGACGTGTTACAGGCCTGCCGGTCGCCGGCGAGGAAACCGCAAGATGAAGGGCAGATGGCGGCGAACTCGCAAACGGAGTCCTCAGCATCCGTGAACTCGCCTGTGCAGCTGCGGGAAACGATGACGCTGGCGCAGGTGGCGGTGGACGCGACGCCGGGCGTGGTACTGGATTACCTGATCGTGGTGACGCCGTTGTTGAACGTGAATTTCGCGGACGCCGAGAAGACCGGCGGCGCGGCGGTGGGTCAGAACGACAGTGACCAGTGGAACTGCTACACCAACGTGGGCTCGAACTTTGGCGCGCGCGCCAATCTGACGTGGTCGGACGGCTCGGCGTCCACGGTGGGGCTGACGATAACCAACGCCCAAGGCACGGCCGACAATCCGTTCTGTCTCGATCCGATGTACGCCAGCTACCTTTACCCCTCGAACAGTGGTCACATTGTGGTGACCATTACGAACCTGCCGGCCGACGTGTATGACTTCTACGTGTACGCCACGCGGGCGTCGAGTGCAGGATCGCCGGTGATCGAGTTGAAGCGGGCGGGCGTGAGCCTTTGGACCAAGAACACCACGCGCTGGGGCGACGGCTGGTATTCCGCGTATTGGGATGAAGGCGAGCAGTATGTGCGCTTCCGTAACATTGCGGTGACGAACCAGAGTATCACGCTGGATGCGTATCCCGATCCGGCGAACATTGCTTCATTGAGTGGTTTGCAGATCGTGCCGGCGGGGGCGATTCCGTCCGAACAACCGGCCCTCACCAACCTGCTCAACGTGAATTTCGGCGGTAACTCCTCAACCAAGGTGGGCTTGGCTGTCGTGGGTCTGGCGAGCAGCGATTTCTGGAATGGCTGCTACTATCCGTCGCAGAACCCGGTGAGCTTGGCCGGCCTGCGCTGGGCCAACTCCAACCTGTCAACCGTCGGCATGATCGTTCGCAACGGCCCGGGCAGTTGGGGAAACAGTCTGCCGGACCTGATGTTCCGCAGCTACATTTACGCGCAGAACGGTGGGAATATCACCGTTACCTTCACCAACCTGCCCTCGGGCCGGTGCGATTTCTACTTCTACGGGCACACGCCGAATCCCGATGACAACGCCGTGTTCGAGTTGTGGAGTGACAACGTGAACTGGGGGATGAAGGGTACGAGCCTGCAAGGGTACGGACCGACCTCGAACGCGTGGGAATACGCCCAGCAATACGTGGCGATCAAGGGCGTGACGGTGTCCTCGAATGTGCCCGTGGTCTTCCAGGCCAAGCACACGAAATACGGCTATAACAACCTGAGCGGAATCCAGATCGCCTATACGAGCGATGTGTTGGACAGCGATGCCGACGGCCTGCCGGATGCCTGGGTGCTGAAGTGGTTCGGTAACTTGAATCCGGCGGCGAACGAGGACCCGGATTACGACGGCCTGACGAACGGGCGCGAATACCGGGCCGGGACCGATCCCCAACGGTATGACTCGGATGCCGACGGCGTGGCCGATGGGTTGGACGCGGAAATCGCGTGGCTGGAGGACGCCACCCCGCTCGGCGGTTACCAGTACACCAGCGGCGGAGACAACTGGACCTGGGTGAGTTCGTGGAGCGACGGCGTGGGTTGGAACGGCGGCACCGTGTATCCCAACACGGGCAGCAAGCTGTGCGTGAGCGCGAACACCACCAACACGATGCACCAGCATTATTTCGAGCGCGCGTTGTCGGTCATCCGGCCTGGGACCGGGGACGTGCTTTATGCCTACGTGAACCTGGACCCGACCAAGCCGCCGACCGAGGTGATGCTCCAGTTCCAGACGCTGGAGAGCAACGGTTCCTATTCCTGGGAGCACCGGGCCTATTGGGGAGGTAATTCCATCAGCGGCGGGACCGACGGCACGATCAGCCGGACGAACATCGGCACGCTGCCGGGCTCGAATCAGTGGGTGCGGCTGCAGGTGCCGGCGAGCAAGGTGGGGTTGGAAGGCAAGATCATCGAAGGCATGGCCTTCGCCCTCTACAGCGGGCGGGCGGCGTGGGATCGGGCCGGGGTGTTCAATCCCGATCTGGATGGAGACGGTTCACAGGACCTGGACGGTGATGGTTTGGCCGACGCGTGGGAGATGCAGTACTTCGGCAACCTGAACCAGGGAGCGGACGGCGACAGCGACGGCGATGGCATCACGAACCTGTGGGAATTCCGCTGGGGACTGAACCCGACGGTGTACAACTCGCTGAATGGGCTGAGTGGCAATGCGCCGTTCCAAATCTTCACCCCGCTTCGCTGACAACCACGCCACAAAACCTGTAGGGAGAAAACTACCATGAACAACAACGTTTTCCGGTCACTTCTGGGATCGCTTCTCGTTCTTGCCTGCTGGCAGGCCCGCGGCGCGACACAGTCTGTCGAACCCTGGCAACGCTGGGCGCAACGCCCGATCGAATCACCGCTTGCCTTGCAGGTGAGCGTTCGAGCCGGGAGCGGTACTGAGGTTTATGTCAGCCTAGCGGGCAATACCTTCACGAACACCGGCGCGGGCTTGGACGTGGACTCAACCACGAACAGCTTCACGGCACAATTGGAACCGCACGAACCCTACACGCTCGGAGTAACCGGAGGCAACGTGGGCTCGGTGAGCATCAAGCTGGAACCGTTCGTGCCCCGGCAAGTGATGCCGAAGAAGGGGCCGCAATCCGTGCCGAAGCCGTATCGGTTGTTTCTGAACGCGCTGTCTCAGACAAATCTGTTGGAGGTGGAATTTGAGAGCGCGGGAAACAACGCGACGAATTACACAGTGGAAGTGCGCCCGGATCGCGGGTTCCGACCAGCCAGCTTGCTGAAGCTGGAGGATCAATGGAGCCGGGACGAAGACCCGGCCAATGTGCTCGCGCCCGGTGATGGGCTTGTTCCGGAGATTGGTCCTGGCCGGGACACAGCGCCGGCGCTGGGTGCGTTCCGCTGGGGGGTGAGCTTGGGGAGGCTATGGAACGGGCGGGCGTCGGGCCTGATCCGCCTCAACGAGGAGGCTTTGGCTGCGCGCACCTACACGGCAGCGCCACTCTGCTACACGGCCCGGTCCACCAAC
>CAYJNU010000570.1:0-3768 GCA_964371005.1 uncultured Verrucomicrobiota bacterium | reverse complement strand
ACCCAGGGTCACTCGTCGCGCAGGCAGCTTCGGCGCGCTCACCACGCGATAGACCGTCGGGTTAGACATGACCGTCTCTGGTTCGCCCGGGAACAGCGACGCCACATGACCGTCTTCACCCATCCCCAGCAGAATGAGATCGAGGACTGGTTGCCCATCCGCAGTGAGCGGAACGGTCTGGCGAATCTCCGCTTCGGCCTCGCGAGCGGCAGAATCTGGCGCTAGTTCACCTCGGACGCGATGAACGCGCGCTTCGGTGATGCCCAACGGGTTGAAGAGCAGTTCGCGGGCAACGCGATAATTGCTTTCAACATCATCCGGCGACACACACCGCTCGTCTGCCCAAAAGAAGTGAACGTGGCCCAGGGAAATGTCTCTCGCCCTTGACTGCTGGCTGACCTCGGAGAAGAGCGTCCCAGCAATCCGTCCTCCAGACAATGCCACGCAATGAACTCGCCTTACCCGGCTGGCCTTCGAGATCGTATCGAGCCAGGCCGAAGCCGCTGCCCGCGCCAGTTCTTCGGCGTTCTGGAACTGAATCAAATTCGGTTGTGCCATCAGGATGCCCCTTGCCGATTCACTGGGGCAAATGCGGTTCACGCCAAGCGTGGCCGCTGCGAGCCAGCAACGCATCTGCTGCTGCCGGCCCCCATGTGCCTGCGGCATAAAACTCTTCCGGTGAGAGGGGTTTCCCATCCCAGCCTGCCCGCACGGCGTCGGCGATCTGCCAGGCCGTCTCCACCTCGTCACGCCGGATAAACAACGTCGCATCCCCTGCGATTGCCTCGAGGAGCAGTCGTTCGTAGGCCTCCGGGGTGTAGGCGCCGAACTCCGCATCGTAGCTGAAGTGCATTCTTACCGGTCGCACCTCCACCGTCGTGCCGGGAATCTTGCCATTGAACCGCAGGTCAATTCCTTCATGCGGTTGCAACCGAAGCGTCAGCGCGTTCGGATCGAGCTTGGATCCGCACGCGGCGGCAAACAACACGTGCGGTGCGAGACGAAACTGCACCCTGATCTCGCTCGCGCTGACAGGCAGACACTTGCCCGTGCGCAGATAAAACGGCACGCCGGACCAGCGCCAGTTGTCAATGAACAGTCTCAGCGCCACAAACGTTTCCACGTTCGAATCCTCTTTCACCCTGGCTTCCAGCCGGTAGTCCGGGTGCGGTTGGCCGCCCACCGCGCCGCTCACGTATTGCCCCCGCACCACCTGCCTCGCCACCTGCTCAGGGAGCATGGACCGAATGGACTTGAGCAATTTCACCTTCTCGTCGCGGATGGCCTCGGCTTCGAGCGACACCGGCGGCTCCATCGCCACGAGCGCCAACACTTGCAGCAGGTGATTCTGCACCATGTCCCGCAATGCGCCCGCCTCCTCGTAATAACCGCCGCGCTCGCCCACCCCGAGCTTCTCGCTCACGGTGATCTGCACGTGATCCACGGTCTCGCGATTCCACAGCCGCTCGAAAATGGAGTTCGAGAACCGGAACATCAGGATGTTCTGCACCGTCTCCTTGCCGAGGTAATGATCAATCCGGTAAACCTGCTGCTCGTGCAGGAACCGCGTCAGTTCGGCGTTCAATGCTCGCGCGGAAGCCAGATCATGGCCAAACGGCTTCTCCACCACCACCCGCTGCCAACCTGACCCGCCCTCCCGATCCAGCAACCCTGCCCCGTGCAACTGCTCCACGGCCGGCCCGAACTGGCTGGGCGATACCGCGAGATAGAACAGCAGATGTTGACGCAGCTCCGGCTGGCCAAACAACTCCAGCCTTTGCCGCAGGCCGGCGTAACCGGAAAGGTCCGTTAAATCGCCCTGGCAATAACACACCTTGGCGGCAAAGTCCTGCCACACGGCAGCGTCCACCGGTTGAGTCCGTGAGAATCGGCCGAGCGCCTCGCGCAATTCCGTGCGCCACTCCGCGTCGCTCTTTTCCCGTCGCGCAAAGCCCACGATCCGGAATTCCGCCGGCAGTTGCTGTTCCTTGAACAAATGGAAGAGCGCCGGTATGAGCTTGCGCGAAGTGAGATCGCCGCTCGCGCCGAAGATGACAAGGGTGCAGGGTTCGACCGCCTTGTGCGCGGTGTCGAGCCGGCAAATCATCAGTTCATCCAGATCGTCGCTCAGGTTCACAGGCGAAAACTTGGCGGAGTTTCCCCTGAGTTTCAACCGAACTTGCAGCGAGGCATCTCCACCCGGTTCGAAATCCGTCACCTTCTCTGCGAAGGAGTCGAAGGCGATCCGCCCTCGGCCACGGCAACAAGATCGCCTACTCAGCGATGATCTTGATGGTGTGGGTCACCGGCAGAAACGCGGCGTGAATCGCCGAGGCCAGCGGTTCACGCTCCTGCTCCGTGCGAACGACCGCCCCTTCCATATCCGACTTGCCGTCCGCGCCATGGAAGATTTGTTTGATCTGCTTCGTTTCGAACGCCTGTTTGGCCGCGACCGCCGCGTCCACTCGAGCGAAGGCATCGCCGAAAGGCGTCTGCGAGAACTCCGCTGCCAGGTTCACGCCGTGGCGAAGCTGCGCCGCGGTGAAAACCTGGCTCGATTCACCCCACATCACGCGGTAAGCCGCCGCTTTGCCGTTCTTCACAACCAAAGTGAAGCGATTCAACTCCTGGTTGAACGGAATCAGTGGCAGCGCCGCTCGGATGCTGCCCGTTTCGACACCCGTTGCGTCATCGCACTTCGGATAAGCCCGAGCGATTTTCGCATCCGTCATCAGGTTGTCCAGGCAGACACTAAACGGGTAACGCGAGCTTGTGATCGTGAACTCGCCGTTCCCCTCGGACCGCGCTGCGTGCCCGTCCGTGGCTTTCATCGTATTCCGCCCCAAATTTACCGTGAGCGTCCCGATCTCACCTTCCAGGCCCAAAGCCTTGAGAAACGCGTAGGCCATGACCGTCTGGCCCGCCCAGTCAGGATGCACGCCGTCGGCGCCGGCGATAAAGAAGTTCGTGCCGTAAAGCCGTTGGCCCGCGCGGCCCGCGGTGAGCATCGGCCAGAAGACGTCCGCGAACCCCACTTTCTCTTGCTGCGCGAGTTCGACACCGATATTGCGTAGCGTGCAGAGACTCAGGTTCAGATCTTCCACCGTGCCTTGCGCGGTCTTGACCCAGCCGGGCACCTTGCCAACGCAGCCGGGCGAGCCTTGGATGACTCGCACCCCGTGGGCTTTGAAGGCCTCCACGATGGCGGCGGATTTCTCGCGATACGTCCGCCCGATCCGGTCTTCGTAGGTGCGATATTCGTGATCGTTCATGCCGTAGCAGGTGGTGGCGATGGTCGGCTTGAACCGGAGGCAATCGTTCGTCATGCGGCCGAGGAAGCCCGTGGCGCGCTCGCCGCCCCAGCCGTATTGGCGGACGGTCACGCCCAACTCCGGCACGCACATCGTCAGGTAATCCTCAATGAGCCGCGAATACATCTTCTGCTCGGTAATCGAGTCGCCGCAGATCGCGAGGCGGTCGCCCGGCTTTACAACCAGCCTCGCGCTTTTGGGCGCGGGGACGGGGTGGAACTTCGACAACGCAGGATCAACCGGTTTGACTTGCGGCGTCCGGCAGGAGGTGAACGCAGCAAGGCTGAGTCCAAGAAAAAGCAAGATGATTCGTGATTGCATGGTGGGCGGATTGTTCCGGCTTGGACGCGCGCCGTCAAGGAGTGAGACGAGCCAAACGGCAATTCCAACCCCAGGGCGGGTCTTACTGAGCGAACCGCAGGATACGCGACAAGACCGGAGTGCGCCCGTCCTCGGG
>CAYJNU010000569.1:0-3825 GCA_964371005.1 uncultured Verrucomicrobiota bacterium | reverse complement strand
GTGGACGAGATCGTCACGTTGCACGGTCTGGAAGTGCAACGGCGCAAGGTCGCCTACGGTAACATCAATGCCAGCGAAGCCACGGCCATCTTCATTCGTGCGGCGCTCGTGGAGGAAGAAGTTACCTCAGCCCGTAGCAGCCGACGTGAGGAGGCTCATTCTTCCCGGACCGGGCGCGGCAATTGGAAAGCAGAGATCATTGAGAGCCTCCTCTCATCGGCGACCGAACAAAAGGAGTTGCCCGCGCAATACAAGTTCCTCAAGCACAACCGTGCCTTGCGCCAGAAGATCGAGAACCTCCAGACCCGCGCTCGACACCATGGCCTGGTGGAGTTGGACCAGGCGTTTTGCGACTTCTACGCGGCGCGCATCGAAAACGTGTCCTCGCTCGATGAGTTGAACCGGCTGCTGCGTGACCGTCCGGACCAGGCATTCCTCTGCGCCACCGAAGCGGACCTCCTCGGCGATCTGCAATTGAACTACGACGCCACGGCGTTTCCCGATGCCGTGCATCTGGCCGAGCAGCCCATGCCGCTTCGCTACGCCTACGCGCCGGGGGAGGAATGGGACGGCGTGACGGTCCAACTGCCGGTGGAGCTGGCGAGATCGCTCTCGCCCGCGGCGGTCGAGTGGTCCGTGCCCGGTTTGCGGGCTGAACAGGTGGGTGAATTGTTGCGCTCGCTGCCCCGCGCACTGCGGCGGGAATTGCAGCCCATGGAACCCAAGATCGCCGAGATCGTCCGCGAGTTGCAGCCGTCCGGCGATTCGCTATGCGCCGACTTGGGCCGGTTTCTTCTGCGCCGTTACGGTGTGACCGTGCCGCCCACCGCGTGGCGTGCCGACGCCGTTCCCGCGCATCTGCGTCCACGCGTCGAGGTGCTGGATCACAAGCGCAAGTCGCTTGGGACGGGGCGCAATCTGGAGCAACTCCGGGCGCAATTGAAAGACGTGAAGGCGACGTCCACGGAAGGCAGTGAGGCGTGGCAGCGCGCGGTGGCGAAGTGGGAACGCCCGGCAGTCAGTGGCTGGGTCTTCGGTGATTTGCCCGAGCGCATCACCGTGACTGAGACGCCGGGAGCGCCGGTCCATGCGTGGCCGGGCCTGGCCGTGGAGGAACAACATGTGAGCGTGCGCCTCTTCCGCAGCGCAGACCTCGCCCGGGAAGCCAGCCTCTCCGGCGTGGCGCGACTGGTCGAACTGGCCCTTCAGAAGGACCTGGCCTGGCTGCAGCGGGATTTGCGGACGCTTACACAACTCAACGCGCTCTACGCTCCGCTCGGTTCCGGCGATGACTTGCAGGCCTCCGCCTTTGAACATCTCAAACGTCACGTACTGCCCGCGTCGCCCCTGCCGGCGCTGACCCAGGCAGCCTTTGAAGCCGCCGTCGCCACAGCACGCGAGCGCTTGCGCGGTTTGCCCACGCAGCTTGCCGACAACCTGCGCGCCATCCTGCAACTTCGTCAGGAGATCGCCGCGAAGCTCGGCAACAGCGTTGCGCCGGTGGTGCCACGCCCGCAGCGGCTCACGGATCTCAGCCAGCTCGGCCAACCCGCCGCACCCGCCGCACGACATCCGCTTACCGCCGACCTGGACGTGCTGCTACCGGCGGGTTTCCTGAAGCAAATTCCCTTTGTACGCCTCGCCCAGATGCCGCGTTACTTGAAGGCCCTGTTGATCCGCATCGAACGCGCCGCGCTGAAACCCGCTAAGGATCAGGAGCGCGCTGCCCAGCTTGCGCCGTATCAGCAAGCCGTGCGGCAACTGGCCGCCACCCCGCCCAAATCGCTGGAAGGCCGCCGCGCCGCAGAGGCATTCCGCTGGCAGGTGGAGGAATACAAAGTCTCCCTTTTCGCTCAGGAACTCGGCACCGCGGACCCTGTCTCTGCGAAGCGATTGGATGCATACCTCGAACGGGTACGCGCAGTACCGTAGTTGGTCGTTCCGTCGTTTGTCTGAAGCCAGGCAGGCGAACGTTTTGGGATCGAGATCTAGTTGAGCGGCGATCTGGGAGACCTTCAAGCCTTGTTCCTCCCGCAGTTGACGCAGCCGGCAGAACGTTTCGTAAGCGATCGCTGGCCGCCTCCTGCCAACACGCGGCGCAAGATGGTCGCGACCGACTGGGCTTGGCCCGTTCGTGGCGGCTCCGGCGCGGGGGGAGCTTTCGGATCCTCCGGCAGGGACAAAACCTGGTAGAGCGGTTGGCGATGCGCGATGAGGTCGGCTTGGGTCAATTGCTGTCGCGCCGCCGAAAGCGTCACCAAGTCCATCGTCAGCCGCCGACCGATGGCGGCCTCGGAATAGAGGCTCAGGCCCTGGGCGTCAGCGACGGTGACCAGGAACAGTTACAGAGTCCAGGCGCGGTGATCGGCACGGGCCAGATATTCATGGCGGACCAGGCGATGGTCCACCCAACTGAAGCTCGGGGGAATGAGGCGCAGCCGTTGAGGCAAGAGATGTTTCTTGATCATGTTTTGCATCGGTTTGCGGGCTGACAAAGCCCAGAATGTTCCGCCCTCGAAGTAACCGCTGGCGCGCGGTGGCCGCGATCTCCTCTTGTAACGTACTGCCCGTCACCATGGAGATAAGCCCCACAAAAGCAGGGTCTTGCGTCAGGCACTCCTCTTGTATCGTACGGGGCAGTCCTCTCGGTACGTTACAAGAGGGCTGATCCGGGTTACGTCCTTGATCCGCAACCACTTGACCCTTGCGAGATGAGCGGTTCTGTTTGCGCCAGTAGCCCGGATGGAGCTTTCACCAGGCCTGCACGCGCTCCACGGCGCGAGGTCCCAGGAAGTAATCGCCATTGCCGTCTTTCCTCAGCCAGCGACGCTGTCTGGCGTGCTGTCTGGCGTGCTGGCAACCCGGTTGCGAACAGTAGCGCTGACGATCGACCGTCCGCGGGTCGGGAAGAAAAAACCTGCTGCAATGACGGCATTTTCGTCGCGTTGGAGAGCGGCTCATGACGAGCCGAACCTGCGAAGAATACGATCCGCAAGAAAACGCAAAAGCAGACCCCCAAGAACATGCAGTCCGAAGAAGGAAGAAGACCTTTCAGTGTGAAGGGGACGAAGAAGATGCCCCGGAAGAAAACGGAATTTCAAACCGCTTGTTTTCCGCCACTTTCATTCCGCCGCTGACAGCGTAGCTCGCTGGTGCAATCGTGGGGGCGGCAACAGGTGTCAGGGGAGGGCTTCCGATCCGGCATGACGGGTGCCGCGATGCGCACCCCTCCTTGCCCGAGGAATCAGAGCGGTTTGTTGAGCGTGAGAACCAAGCGCGGGTCGGCCTTGGGTTGCTCTCAGGAGGATTGGTGCAGCGTCATCGCCTATTGCAGCAGGAACTCTGTATTCAGGGCTGCGATGTTTGGGTTTGAAACTCTGCAACCTTCTCTGAGTTGGGCGCTTTGCGGCCATGCAAAAGGCGAGGAATGTTACACTCCTCGCCTTTCGACGAAACTCCATCTCGCCCGAGAGCGAGCAAGCTGTCACGCCTTCTTCCTGCGCAGCAGCAGGGCCAGCCCACCGATGGCAAACAGCGCGGCTGTGGAGGGCTCAGGAACGACCGAAACAAAGTAGTCCACACTGTTTAAGAACAACTTCGCGCCGTCAGCGCTCAAATCGTAGATTCCCGCCGTTTCGGAACTCACGCCGTTAGCCTCGCGGCTGCCGCTCAGGAAAACCATCCTCCAACCACCCAACACGTCAGTCCCGCCGTTAATCACGGCACCCTTGTCCCAGAGACCAATCACCATGCCACCGAAGGCCGGATCCCCCTGAGTTCCGATCGTGGCCAGCACTGTTCCGCCGCCTTCGAGCGCATCAGTAT
>CAYJNU010000568.1:0-3833 GCA_964371005.1 uncultured Verrucomicrobiota bacterium | reverse complement strand
GGGCTGGGCTTTCTCGTTGGAAGGGACTGGCGCTTGAACTGACAGCAAAGCCAAAACCTGGTTGTCCGTCGAAATCGCGGGCTTGGTGAGCGACAGCGAAAACGGAAAGCTGAATGAAAACAACGCTCTTGAGGTAGCGCGGCTGCATCCCGAGTAGCGGTGATAGGGATTCGATGATCGCGGGATAAAGTTCAGTTCGATGAGATGACGGCTCATACCGACCGAGCAGACCGCCCGTAACCAACGCGCTTCTGCTAATCTTGCCACGCAACCAAGTTCTTAGGCGTGACGCGTCGCCTAGAAGCTTCTTCGCATTGGCGCGTGTTTTTTCGTTGATGTCTTTCAAGTCCCCGGACCAGTAGCGTTGCTCTCGAAATTGCTCATCCCAGAGCAAAAACGGCGGCGGTTCTTCACAAAGCCGGAATGGTTCGTTGTGAAACAACCGACCATAAGCCCGATGGAGTGCTCTCTCGTCATCATCGCCTCCTTCGGCTTTTTCCTCTGGCATTTGGGCGGCGAGCAAGTCTGTATCCTTCATTGCGCTTCGCACCGGATCGTAGCGTAACCCCATCACTTCCTCACCTAGTAATTTGTGAGCAGCAAGGCATGGCGACCATCCTGGATGTTCCGGTCGGCTTAAATAACGAAACGCCGCTTCCACTGGCAACCGCCAAAGGAGAGGAGCGAACAGTTCGTCGGTTGTCAACGCAGCGAACATCCAACCTCCGCGTCTCATCTCGAAATCATCGTAATCCGAATTGCTGGAGCGAACTCGGGCAGCTTGCCGAAGAATTTCCACAGCCACTTCGGTTTTCTCAGTTGCGGCAAGACCATCGAGTATCCGGCGCGCTTCGACTGGACGCCATCGGCCAGGCCCTTTCATCTCGTCCACAGTCATGCACTCCCGCCATTGGGCAATCATCTCGCCAACCAGTTTCTCGTTGCCGCGGTGCAGCGCCTCCAGAAGCTCATCAACCGACCTGTGTCCGGGGTTTTCGTAAATCTCAAATTCAATCGGGGCAGGAGGTTCGTAACGCTCCGCAGGTTGCAGTTTTGCTCCCCAATCGTCTGACCTGCAATAGGTCTTCGTCTCGGTCCATTGATTCTTCCTGCAAAGCAAGATGACGCAACGCGCCTTGCTGTGCTCCGACCAAAACTCCAGCACCTCCAACGCTTTGCTCTCCGAAATATATTCCCCTATAAGGAGAACTTCGCCGCTCGCACCACGACAGACAATGTCAGCGTAACGGCTGGTCTTGGAATCTTGCTTGGACTTGATGACCACACCTTCCTCGATTGCCGAGTCTTCCCAAGGCTTGAACGCAGCACTTCCCCGCGACCTGTAACGCCTTTCGCGGCGTTCCGTTAACTTATCCCTGAGCTCCGCGACCGCTTCAATACGCTGAAGCGCATCTTCAGTTTCTTTTCGTGATTGGGGAAAGAGATTTTGAAACAACTCAAGATAGGCTTTGTGAAGCGGGGAGAACGTGCTCGCCTTCTTCTCGCCACCAACCACTTTGTCGGTCGCCCCGATTGCGCTGTCGTGCGGAAGCACAAAAGGCTCTGGTTTCTTCTTGTTGTCTGTGACGTGCCCTTCTCCCAACTCGACCAAGCGTTTGATGCCCTCTGCCAATCTGCCTTCTTCTGCAAGGTCATCCGTCGTTCTCGCTACGACTGGCACAATCCGAATGGAATCCCGCCCCGTTTGTTTCGAGGATGTTTTGAGGGCTTCGACAATGGCGAGAGTTCCATCAACCGATTCCTGGTTTGGAACGAGAAGGCAAACGACACAGTCAGCGAGAGCTGTCGTGGCCAACCCACCGAGTTCGGTGACACCTGTTCTCGAATCAATCAGCAAATAATCGGGCTTCAGTTCATCCTCAATGCGAGCATGGAGGTCTAGGAGTGCGGCAAGTCCTTTTCCGCTTGGTTCGTCAAAACGAAGCCGTTCCCTCAGTTGCTTCAAAGCGGTCCAGTATTCGCGGCGGGGTGCTGGCCCGGCGGGCATGAGTTGAAGCCAGCCTTCAGTGTTTTCTGGTAACGCCAACTTGACCAAATGCTCCTGCAATGGCGGTGGATTCTTCGCCCCTTTGGCCGTGGCCACGAGATATGGGACAGCGCCACCAGCAATTGTCGGCTTGCTGTCTGAATCCGTTGCACGACCAAGCTTGTAATGCAGACCCGGCGCTTCGATATCTAGGTCCAGCGCAACAACACGCTTGCCAAGCATACCGAGGAAACGGGCAGCATTCGCGACGAGCAGCGACCGCCCTACACCTCCCTTGTATGAATAGAAAGCGATAGTTTGCATACGCGTTAAGCCGCCAGAAGGAATGGTCCGCGCTCCAAAACCAGTCTGGCAAGCTTCATGACTTCGCTTTGCTTGTGATGCCTTAACGCAGACGGAAACCGATCAGATAAGCCGTTCGCCTCCACTTTCAGGAGGTCGCGCAGTTCCTTGCGCAATACCCTCGAAGCTCCGTTTTCTGCAAATTGCTGGGAGAGGGCTTCCGCCCGAGCATAGTCATTCGCTTTGACCGCAGCGCGAACTGCCCCGCGTCGAGCGATTCGCCCCTCTGCGTCTTCGGCTGGTTTGAGCTTGGCGAGTTCCTCCTCCAGTTTGGAAACCTCGGACCACGCTGACAACGCGGCGTCCAACTCCAAATCTTCGAGTTGCTCGGCTCGCCAAATAGCGCTGCTGACCAGCGCGTTCAGTGTGTTAACGTCCATACATTTTCGCTTTCGCAGACTTCAATGCTGCCTCTGGTCGCTCGAATCCGACGACTCCGGCACAACGGTGGTCAACATCGGAACTCTGGGCAACTTGTGCCAGCTTCTCTCGCATCCGCACCACTATACTCCCTCGATCCACTCCACTCACCTCAAACGCGACCAGTTTGCGTTTTCCGTCAGATTCGTGTTCCAAGAGCCAATCAGCGCGCTCCTCTCGCTGCATCCGTCGCACCACACGCCACGTATTCGTCTTGTGGGCAACCGCAAGGGCGATTGCCTCCGCGCCATCTTCGGTGATTCGGTTGTGATCGTGTTGCTTGGCGTGGGCAAGGTCAGCGATGGGCCACGTCAATCGGCAACCTGAGACTGCGTTCTCGATTGCCATGTGGAGGTTCACGCCGTCGGCATGCTTGTTCCGTTGTAGGCCAAGTGCCGCGCGGACGACCATGATTGCAGCCAAATCACCCGGAAGCCGTGGGTGCATTTCGCACAGGCGACTGAGATCAAGTGCCGGGTTGTCAGGCATGGACCGCATTGTGGCGTAATCAGGCTTTGGCGTAAAGCTCACTTCCCTTCTCTTGGAACTCGCGGGACTTTTCTTCCATCCCCTTTTCCAGCGCCTCCTCCTCGGCGATGCCTTGTTCGGCGGCGTATTTGCGGACGTCTTCGGTGATTTTCATCGAGCAGAAGTGCGGGCCGCACATGGAGCAAAAATGCGCGGTCTTTGCGCCCCCTTGCGGGAGGGTTTCGTCGTGGAACTCGCGCGCGGTGACGGGGTCGAGGCTGAGATTGAATTGATCTTCCCAGCGGAATTCAAAGCGCGCCTTGCTCAACGCGTTGTCGCGGTATTGCGCGCCGGGATGGCCCTTCGCCAGATCGGCGGCGTGCGCGGCGATCTTGTAGGCGATGACGCCGTCTTTCACGTCCTTCTTGTTCGGCAGCCCGAGATGTTCCTTGGGCGTGACGTAGCAAAGCATCGCGCAGCCATACCAACCAATCATCGCCGCGCCGATGCCGCTGGTGATGTGATCGTAGCCGGGCGCGATGTCGGTGGTGAGCGGCCCGAGCGTGTAGAACGGCGCTTCGCCGCACCATTCGAG
>CAYJNU010000567.1:0-3843 GCA_964371005.1 uncultured Verrucomicrobiota bacterium | reverse complement strand
ACGTAGCCAAGTGGGATGGAGCAGTTGGAGCGCGCTCGGTTCGGGGATGAATGACCGTGTGTATGCGCTGGCGGTGTCGGGCAGCGACCTGTATGCAGGGGGCTATTTCACAACGGCGGGTGGCAACGCGGCCAATCGGATCGCCAAATGGGATGGGAGCAGTTGGTCGCCGCTCGGCACGGGACTGAGTTTCCCCGGGGATACTTGTTCTGTTTTTGCGTTGGCGGTGTCAGGGAGCGAGGTATATGCGGGGGGATACTTCGCGACGGCGGGCAGCAGCGCGGCAAAGTGTATTGCCAAATGGAACGGGAGCAGTTGGAGCCCGCTCGGCTCTGGGATGAACGGCGATGCCCCCCAGGTGTTGGCGCTGGCGGTGTCGGGCAGTGACCTGTATGTGGGGGGCTGGTTCACGGCCGCGGGCGACAGCGCGGTCAATTCTGTCGCCAAATGGAACGGGAGCAGTTGGAGCGCGCTCGGTTCGGGGATGAGCGACTACGTAGAGGCGCTAGCGGTGTCGGGCAACGACCTGTATGTGGAGGGCCAGTTCAAGACGGCGGGCGGGAGCGCGGCCGGTTACATCGCCCGATGGAACGGGAGCAATTGGAGTGCACTGGGTTCGGGGATGAACAACATTGTGTATGCGATAGCCGTATCGGGCAGTGACCTGTATGCGGGAGGCCAGTTTACGATGGCGGGCGGCAGCGCAGCCAATCATATCGCGAAATGGAACGGGAGTGGTTGGTCAGCGCTCGGCTCCGGGCTCGACCGCGCCGTCTATTCGCTGGCGGTATCGGGCGGCGACCTGTATGCAGGGGGCGACTTCACGACGGCAGGCGGGAGCGCGGCCAACCGGATCGCCAAATGGAACGGGAACAGTTGGAGCCCACTCGGCTCTTGGATGAACAACATTGTGTTCGATCTGGCGGTGTCGGGCAGCAACCTCTATGCGGGGGGCAGCTTTACGATGGCGGGCGGCAGCGCGGCTAACTACATCGCCAGATGGGATGGGAGCAGTTGGAGTCCGCTCGGTTCGGGGATGAACCGCGCCGTCTATTCGCTGGCGGTGTCGGGTGGCGACCTGTATGTGGGGGGCGACTTCACGATGGCAGGCGGGAGCGCGGCCAACCGGATCGCCAAATGGAACGGAACCGGTTGGAGTCGGCTCGGTTCGGGGATGGACGGCCCTGTGTATGCACTGGCGGTGTCGGGCACCGACCTATATGCGGGGGGCAGCTTCACGATGGCGGGCGGCCGTCCGGCCAATCGGATTGCCAAATGGAATGGGAGCAGTTGGAGCCCGCTCGGTTCAGGGATGATCGACGGCGGCGGATTGACGCCCACTGTAAATGCGTTGGCGGTGTCGGGCAGCGACCTGTACGCGGGAGGCCGGTTTAGGATGGCGGGAGGGAAGGGCTCAGCCCACGTGGCGCGGGCTTACCTGGAGCGGCCTTACCTCTCCATTCTTCGCTCGGGTGGCGAGGTGACACTTACCTGGCCGACATTCTACGCGGGCTTCGTGCTTCAGCAAAACCCGGACGCAGCCAGCCCCGGCAGTTGGTCGCCTGCCAATTACCCCCTCACCACCAACGGCGCAATGAAGAGCGCCACCGTGCCCCTCACCCCCACCAACCGGTTCTTCCGGCTGATTGGCAATTGAGGGATTGGCCACGGAGTCTGGGGCGCGACGTGCTGTTCACGCCGGACCTCACCACGTTGCTCACCACCAACGCGCCGGCGCCGGACGGCCAGTTCCGTTGCACCGATTCCAGCCCGCCCAACACCACGGCGTTTTACCGGCTGCTCAAGCAGTGAGGTTGCCTTCGGTCGTAGCGCAGATTTTCAATCTGCCGTATCGCCGAATTGCATTCGGCAGGGCGTGACTGCTGTGTGCGCGCTCGAACTCGCCAAGCGCTGCGGATTACAAATCCGCGATACTGCAGAGTGCAACTCTGCGCTACGTCCTCAGCGTGCTTCCGGCATCGTGCCGGAAGAGCATTCTGAAGCCCGCGGAGAAGTCGGACCTGCCGGCTGGAAGCACGGCAGCACGTTGCGGGAGAAAAGCGGTGCTGAAGACACGCGCACTCCAAACGCTGGCGCGACCTCTCTACCTTCAAACGGCAGTTGAACAGCGAAGACGCGAAGACACAAAGTTGGACGAGAAGGGATTGGGCGCAAGACCGCCCGCCCACCGGCTTCACCCGCAGGGTGAGCCTCGCTTGCCTTCAGAATCCGTTCTGCTTCGCAGTGCTATGTCCAAGAAGTCCTCATTTCGAGGGAAATTCTACGCAGCCATTTTTGTAAGCTGTTGGACATCAGCTTTTCGGGCTGCCAGCAAGGCGGTGATGGTGGTGCGGCCTTTTTCGGTCACGACATAGCGGTGGGTGCCGCTGACTTTTTGAACCAAGCCATGAGCTCGCAGGCAACGCAGGCGGCGGCACATCCACCCCATGCGGCGTTTTTTCTCTGTCGGGTCACGGGTGGGCTTGAAGAACAATCCGCAGAGGTCGCGATTGCGAAATCCGTTCAGGGCGAACTCCCCGCGGCTGACCAGTTCCAACATCCGGCCATCTTCCACGGACCAGGGATTAAGCCCCCGATAGCGTTGACCCTGGCGGGTGACAGGTTCACAGGTCTGTTGGACCCATTTAAAGAGCGGGATGGTGCCGCTGGTGGCCGCCAGTCCCGTCAAGTAGCGCTCGTTGGCCCGGCGGGAAATCTCCGCCCGACGTTGGAAATCGGCAAAGCCCCGACGCAAAGGCAGCCAGCGCTTGGTTTCCTGGGGCCGACCTTCCGGACGGCGATAGGCTTTAAACTCTTCCGGATGCACGATGGTCGTCTCCACGCGCAACACCGATCCTTGCTTGTCATAGAACTTGATCGAGTTGCCGTTGACGCTGTGCTTGACCCGCACTCCTTCCGGGCGCCGCTTGGTGTCGCTGATGATTTCGCCGTCAAACTGGCCCCCCACCAAGCCCGTGTTGGGCGGCACGTAACGGCCCAGAAAGCGCATCACATCCGGCGAGGCAAACGAACTCATCGCATGATGCACCCACGAGGGATAATGGCGGGCCAGACTGGCGGCATCCCGGAAGATCACATCGGTGGCGTATTCACTTTCCGAGACGCTCCAATAGTACTGCAACCCCAAAGGCCGGCCAATCTGCCGGTGGAGCGGATGCACCTGATTGAGCAGGCCGCCCAGTTCCTTGGGCCAGTCGGTTTTCCGTTGCTCGTCGAGGAAACTCTGAGCCCGAGCCAGATCGGCAACCCGCAAGAAGGTGTTTTCCTTTTTCAGATAGCCGATGCCGGCCTGGTCCAGTTGCCGGGCCAGCCAATGCCGCCCATTGAGGCAGACGTTGATCTGAAAAGGAAACCAGGTCTGGAGTCGCAGGTGCATGAATCCGAAGCGCGCGTGCTCAAAGTAAAAGTAGAGGTGAGCGCACTTGCGGGTCTCGATCTTGAGTTCAATCTTCCGGGTCTGGCGATTGCCGATGACGCGGAAAGATTGACAGGGTTCAAGCGCGCTGAGGATGGCGATCAACCCCTCAGTAACCCGGTCTTTGGCAGCCAATTGCCGCACCAGACCTTCCTTGCTGATCTGGCTGGAAGACACGTAACAGAACGGACGCCCCAGCGTTTCGGCCAAGGCTTTGGCCTTGGCTTTGACGGCCACGGTGGTGCGCTCGACCAGCTGACCAAAATCTTTGATCAGGATGTGACAGGCGTTGAGGTAGGCTTCCATAACGTGGGGACAATAAAGCTGGCGCCAGGTACCTCGGAGTCGGAGTCGGTCAAAGCCATGCAGAATGCCAAGGACATCGTCGCGATAACGCTCTACAAACG
>CAYJNU010000566.1:0-3852 GCA_964371005.1 uncultured Verrucomicrobiota bacterium | reverse complement strand
ATCATTCTAACTTTGATCGCACAGCCCTCTCTAGTTTTGATCGCACCACGACAGCGTGAAGCGAAGCGGTATTCACGATGCAGCCTGAAGTCGAACGGTCTTGGGCGCGGGCGCTGGACAGGTGTAGGATGGGCCGTTAGGTTGCGAGCAGACGTGAACCTTCCGAACGCCAACCATCTTTTCGCCTCCCTGATTTGGGGTTCCGTTGGCTTGGGGTATTTCATCTTCGGCAAGAGGGAGGTTGACGGTGAAGATGAGGACGCCGTCCTGACTTCCATGACCCACGTTTTTGAGCAAGAGATGTTCGGCAACAAGTCGAACCCGAGCGATTCCGCAGGCTGAAGCTTACGCGCTGGCCATCCAATGGCTGCGAGGCTGAACCTCGAACACAAGGCTGGAAGTGGTTGCCGCGCTCAACTGCGATGCGGCTGGCCGCTGCGTCTGTCTTCTCACCGTTTCAATGTCCGAGCCAAGCTCGATGATTTGATTTCCAGTCTCCTGGGTAGTGGATTCAATTTCGAGGTCATCCAGGCCAGCGCAATGCCCGCCGCCAGCCCCGCCCCGTGCGCCTCCCAGGACACGGCGCCCGAAGTCGGCAGAAGTCCTCGCAGCATGCCGCCGTAACCCAGAACGCAAACGACCGATAGAATCAGGGCGCCGATCGTGCGTCGAAAATACGCGCCCGAAGCCAAGTAGCCGAAGAAGCAAAAGACCAACCCGCTGGCCCCGATGTGGCAGGCGCTCCGCGCCGCGAGCCAGGTCAATCCACCACCGAGCACCGCGCCCGCCACGGCAACCAAGGCGAACTCCGATTTGCTCCGGCCACACACGATGCCGCCCAGGACGAGCAAGGGCACGGTGTTGGCGACCAGGTGCGTGGAGGAGCCATGCAGAAAGGGCGACCAGAGGATACCAGGCAGGCTTGCGAGCCGGCGCGGGATGATGCCGTACTGGTTGAGCTGGCCGTGCCAAAACAGTGCGTTGAAGGCAAAGACCAGCCAGCAGAGCGCGACCAACGTCAGGATGGGGGTGAATCGTTGCAGCACAGGTCCTTTGGTTCAGCCCATCAGCTTCGACTGCATCTTCACCATGTTTCCAGTGTGTGTTGGACGCGGCTCAAGAGTTCGTGAATCGGCGTCATGTCAGGGCGCTTGGCTACCAGGAATGGTAGTCCCATCGCAGTCCCAAGAAAAGGGCGCCGATCACGCTAGGAACGGTCAGGAAGTAAAGCCAGCGGGCCTCAGGCCAATGGTCGTGAAGCAACCAGGCCAAGAGAATGGCGGGAAGCACGCAGAGGTAAACGCGCCATGAGCAAAACACGTCGGCCAGCTCGAAGATGATCTCGAAGATCGTCATTTGGTTTTGACGGAATCGAGCAGCACGATCAAGAGCGTGGCAATCGGCCCCAGCAACAGGGACACCACCCCCCACGCCAGACCACTGCGTCCTTTCCCTTGCGCGAGCCCGGCGTTGATGAGCGCCAACGTGAACCAGCCCACCGCATACTCCGTGCGCAGGGCACTACTTTGAATCAAGGCCATCATCTGAGACTCCCAGTTGGGTGCGCGTGAATGTCCTGCGGTTTTACCGCTATCCCATCCAGAACCCCTTGCGGTGCGAAACGCCCAACACTTTCCGGCAGTGGACACAGTAGTACAGGAAGCGCACGCCCAAGATGGAATCCACGCGCCGTGCCGCCAGCTCTTGGACTTCCTTGCCGCAGTGCGGGCAGATCGGCTCAGCAGGATGGTCTTCGCGAATTCTGATTCTCGTCGTTGTCACGCGCAGACTGTCGCGCTCACGGCCACTGGAATCCACTACAATGGCTGGACGAGGTTGTACCAGACTCCCGGCGTTTTCCGCCCGTTTCAATACAAGGTAGAGTTCACTTCCGTCCCCAAGGGCGCGAGTGGGTTCGGCTTCAGTCCGCGCTCGTTCCTGTAAATGTAAACGTGCGTCACTGCCCGCGTCGTGAGCAGCACATCGGGAACCCCGTCACCAGTGAAATCGCCGGTCAACGCCAGCCGCTCCTCACCCGTGGCGTCGTCTTGGGCATCCATCGCCAGCTTGGCGACTTGGCGGCCAGTTCCGTCATACAAGGTGCGTGGTTGCGCGATCACAATCTCAGAGACACCATCGCCCGTCCAATCCAGCAGCGCGTGATGCCGGGCGTAGTCGGTCATGATTCGGGTTCGGACCTGGCCGCTCTCGTCCAGCACCCAGACTGGCCCCTCGCCCCAAGTGCGATGGTCAATGTCCACGGCCAGTTGCAGCCCTTGAGTGCCGGCGCAAATCCGCCCCACGTCCACGGACTCAAAGTGCTCGCCAGTCACTTCCCAGAGTGATTGGCCGTTGCCATCCAGCAGGGCAATGCCATTCGCACCGCAGAAGGTCATTACAAAGCGGAAGTCCGCCGGAGTCTGACCGGCGCGGACCAGACGGAAGCAATCGCAGTGACCCCGACCGATTTCGATCTTCTGCGACTTGAACGTCCAGCGGGTCGAGCCGTCGGCGTTGAGCATGGCGTACCCGGCCATGACTTCGTCGCGGCCATCGCCATCGAGGTCCACAGGCACAGGCTGGTGGGCGGTGCGGTAGCCGCCGGGGTCCTTGACTGTCCAGAGCTGCTTCCCTTCCCGGTTCAAGGCCCAGATTTGGGTGTAGCGGGTTTTGACCAGCACATCCGTTGCGTGCCGTCCCCCGGAGAGATTAGCGAAGACCAGGCAGTCGGTGGCGTCCTTTGGCAACGGCAGCCGGCGCTTTTCCTTGCCCGTGGCGCCGTCGAGTTCGACGAGAAACCCCTCGGTGCAGAGCACGACTTCCTTGCGACCCTCCCCGTCCCAATCGTGAATCTGGCAAGCGACATCGTGGTGGAGTTGCTTGCGCCCGATGGTGGGATTGCCCCAGCGCCAGAGGACCTGACCGTCGAGCTTCTGCGCCACCGCAGCGCTGGTGAAGTGAACATCGTTCTGGTCCACGTTGCGGGCGCTAACAATTTCCACCGCGCCGTCGCCGTCCAGGTCGCCAGCCACCACCCAGGCGCCACTGTATTCAGGATCGAGCGCGATGCGCCGCCAAGGCTGCACCAGCGGCACTTCGGTCGGGTCCGTGTCGCCAGCGCGGCTCCTGCACGGCTCCGCGACAGGAGCGAGGGCAACAGGCAGGAGCAGCAGGCTGGTCAATGAGTATCGCATAGCGCTGATGTATCACTACCGATGCCGTTTGGCGCTCAGAATCTCAAGCACAGAAAACCCTGCTAGGCATTGCGTTAGGGCGTTGCCTGCGCCACGGGCTACCGCCCCGAGCGGGCGTGGTTCCGTTCGCTGATCTGCGCGTTGAGCGTCCAGTAATCGTAAAGATAGCCGATGCCGAACAGCCCCAGCGTCACCAGGTAGAGCAAGCCCGTGCCCCACTTGCCCAAGTAAAAGCGGTGAATGCCCAACACACCGAGGAAAGTCAGTAGAATCCAGGCGACGGAGTAGTTGATCGGTCCGGCTACAAACCGCCGGTCGGCAGCCTGATCCATTGAGGGGATGAGGAACAGGTCAACAATCCAGCCGAGGAGAAACAGGCCGAAGGTGAAAAACCAGATCGTGCCCGATACGGGCTTGCCATAGTAAAACCGGTGCGCGCCGGTGAAGCCGAACAACCAGAGCAGATAGCCGGTCAGCTTGCTGTGCGTGTCAGGCGTTGCATTCATGTTTGGCGTGCGCTTGGTGAGTTGGTCTTCATGGCACGAGCCGGAGCGTCAGCGGATAGCGATAGCACAGGCCATCGGCTGCTTTGATTGTCGCGATGATCGCCAAAACCAACGAGCCCAACCCGAGGACGATCAGCAGCGGAATCCCAACC
>CAYJNU010000565.1:0-3865 GCA_964371005.1 uncultured Verrucomicrobiota bacterium | reverse complement strand
GGATTGGGTGAACAATGGGGCGGGGTTCCATTTCAATCACAAGTTCGGCGCCGGTCTCGTCAACGCCGAAGCTGCGCTCGCCCTGGCTCAGAACTGGCGATGCCTCAGTCCGTTGACCACCGTCGCTTCCGATCAAGCAGCGCTCGGGCTCGCGATCCCGGACAACAATAGCACGGGAGTCAGCCGCAGCTTTGACTTCCACTCAGCGCATTTTCGGATCGAACATGTCACCGTTACCGTGAACATCACGCATGCCAACCGAGGCGATCTGGCCATTACGCTGACCTCCCCCAGCGGCAAACAAAGCCGGCTGGCCGAGCGGCATGATGACACGGGCAACGACTATTCCGATTGGGTGTTCATGTCCGTGCAGCATTGGGGCGAGGACTTGGCGGGAACGTGGACGGTGAAGGTCGCGGATCGCCGGGCCGGAAATGCTGGCACGCTGAACTCAGTGCGTCTTGACTTTTTCGGCACCCAGCCCGTGCTGGAAGTCACGCCCAACACGGATTTCATTTCCGCCGGCGCCATCGGTGGCCCTTTTGATCTGACCTCCCTTGTTTACACCCTGGCCAACAGCGGCGTGACGCGTTTGGACTGGCAGGCCGGGCCGAGGCCGCCCTGGCTGGATCTCTCTGCCTCTGGCGGATCGCTTGGAGCTGGCGAGACGACGAATGTCACGGTTTCACTCAACGCCGCCGCCTATGCCCTGATTCCTGGGGACTACTCCGACGTCATTCGCTTCACCAACCTCACGACTTCTCTGGGCAACGCCTCCCACCTCGTCTCTCTGTCGGTCACCTCGAACATTGCGGCCGACTTCGATGCCAGCCCCACCCGAGGCACGGCGCCGCTGACCGTGGCCTTTGCCAATCGCAGCTCGGGCGCGACCAGCTACCTTTGGGACTTGGGCGATGGCACCACCACCACCAACGCGAACCCGATTCACGATTACCTGACCGCGGGTCTTTACAGCATCACCCTCACGGCCTTCCGTGCCGGCTGGAGCAACACCCTCGTCCGCACAGAGTACGTCACCGTCAGCAACCCTCCGAGCTCGGTTTTGGCCGCAGGCGACAATACTTTCGGGCAGATTCTCGTCCCGTCCCCGATGACCCGGGTCATGGCTTTGGCGGGTGGCGACTGGCATTCGCTTGCCCTCGGCCAAGACGGCAGGCTGAGCGCATGGGGGCATAACTGGGAAGGCCAATGCGACGTGCCGGTTTCGTTAAGCAACGTGGTGGCCATTGCCGCCGGCGGCTATCACAGTCTCGCCCTTCGCGCCGACGGCACCGTTGCGGCCTGGGGCGCAAACTACGAAGGTCAATGCGACGTCCCAGCCCAACTGTGCGGCGTCATCGCCGTCGCGGCCGGTACCCAACACAGCCTCGCCCTGACCGAAGATGGCCGCGTCATTGCCTGGGGTGACAACAGCTCTGGTCAGCGCACTATCGTCAACCCCTTGAGCAACGTGGCGGCCATCGCGGCCAACGGCAATCACTGTCTCGCCCTTGAGCGCGAGGGCACCGTGGTAGCCTGGGGACAGAACACCGACGCCCAAGGCAACTGGGCCGGCCAATCCGTCGTCCCCGCTGGCTTGAACAACGTGGTCGCGGTGGCGGCGGGCGCGTATCACAGCCTCGCCTTGAAAGCCGACGGCACGGTGATCGGCTGGGGCGACAACTCGCACGGACAGACCCAACCCCCGGCGGGTTTGGCGGACGTGGCGGGCATTGCGGCGGGTGGCTTCCACAGTCTGGCGTTGCATCGGGACGGAACGGTGGTGGCGTGGGGTGACAACTGGAACGGCCAATGCGAGGTGACAAGCGACACCTTGGCGGTGGCGATTGCGGCGGGCAGGTATCACTCGCTGGTGTTGCGGGAAGGTGGGCCGCACATGACGCCAATGTTCCGTCCGGGCCAGCGCCCGGGAGGGTTTGGGGTAATCCTCCAGTCGCGCGTGCGGAATCGCTACGCGCTGGAATATGGCGACGCCGTCTCGGGCAAGAGCTGGACGGCGCTGCCGACGGTACCGGGCAATGGAGCGTTGCTGCTCCTCACCGACCCGAACCCTTCCGCCACCCAACGCTTCTACCGCGTCCACGAATTCTGAGATTCCAGATCGCCCGCGTTTCTAAAATGTGCTGGACAAGCGGCGGCCGTAATCAGACGGTGAGCGCCATCGCGGCGGACGCAAAACCAAGACGGCCCTCGCAAAAAGACTTAGATGCTGACGCACCAAATCATACCTCCGGGCGCCGACGTTTACTGCGGTAGGGCTGGGACCGTATCGGCCTGGTGGAACGACCCAACCGCCCACGCGGTCGTGGACTCTCCAGTGCATCGCCCAGCCTGGACGTGCTCCGGCAACCCGGCCACCCCCACCGAACCTCTGGCATGAAGAGGCTCTTGCGCGTTCTCCTGGTCGAGGACAACGAACCCGACGCTCAACTCACGCTGCGGGAACTGGCCAAGACGGGTCTTGAAATCGAGTCGCGGCGGGTCGAAACGGCCGCCGCGTTTCGCGCCGCTCTGGCTGAGGGGAACACGGACCTCGTGATCGCTGATTACTCGCTGCCCTCCTTGAGTGGTTTGGAAGCGCTGAACATTCTGAACGGGCTGGAATTGGACCTGCCGTTCATTTTGATCTCGGACAGCAGCGGCGAGGAGTTGGCCGTCGAAGCCATGCAGCGTGGGGCCCACGATTACCTGCTGAAGCACAACCTCAGCCGCCTCGCACCCGCGGTTGAGCGCGAGTTGCGCGAGGCCGAAGAGCGGTGCACCCACCGGCACGCGGAGGAAGCTTTGGAGGAAAACGGGCGGTTGCTTCAGGAAATCACAGGCAACATCCCCGGCATCATCTTTCGGTTCTATTGCCGGCCCGATGGCGTCATGGGATTCGACTTCGTCAGCGGCGATGTGCTGGAGATGCTTGAACTCACTCCTGAAGACCTGGTCGCCGATTTCTCCCTTGGTTGGAATCTGGTGGTCGCCGAGGACCAGGCTGCGTTGGACGCTTCCATCCGTCGTGCCGTGAGGGACATTCAGCCGTGGGAACGCGAATTCCGCATTCGCACGCCCAGCGGAAAGCTGAAATGGATCCGTGGACACGATCAGCCGGTGCGACCGGGCGAGGATGGAAGATACCGATCCGTCGGCACGCTGCTGGATGTGACGGCCCGTAAAGCGGCGGAGGACGCCGTCCGCCAGAGCGAGGAACGCTACCGCTCGATCTTCGAGAGCTTCAAGGATGTCTATTACGAAGCCTCGCTCGACGGCAGGGTCCTCGTGGTCAGCCCGTCCTGTCACGCGTTGCTCGGTCTCTCGCCAGAAGAACTCGTGCGACACGCGATCACTGATTTTTGCATCGACGCCGGCGAGCGCGACCGTTTCCTCACCCAACTGCGCCGGCGACACAGCGTCACCGACTACGAACTGGCGATGCGCACGCAGGCGGGAAAGGCTTTCCACGCGGCGATCACTGCGGATTTGGTGCGGGACAAGAATGGGGCTCCCATCCGCATCCGGGGCGTTTTGCGGGATGTCACCGAGCGGAAGCGGGCGGAAGAGACCCGCGCCGGTCTGGAGGCTCAATTGCGGCAGGCGCAAAAGATGGAAGCGATTGGCACGCTGGCCGGCGGCATCGCCCATGACTTCAACAACATGCTGACCGCCATCATGGGCCACTCCGAGTTGCTGCGCCTGGATTGCGCGAATCAGCCCAACGTGCGGAACAGCGTCGATGAAATCCTCAAAGCCGCGTTGCGCGCCCGCGATCTGGTCCAGCAAATCCTGACCTTCAGCCGCCGCCGTGAGCAAGCCCGGGTGGTCACCAAGCTGGCCCCGATCCTCAAGGAGGTTGCCA
>CAYJNU010000564.1:0-3865 GCA_964371005.1 uncultured Verrucomicrobiota bacterium | reverse complement strand
GTTGAAACTAGCATGCCTACGCAAAGACGATTCAAAATCCTGCGAAATCGCTGCGGTTCGGCACGATGGTGAGCTGAGAGAAGCCAGCGATGCCGCTTGCGATAACGACGGAGGAAACCCACAATCTGCCGGGCGCAAGAACAACCAGAGAACACTCAGTCAAATCATGAGAATCACGCTTCACGGAGCCGCCGGCGATGTCACCGGCTCGGCCTATCTCGTTGAAACCGATCACGCACGCGTGCTGGTGGACTTCGGTATGTTCCAGGGCGGCTCGCACATGGAGGCGAAGAATGTTTTGCCCGCGGGCCTCGCCCCCAAACGTCTTGATGCCGTGCTGGTCACCCATGCGCACCTCGATCATGTCGGGCGACTGCCACTCCTCATCAAGGGTGGGTATCAGGGCCCGATCCACGCCACCGATGCCACCCGCGACCTTGCCGGACTGATCCTGCGCGACTCGGCCAAGGTGCAGTCGTACGACATCGAACGACAGAACCGAAAACTCCAGCGCGCCGGCAAACCGCCGGTCGAACCGCTCTACCATGCCGGTGAAGTCGAACAGACGATGCAGCTCTTCCGGGACGTCAAGATCGGCCAGCCCTTCGAAGCCGCGCCGGGCCTCACCGCCCGCTATACCGGCGCCGGGCACATGCTCGGCTCGGCGAGCATTCAGTTGAGCGTCCAGGAAGACGGGAAGACGAAGACGGTTGTCTTCTCCGGCGATTTGGGCCCGGCGCATCTGGCCATCATCCGTGACGCCGTGCCGTTCGAGCGCGCGGACCTGGTGTTCATGGAATCCACTTACGGCGACCGCGACAACAAGCCGCTGAAGGCAACGCTCGCCGAGTTTCGCGCCATCATCGAGGACGCCGTGCAACGCCGGTCGCGCATCCTCGTGCCCGCCTTTGCCGTGGGACGCACGCAGCAGATTCTCTATCATCTGGACGAACTGTTCTGCGCCGGCACGCTGAAGCCATTCCCAGTCTATCTCGACAGCCCGATGGCCATCGAAGCAACGGAGATTTATCAACGCCATCCCGACCTGTTCGATGAGGAGGCGAAGAATCTACAGCGCGTTTGTGACATCGCCCGCCGCCATCGCTATCTCCAGCCCACCCCCACCGCGCAGGATTCGATGAAGCTCAACGACGCTCCTGGTCCGTGCCTCATCATGGCCGGCTCGGGCATGTGCAATGCCGGGCGCATTCTGCATCACCTCAAGCACGGGCTTTGGCAACCGAACACGGCCGTGATGATCGTAGGCTACCAGGGCGAAGGCACGCTGGGCCGCCGGCTCGTGGACCGGGACAAGACGGTGAAAATCTTCGGCGAAGAGGTGGCGGTGAAGGCGAGCATCCACACGCTTAACGGCTTCAGCGCCCACGCCGGCCAAAGCGCCCTGCTGGAGTGGTTTAGTCATCTCGCCCCCTCGAAGCCCAAAGTGGTGCTGACCCATGGTGAAGCGCGCGGGCGAGAACCGCTGGCGGAACTCATCCGACAACGCTTCAAGCTCGGGGCCGTCCTGCCGTCCCAAGGTGACGTGATCACGCTCTGAAGCGCGGGAGTCAGGGCGGCGGATGGCGCAGGGCGCTGATCCGCGATGCTGAATCTCCGGGCTGGCGAAACACTGCTCCATCGCATCCCAGAGCGGCACCCGTTGCTCGCACCCTACGCAGATGATGCTCGGCGGCTCCTCCTTGCCCTTGCGGACCTTGAACCCGCTCCCCGCCTCGGGCTGCGGCGGCCGGCCTTGCAGCCAGCCGTTGAGCCGCTTCATCGCCACCTCGCGATTGCCCACCGGCGTGCCGCACTGCGGGCAGACATAATGCCGCAGCCGCTCCACGTCTCGGGCGTGCTGCAACAGGTGCTCATGGACGTATTTGCTGAAGATGATCTGCCCCTCCATCGCGACCGCCGGATCGAAATACACCTCCAGTTCGCCCACGCCCGGCGCGCGCCGGGTCAGCTTCACGCCGAGTTGCTTCCCGGTGTTCGTTTTGAAATCGGCGGCGTGACGCCAGAGCTGATCCTGCTGAAAAGGCTCGGTGTGATGCAGCCGCACGACCAGCATGGCATAAATCTCGTCCAGGAATCCTATGCACCGATAGCTCACCAGCACCTCCGGATGCTTCACTCGTAAAAAGTCCCGTCAGTGACGACCAATCCATCCTTGGGCAAAAGTCAGCGCTTCTTACGCAGTCTGGGTGTCTGCTTGGCTTGCCTCTCAGATCGTCGGAGCTTCTCAATCGCAGCGGCAACTTCGTCTTCCCAAGGAAGCTTATCGTCCTTGCTCGGATCGTAGCGTGGCAGTTTGGGGATCTCAGCACCGAGCTTCTTTAGCAGGGCCGTAGCTTTGTTCACCTCGTAACGGCCAACGTAGGGCTCACCGTCTGCCCAAGCCGACTTGTAAGCTGCAAGAGCGTGCTTTTTCGCTTGGTCGTGATCCCCAATCGCAAACCACAGTTCTGCCAATGGGCGGTGCGAGATTTTCCTGGCTTCGCTGAGTTGCTTTGCCACTTGCTTCGGATTGGGAAGTTGCTTCAGGTGGAACTTGGCGAGAGCGAGCCGTGTTTCCGCTGCGGCATTAGCTTCTCCGACCTCGCGCGCCATGCGGACGGCTTCGTGGAGGCTCTCTGCAGCGAGCGACCATTGCCCTTGCTCCAGCCGCCACTTGCCCCGCAGCGCGATTATGTCCCGGAACGCTCCCCGGTTCTTGCCTTCTTTCGCCAGAGTCTCGGCACGAACGAGGTCATTTTCTGTCAAGCGTCCCCGGTAAAAGTTGTACTCGGCACGGGCACGCTCCGCAGTTCCTGGACGATAAACGTGTCGCGGCCAACATCGACCCAACGGATCAAGAAGACTCCACATCGCATCAGCTTTACGCCATTGCCCCTGCTCGCTGAACGCTTGATATAGGTCCAGACCTGTAACGAACACGCCTGCCGCATCTTCCTTGAGCGTGGCGATATCAAATGCAAAAGCGAGGTGTCTTTGGGCTTTGGCTCGGCTGCTCAACGCATAGGTGATGTTGCACAGATCGGTGCGGACGTTCTCCCAGTCCTTCTGGCAAAGGTCGGTGAGCAGGGCGACGCCGAATGCGTCCAGCGATTCCTTCCACTGGCCCATTCCACGCAGAGCGATGCCGGCTTCATTGGCCAAGTAGGATTGCGGTCTTGCGGGAAAGCCGTCTGGAGGAACGGACCATCCATTCGGAAAAAAGGGCCGCATGAGCGACAGGCATTCAGCGTCAGCCTCGACGTTGAACTTCAAAGCCTGGGCCAAGTCACCCTGGTAGGCATTGTTTGCCTCTCGCAATCGCCCCATCTTCAGCAGGGTGCGAACTATGTGAAGCCCCGGCTTGAGATCATCAAGAGTCTCGGCCTGCGCGTAGGGCCTGTGGGCTTGGCGGGAAAAGTAATCCACCACGCGTTGGCCATACCGCTGTATTTCCGGCTGCTTGAGTCCACCAACCGCGACGCCACGCACCACCGGATGGAGGTCGTATCGCTTTGACTGGTGGTCGTATTGCAGCAGCCCCCGGCGTTCCAACTCATGGACGGCTTGCGTCAGTTGTTGCAGGGCAATCTGAAATTCTGCCGAATTCCTCCAGACTTCCACTGCTTGATCGTATTCTGTCCGGCGCTTGATGGCGGTTTGATACTGCCGCAAAACCCTCTTCTTCTCAGAATCGGAAAGGTCTTTCCACCACGGCGCGAGTTCCGGATTCCAAGGCGTCACGACCGGCCTTGGCTCAGGAGGCAGGTAGGGGTTGAATGCCTTGAGCATCGGGTAATCAATGCCCTCGGATATCGAGGTAGGGACGCCGGTTGCCCGACGCCCCCCTCACAGATCCCGGCGTGCA
>CAYJNU010000563.1:0-3867 GCA_964371005.1 uncultured Verrucomicrobiota bacterium | reverse complement strand
CTTACCCGACAGGGACTCTCACCCTGCAAGAGACACCAAGCTTCGCTTGGCGCACGCGATGGCAGTTTTGAATGCCGCAGGGGGGCGAAAAATCAAAGCGCAGGACATAGCATGAAACCAAAACCTCAAAACACCGAAAAGGATTTCGGCAAAGATACTAAAACGCATGACCAGCTCCCCGCCAAAACCAAGGAACTGCTTATTCTCCAGGACCAAACAGAGAAGTCCACCGGGCAGGAGAGCGTTGACCTCCATCAAATGATCCGGAAGAAATCAAAACAGGCAGGGCCCCGCCTTCACTGACGATGAACCGCCGCCGGCTCTCCGCACGTACAGTCCAGACATCCGTGTTTACTGCATGCCCGGCAATTGGCCGCGACTTGTTCCCGCAGATGTTTGCGGGCGCGGTGCAACCGGACGCTGAGGTTGTTCTGGGTCAAACCCAATTCCGCCGCAACCGCGCCCACATCATTTCCCTCGAGGTCAATGCGCTGCAGCAGTTCGCGATACTGCTCCGGCACGGCGGGCAGGAGACGCTTGAAGCATTGACAAAGCAACCGTTCCTCGCCAGCGCTGGGCGCATCGGGCAAGTCCTGCTGAAACCGCTCCAGGGCTCGGTTGCGCGCGTTGTGACGGCGGTAGAGGTCAATGATCGAGCGGCGCAGGATCCGGTAAAACCACGATATCGTGTCTTCCTCCGCAGTGGGTTTTTTGGCCGATGCCAGCGCTTTTATCAAACTCTCTTGCACCACATCTTCGGCCAGATGCGCATCTCCAACGCGGCTGCGCGCGAACGCCACGAAGGCTTGCAGGTTTTTAAGCAGCGGTTCTTCAACGCGCTTCACAACAAGCACTTTAGGCGGGCAAGCCCGGCCCGTAAAGCCAGGACCGGTCACCGCGTAAAAATAAACTGTAATGAAAGCAGGTCGCGTGCGTTGGCCTCAGTGAATGAAGATTGTTGAAATGACATCCCGCTCTCCGGAGCAAACGAAAGGTAAACCCATGACCAAAGACCCCATCTGCGGAATGATAGTGGACGAAGCGACGGCGCTCCACGCTGAACGCGACGGTCAGACGTTCTACTTTTGCAGTGAGCACTGCCGGAAGAAGTTTTTGGCCCAACCGTCGCCCGCCAAGGCCGACGGCGGGGGTGGCCATGGCGATGCGAAGCACACGCAGCACAAGCACGCGGCGCACAACCATGAGCATGATCACGGGGCGGAGGAGCATGCTTGTCACAGTCACGACCACGCCGCCGTGAAGCCTTCCGCCGCTGCAAAGTATTTTTGCCCGATGTGTCCCGGCGTGGAGTCTGACAAGCCGGGCGATTGTCCGAAATGCGGCATGGCTTTGGAACGAAATCCGGCGTGGGTCGCGTCCGCCGCAGGCAAAGTCATTTACACCTGCCCGATGCACCCGGAAGTGCAACAGGTTCATCCCGGCGATTGCCCCAAGTGCGGCATGGCGCTGGAGCCGATGTCGCCGACTGCGGGCGCGGATGACGAGGAGAAAACCGAACTGCGCGACATGACGCGGCGCTTCTGGATCGGTGCCGCACTGACGTTACCGGTGTTTGTCCTGGCGATGGCTCACTTGATCCCGGCGCTCGCTCATCAGCCCTGGGCGGATAGTCACGCCTCGCGCTGGATTCAGTTTGCACTCACCACGCCCGTGGTGGGGTGGGCGGCCTGGCCGTTCTTCCGGCGTGGCTGGCGCTCCGTCGTCACACGGCACTTGAACATGTTCACCCTGATCGCCATCGGCGTTGGCGCGGCGTTCGCTTTCAGCGCCGTGGCGATGCTCGCGCCCGGGCTCTTCCCACACGCGATGCAACACGAGGGCAAGGTTGCCATTTACTTCGAGGCCGCCGCGGTGATCGTCGTTCTGGTCCTCCTCGGACAGGTGCTCGAACTCCGGGCGCGCAGCCGCACGGGGAGCGCGATCAAGGCGTTGCTCAATCTCGCCCCGCCCACGGCGCGGCTCATCGGGGATGGCGGCGACCAGGAAGTGCCGCTCGACCAAGTGAAAGTCGGCGACAAGTTGCGCGTCGTCCCTGGCGATAAAGTTCCCGTCGATGGCGAGGTCGTCGAAGGGCACTCCAGCGTGGAAGAGTCCATGATCACCGGCGAACCGCTCCCGGTGGAGAAGGCCGTCGGCGACAAGGTGACGGGCGGCACCGTCAATGGCACGGGCAGTTTCGTCATGAAAGCCGAGCGAGTCGGCAGCGACACCTTGCTCGGACAAATCGTGAACATGGTCGCCGAAGCGCAGCGCAGTCGGGCACCCATCCAAGGTCTCGCCGACAAGGTCGCGGGCATCTTCGTGCCGGTGGTGCTGGCGATTTCGTTGATCACCTTCGCTGTCTGGATGTGGCTCGGGCCGGAGCCAAGGCTCGCGCACGCCATCGTCAACGCCGTCGCCGTTCTCATCATCGCGTGCCCGTGCGCGCTCGGCCTGGCGACGCCCATGTCCATCATGGTTGGCGTTGGACGCGGCGCGCAGGAGGGCGTGCTCGTGAAAAACGCCGAGGCGCTCGAACGGCTGGAGAAAGTGGATACGCTCGTCGTGGACAAGACCGGCACGCTCACGGAGGGAAAACCCAAGCTCGTGGATGTGCTGCCCACTGACGGTTTCGACGCGAAGGAGTTCCTGCGTCTCGCCGCCTCATTGGAGCAGAACAGCGAACATCCGCTTGCCGCCGCGATTGTGCAGGGTGCGAAGGAGCAGAGCCTCACCCTTGAGGCAGTGAACGACTTTCGCTCGGTGACGGCAGGTGGTGTGGCCGGCAACATCGCTGGTCGGGCGATGATGGTCGGCAAACCGGATTTTCTGCGGAACGAAAAGATTGCCGGTCTGGAGTTGCTTGAAGCCTCAGCGGTAAAACTCCAGGAAGATGGCAAGACCGCGATGTTCGTCGCCGTGGATGGAAAGCCTGCTGGTATTCTCGCCGTCGCCGACCCGATAAAACCCACCACCGCCGAAGCCATCAAAGAACTTCACGCGCTCGGTTTGAAACTCGTCATGCTCACCGGCGACAACCGTCGCACCGCCGACGCAGTGGCCAAGCAGCTCGGTCTTGATGCGGTGGAAGCGGAGATTGAACCCGCCGGGAAAGTCGCCCACATCAAGAAGTTGCGCGAGGGGGGCAAACACGTCGCGATGGCCGGCGACGGCATCAACGACGCGCCCGCCCTCAGTGAGGCCGAAGTCGGCATTGCCATGGGCACCGGCACCGACGTGGCCATGCAAAGCGCGGGCATCACTCTCGTGAAAGGCGACCTGCGCGGCATTGCCAAAGCCATTCGCTTGAGTCGCGCCACGATGAGCAACATCCGGCGGAATCTCGTCTTCGCCTTTCTCTACAATGCGCTGGGCATCCCCGTGGCGGCAGGAGTGCTTTATCCATTCTTCGGCTGGCTGCTCAGCCCGATCATTGCGGGCGCCGCGATGAGTCTGAGTTCCGTCTCGGTTATCGCCAACGCCCTGCGGCTGCGAAAAGTGAAACTGTGAATGACTCGAAACAATGAGAACCAGAACGCTAACTCACGAACTGCTCCCGAAGATGGACGCCGATTGGCGCGCACCGACTTCGACCGAATGAACGAAAGAAACCGAACCAAGCCAGGATGAACCATACGAAGCTTACGATCCTTCAGATTAACGACACGCACGGTTATCTGGAGCCCCACCCCGAATTATTCTGGCAGAGTGACAAGGCGGAATACCGACCCTCGGGCGGCTATGCGCGGTTGCTCACGATCTTCAAACAGGTGCGTCTGGAGCGCCATGGGGCGGTGATCGCGCTGGATAATGGCGACACTTTTCATGGAACGTTTCACGCAGTCCAGTCTGAGGGCGAGGCGTTGA
>CAYJNU010000562.1:0-3898 GCA_964371005.1 uncultured Verrucomicrobiota bacterium | reverse complement strand
TGTGGCCAGAAAACCTGGATTGTTGGCGCCGTTGTGTCGGTTACGAGACTCAACTGAGTGGTGAGCGTGCTCGTGTTGCCCGCCAAATCGGTGGCGTGCAGCGTGATCGTGTTGTCACCCGCCGCCAATGCAACGTCGAACGCTTGAAAGGTGGCAGTTGTGAATTCCCGCGAGGCGAGCTCATAATGCCGGTCCAGGACGAGCACAGCCTGGTCGGTCAATGTCCCGCCACCGTTGACGATGTCGTAGGAGATCGCCGCCAAGTCCTCCGCACTATAGCCCTGCAGTTGAATCATCGGCTGAGAGACCGTCGTTGAAGCGGGGGCGGTGAGCGTCAGCGCGGGGGGCGTGAAATCCAGTTTGAGCCGTTTGCGTTTCCAGCTCTGTTCGGAGGTCGTCGAACGTCCGCGCAAACCGATCCATACCTCGTGCCAGCCCTCCAAAGTCCCGAGATCCACTGCAAAACTTGGAGAGGCATAGTCGGTCCATGTCGCGGCGGAGAAATCATCGCTGTCCACCAGCACGGCGACG
Source organism: uncultured Verrucomicrobiota bacterium (assembly GCA_964371005.1). Classification (GTDB taxonomy): domain Bacteria; phylum Verrucomicrobiota; class Verrucomicrobiia; order Limisphaerales; family MWDV01; genus MWDV01. The sequence continues at coordinate 3,367 of CAYJNU010000562.1, read as the reverse complement.
CTGGATGGAGAACCTCTGGTGATTCCCAACCCGGCCACAGGGTACGGCGTGCTCGTGTAGTTGTTCGCTACCGAAACGGAGAAGACAATGGTGTTGGGATCTGTGCCAGCCTGGGATTCGGCATAATCGCTCGTCCCGTCGTTGTCGTAGTCTTGCGTGCCGTCGCGGCTCAGCGTCCAGAAGTGCTTCCACTCCCAACTATCTGACATTTGGTCTCCATCTGAATTGTCATCTGCGTAGTCGGGCAAGCCATCGCTATCCGTGTCCATCGGTTGCCCAGAGCCGTTCAGCGCTACGTAATGATAACCGATGTCCACCCGGTGCTGCGCTTCGTCCGCCTCGCGCAGATTGCTGGTTCGAATCGTGTAGTACTGCAGGTCAGCCTCGGCGGCACTGCGGCTGCCGGCGTTGATCAGGTCGGTCGAAGCCTGGTAGTAGTCGCCCAGCGAACCGGTCGCGTAGGCGAAGCTGCCCAGCACCTTGTCGCTCGACTGCGCCGGATACAGCCGGCCTGCGCAGTTGATGTAGGCGTTGTGGCTGTGCGTCAACGGCGGGTCGCAAAGGTCGTCAATCAGCACGGTGTCAAAGGCATTGTCCCGCACGACGGGGTTGCCGCCCCAGATGTCAAACGAAACGCACGCACTGTTCTTGAACAGGTTGTTGTGAAGGCTCAGCGTCGGCTCACCTGAGGCGCTGAATGGCTCCCGTTCGAACAAGTTGTTCACCAGCGTCATCGCCGTGGTGCCAGCGTCATACAAGTTCACCTGCCCCCCGCGAAACACGCAATCGCGCGCCTCCAGGGTGCTGTACTTCCAATAACTCATCGCGTAGAGGTCATAGCCGGAGTAACCGCCTCGGGCCATGCGGCTGAACTCCGCAAACCGGAAGCGACCCGGCGCCGCCGTCCCGCTCTCCAAGCGCGCCGGATTGATCGGCATGCCGCAGGATACAGAATACGAGCCCAGCTTCACCGGTTGCTCCTGGACGACCCGGTAATCCACGAAACGGTTCGGCATCAGCGGCGTCCCCTCGCAGTCAATCTCCGCGCCCGTCTTCAACCAAAGACCGGTGCCGTCGTCGTAGGCAATCACCGTCCCATTCCGAATCGTGAGCGTGCAGTTCTCGAAGGCCCACACGGAGGCCAGGTAGTCAATGGGATCGTAGTGATAACCCAGGTCCAGCGCGTCGGTATCGCGCGCCACCACCGGCGTCAGCGTCAGCGAGGTCGTCTCCGTCTGGTCAACCCGCGGGAGCGGTGCGGACGTGGTCGTCTTCCGAAGCTTGGTGAGGAGCGTGGCGTCAATGCTGGTCGTGCCCACATTCCGGAACGGGGCGGTTTCCGTCAGATAATGCGCCCCCGCTCCCACCGTCGCTTGGAATGGGGACACCGACGCCGAAATCTGCGGGCTTCCGAACGCGGGCGCATTGAAGAAGCCATTGTCGTTCCCGCCGACCACCGGAAGGCCCAAAGCCGTCACGTTTGCGAGGATGCTGTTCACAACAGTGACGCCCGCATACTGCGCGCTGCCCGCAGCCAGAGTGGCGACGCTGCTGAAGGTGGCGTGCTGCGCGTTGACGCTGGCGTACAGCAAGTTGTTGAACGCGAATTGCACGTTGGCGAACAACACATTCCTCAAGTTCGCGGAGCCTCCGGTCACCATGAAACCGTTGGCGCAATTCACGATCTGGCCGTGATAGAAGCTCGGGCCGGCGCCGCCGACGGCAAACCCCACTGCGGCGTGGGCGACCCGGAAGTGCTTCAGCACGGGAGTCACGGGGCCGCCGCCAATGGACAACGCGGGATTGGCATAGTAGCCGGACAAGCTCCCCGCCGAGACGGCTTGGCCAATCGTGTGATCGTCACGGGCAGTGAAAACCACGGGCGAATATGGCGCTCCCTTCCAGCCGAGAATGGCGCCGCTGGCCAGCGTCACAGAGCAGTTCGGCGAGTACTTGAGCACCGCGCCAGCCTCAAAGGTGACGGTCCCCGAGAGGGTCACATTCCCGCTGACATGGTAGGTTTCATCTCCGCGAAACACGTAGCCGTTCTGGCTGTTCACGATGATGTAGTCGAGCACCAATCCATCGGTTCGCGCCGCGGCCTGCGCCAGCCGGATTTCATCTTTGGCCGGGGACTTCGCCAATCGGGGTTGCGGTGGGAGCAACCGCTGACTCGACACCGCCCGCCAGGCCCCGCGCGGCGACTCATGCAGCGCGGTTCGCTTCGGTGCCGGCAAGGCCTTCAACCTCTCTGCCACCCACGCGACCGGCACTTCTTCCACGAGACAATCGCGCCCAGCCAGCTTCAACCATTGCCGGCCAACCGGAACCTCTTGGCGCTGGTCCCCGGTCGAAAAGGCCTTGCCTTGGCCCATCTCCATCGCTCCGAAATCCAAATCATCAACGGCAAGTTCCGCTACCGTGCCCGCGTTGAGGGCCCGCCGGACTTTCGTCGGCTGGGGCGCGTCCAGGAACTCCGTGAGCACCCGCAACCGGGTCGTTTCTGGGTTCAAACCGAAATCCTCCGGTGCGGGCGGGCGTTCCACCAGAATGATGTCCTGTTCAAACGCCCCGCGTGTGAAGGTGTAGCGGACGCTGACCTCAAAATCCGTGAATGCGTCGGCATAGAGAACGACATTCGATGACTGAAGCTCGCCTTCGCAATCCTTAACCTCCGCGATCAATACACTCCGGCCGGACGCAGCGTCGAAGTAACTCAAGCCCAACACGTGGCTTCGCAGAACCTTGCCATCCGGCATTTCCAGCTCAATACCGCCGGCGGTGTTCAAATTGGCCGGCAGGTTCACCTTGTGCGCGCCCATCCGCGCGACCGCCCGCCCCCCTGCCAACTGGAACTCCTCTTTGGATTCCGCCCAGTTGCCCGATGCATCCCTGAAATACATGCCTGTGGCCAATTCTGTGAACGAATTCGTCTTCGCCACCGGGTGCCCGAGGCGGTTGGTTTCCCAGGTGATACTGGACCACACTCGATGATGCAATCCCCGCTCGGTGATGGCGGATACAGACGCCCCGATCTGCTCGCCCGCCGCCTTCGCCTGTTCACTTTGCGCCGCCGCCGCCAGCGTCAGGCAGACCAGTGCCGCACCCATCCACTCAATGGTTTTCATGTTCTTCAAGTGTGTTTTGAGCCTAACGCCTTGCTGTTATTCAACCCGATGCTCTTCGTTGCAGGAGGAAATCCTCCGCGTGGGTTGACAGTCGAACAGACCTGCACCCCACCACTCCGGCCTTCCATTTGTCCACGCACATCATTTGCAACGGAACAACCTCACCACTCACCAAAGCGTCACCAAGAGGGGGGGGGGGGGGGGGGGGGGGGGGGGGGGGGGGGGGGGGGGGGGGGGGG
>CAYJNU010000561.1:0-3949 GCA_964371005.1 uncultured Verrucomicrobiota bacterium | reverse complement strand
GTTATGCTTCCTGCCATTGGCGGCTTTGATCACGGGGCAACTCGAACGCCTCGCCTCCCAAACAGGTTGAGTGGGCTTGATGCCGCGGATGATTTTGTCGGTAAACAATGATGATTTAGCCATGATGTGCTCCTTCCTGGTTATGTATGTTTTGGTGGTGCCCGGCGGGATGGTCGCGTTTCAAGTTGTTCACCACCACCTTGGCGGGCCGGAATAATTCTTTTCCGCGCAACCAGACCCGTTGCCAAACTTCGAGGATCGCGTGATCCGCGTGCATCGGTTCGGTGCGGACGCCAACCGCCTCGTGAAACTGCGGATCGAAAGGTTGTCCAAGATCATTGCGGCTTGTGAAACCGTGTTGGTTGAGCACTCCGGTCAACTGCCGCAGAGTCAGATCGACTCCTTCGCGCAGTTGTAACAACGATTGGGCCGAGCCATCGCCCAGCGCGCGCTCCAGATTATCCACCACGGGCAGAAGATCCCTGACAACCGCGTTCTTTTGTTCCGATGCACGCCGTTCGTTCTCTCGGGCCGTACGCTTCTTGAAATTGTCGAAGTCCGCGGCAAGCCGGAGACAACGCTCCTGCCATTCCTTCGCTGCAAGTTGATCCGTTGCGCCTCCGGCTTCGGAAGGAGACGACCGTTCACTCGACTGATCTTCCACAGAGCGGAACGAGGTCTGTCGCGCGATAATGTCGGCTGGAGTCATTTCTTTGTACATGTCACTTCTTTGTTTGTTCGGGCTATGCGCCCAGTTCGATGGTTTCTCTCCGAACTCGTAACCCACGCTTGGTCATTCCGCGCAGGATGGTTTTGCGGACCTTGGCGGACAGCGCCTCGGGTGGATACACCCCGGCCAAATGCGCGGGAAAGTGTTCGATAAACACCGCCGCGGTTTGGGCCGACGCAAAGGCAATCGGCGTGCCGGGCATTCCATTGCGACGCAGTTGCCAGAGGCTGGGAAACACGCAACAGCGGCGACGCTCCAAATCCTTTCCTTTCCTCCGGCCACTGACCGAAACACAAGCTGCGAATCGCGCGTTGCGCAATTGACCGCGTCGCATCAATTCGGCGACTTCCACAGGCGAGGCCGTCTCGGGAAAGCGGCGATGAACCCGGTTCTCCGAGGGCCGAAGTTTTCCCTGGCGAAACCAACGTCGCAGGCGATCCATCTCATTTCCGCCGATCTTAACGTCCATCGCATTCATCTCGATGAAGCGTGGCAAAGTCGCGGCTTCGTCCTGAGCCGCCAACATTACGCGCGATTCGCCAATGGGTTTCGGAAACCGAAACCGCTCCACGTCGCCAAATCGTTGCGCGAAGCGAAAGCGGCCCTGCCGGTACACTCTGGGCTTGGAGATCGCTTCATCGTGAGCGACTTCGGCCGACCAGGTTGAGCTGGGAGTGTCGCTATCCGTGTCTTCAAAGAGTCGGATGCGAACTTGATCCACCGTATCCAAGGTATCTGCACAATCCGCCACCAAGAGATTGGTCAACCCAGGTGCTGCGCCCGCGTTAATCAACGCGAGCCGTTCTCGTCGCGCAAACTCGTCATCGAACTGCAACTGTTCGGCTTTGAATGGATTGCGCCTCAAGTGAGACGCTAGATCCAGGTAATGCACGCGCAGTCGCAACGCGGCGCGAACCACCGTCTCGTTAAACACAGCCGGCGTGGCGTTAACCAGCAGATGGCAGCCGCGGGCAGCCCGCACAACGGAGGGGAAACTCCGCGCATTGACCGGACGACACTCGATGTGCCGTCCGACGAACGGCCGCGCTCGCCCCGGCTCGCGGTCACCGCACCACACGGTGAAGCCGCGCCGCCGCAATAATTGGGCAAGTAATCCGCCAGTCGCACCAGCTCCTAGAATGAATACCTTCATTTGTACCATCTCCTGTCGATCCGAGGTCAGGCATGCACGACCGCCGACCAGCGGCGGGCTTGCGCTCGATGTTCCCGCACCCGACGAGCCAGCCGTGCGGTCTTCCGACGGCGGAGCCGGCCTTCGATCTTCTCCGCCACCAGGTCAATGGCAGCCACTGGTTCGTGAGCGCTGTGTTCGGCGAACAGGTCGTTGCCGGGAATTTCATAATGAACCCGTGCGCGGAACTGACGGGCCGAACGATTGGGGCTGAGCCTGTGCAACTGCACCCTCGCTCGCAGCGCTCGCGGCGCATACTGCCGCACACGACCGATCTTGCGGGTGATCGCTTCCTGTAGCTGGTCAGTGAGTTCAACGCCATCGGTGCGGATCAGAATGTCCATGGCTTCCTGTTTCCACACGGTGATCTTCAGTTTTCTGGCTGCGCGGCTGACAAGCGGTGCAGTGGTGTTTTTGTTTGCTTTCATAGGTATTGGTTAGCGTTCATCGAGAGACTGCCGAACAGTTTGGAGCAGCATTTTTGTCTCGAACGGCTTCTGGAGGAAACGGGCCCCGCTCCGCTGGAGGAACTCCGTGCCTTTGCCCAAGGACTCCGCGCTGTAGCCGCTCATGAGAATGACCTTCAGCCCGGGCTTCCGCGCGCGCAGTTGCGCGGCCAGATCCCGTCCGGTCACCCCTTCGGGCATCACTATATCACTTAGAACCAGAGCAATCTCTCCTCCGTGCTTCCCCCACACCTCCGGCGCTTCCCGGGCACAGGCGGCTTCGTGAACCCTGTAGCCGAAGCTCTCCAGCATGCGCCGCGTGATCAATCGCAAGGATACATCGTCCTCAACCACGAGGATCGTCTCGCTCCCTCTCGGCGGATTGGCTTCGACTTTTTGGGCGGCGTCGGGAGCGGTTGGCGACGCAACCGCGGGCAGAAAGACATTGAAGGTGGTGCCTGCACCAACCTTGCTCCGCACTTCTATCCAGCCCTGATGCTGCTTGATTATCCCATACACCGTAGCCAATCCGAGTCCGGTTCCCTTGCCCAATCCCTTGGTCGTAAAGAAGGGATCAAAAATGCGGGATAAATTTTCCTGCGTTATACCCGTCCCCGTGTCCGTTACGCTCAAGCAGGCGAACTCGCCCGCCCGGGCCTCGGGGTTTGTTCGAGTGCATGCGTCATCGAGACTGACTTTTTGCGTCACGATATCCAAGCGACCGCCGTTGGGCATGGCATCGCAGGCGTTGATGACTAGATTCAGCAACACCTGCTCCATCATGCCCGGGTCGGCCTGAACGTAGGGCAACTGTTCCGCGTAAACACACTCCAAGGCAATGCTTTCAGGGATAATGCGTTTGAGCATTTTAGCCAGGTTCCTGACCAACCCACTCAAGAGCACCGGTTCGGCTTGCACGGCCTGTTTGCGGCTGAAGATGAGCAACTGTCGGGTGAGATTCGCGGCGGACTCCGCTGCGCCTACAATGTGCCCGAGGCATTCGACGGCCTCGGCCGTGAGGTGGTCGCGATTCATTAGCAGGAGTTCCGCGTTGCCGCGGATTACGGCCAGCATGTTGTTGAAATCATGTGCCACCCCGCCGGCAAGCTGCCCCACCGCTTTCATCTTTTGTGCCTGACGAAGCTGGGTCTCAAGTTCCTTGCGGTGAGTAATGTCCTCGAGGCAAATGAGCACTCTCGGCTGGTCTTGCAAACACACGAGAGCAGTCGAAGCGGAAACGTGGAAGGCACGCGGGACGCCGCTTTGCAGCCGGACAAGTTCAGCCTCGACCTGGCGACAGGGCTGGCCGGTTTCGAAAGTTTTGACGACCGCCAGGCGCAACGGGCACGGTTCGCATGGCTGGCCAAGGCCACAGCCGCGCCGGTCGTCCACCGCGTGGACGCAACCCAAGAGACCGCCTGGATGCAACCGAGTATCGAGAGCAATCGGGCGGCTAATGAACTCGGCCATGGTGCGGTTTACGTGCTCCACTTCGAGCGTGGGGGTGACAAGACATATCATCAGGGGGGCGGCGTCATAAATGGCCTCCAATTCAGACCGGCTCCGATCGAGCTGGCTTCC
>CAYJNU010000560.1:0-3976 GCA_964371005.1 uncultured Verrucomicrobiota bacterium | reverse complement strand
CTCTGCCAACTGAGCTACGACCCCAACCAAAGGAACCGCAATTCAACGAACGCCGACTACTATGCCGCTTTTCGCCGGTGCGGCAAGCTCTTTTGCGGATGGGAGAAGGCCCTCGCCACAGCCTGTCCTCTCAACCGGCTTACCACACAGCAGAGCAAGGCATCCTCTCGCGCGGGCGCAACCGAATTCCCGCCCGCTTCGCCAAAGCGCAACACAGTCTGCCACCACCCCGGTGGTTTCGTCACCAGCAATGTTCGGCGTCCCGGATTCGATTCGGTTCGGAAGGGCGGCTGCGGGCACAGCCGCCAGCCGAACAAAAAAGCGAGGCATCCACTCGCGCGGATGCCTCACTTGAATCGTGGCGTATCGCAGGATTAGTTATTCCGCTTAATCCGATAGAACTGCTGCGCTCCGACCGGTGCAAGGACCGCCTTGAAGCTACCGGCGCTGCCCGTGATGCTGGCGCTTTCGTCGCTGTAAGTGCCATTCACCGTGTTGGCTGCCTGCAAGCCGAAGCTGGAAGCCGCATCCGCAGCCTCGCCCGTGAAGGAGATTTCCACACTGCCGCCGATCACCTGAATCTGCGTGATGTTCGGACGCGACGACGCGGGGAGTTGGATGACGCGAAGGTTGTCGTAGACGACGCCAGTGGTGGTTGACCCGACGGAATCGAATGAGTCGCAATGGCCGAGCATGATATTGCCGCTCGTGAACGCGGTAGTGTTCGTATAGCTCATGATCGGTGTCCGATTCATGGTCAGAGTGACCAGGTTGCCGACCTGGCTGATCTCCACATCCACCCAGTTCCCGGTGGCGCTGGCGTCCCCGTTCGCGGGTGCTCCGGCATACGTGAACGGTGGGCTCTTAAAGACGCCGGTGAGCGTCGAGGCATTGCGGCCTGGGGTCAAGGCGGTGGGGTTGTCGCCCACGGTGGTGGGGGCGCTGTAAATGACGTAGTCGCCATAGGCGGCAGCGTCGGTTTCCACCCCGTAGAACAACCCGTCGAAGGTCCATCCTGCGGGGACCCCCCCGCTGCGGAACCAGTTGGTCTTGGAGCCGGAATGGTTGATACCGAACAAGGCGTGCTCGGTGGTGGCGGCCGTGCCAACCATCAGATACATATCGAACCGAACGGCGTAGTTGCCGGTGAAGGACTTGCCGTTGGGGTAAACATCGATGCCGGCCGCACCAGCCGCAGTGCTGTCATCCTTGTTGACTGCCAGATAGAGCCCCATCGTTTCTGATGTGGCATGAGGCGACGCCGGGATGTAGTTGATCCAAGACGCCGAGGTGTAATCGTAGTTGAACACATAGCGGTAATCGGGAATGCCGTTGCCCGAGCCGAATTGAAGGGTCCAGTTCGCGGAGTCGTCCGTGTCGAAATTGGCAGACCACAGTACGGTTTCCGGCGGCAACTCGTCATCCAGGATGGTGGCGTCCACTGACGGGCTGTTGGTCCCGATTGCGTAGTCCGACCCGGCTGCGACCGTGCAAGTGATCGTTTCGTCACCTTCCAAGAGGGCGTCATTCTGGGGAGTCAGGTCAAAGTTCTGGTTCACCACGCCCTGCTCAATGTACACGCTGGGGGTGGTAAAGTAATCCGTATCCGGTGTTGCTGACCCGGAATAAGCGAGATTCACGGTGAAGCCAGGGGCGTTGGTGTCGCCGCGGCGAACCACGCGCAACCGGGCATAGTCACCGGTCAACCGTTCATAAGTGGTGCCGGTTACCACGGCAAGGTCGGCAGTCGCGGGTTCGTTATCCGTGATGGTTACGGTTTGGCTGGCGGGCGCGCCGGCCGAATAGCTCGGACTGGAGCCCAAGCCGATGATGATGGTCTCAGTCAATTCGGCTACGGAGTCGTCTTGGACAACCACCGTCATTGTGACTGCCTGCTGGCCAGCGGGCATCGTAAGCGTGTTGTCCGTGAGCGTAACCGCGTTGGTTTGCAGGACGTAGTCCGTGCCGCGGACCGCCGTTCCGCCTGTGGTGACGGAAAAGGCCAGCGCGTTGGCAATTGCGTCGGCCTGACGGGTGAAGGTGATGGTCGCAGTCTTGGGATTGCTTTCTGACAGTACGTTCACGTCCGCGGTCACAGCCACTGCGGGTGGGATTTCCAACGAGAAAGTGCCATCCGAACCGCTGGTGGCGATGGTGGTGCCGCCGCGGGAGAAGATGCGCAGCCACTCGCCGTTGCCTGCCGAATAGGCGCTGCTAACCACATAGAGATTGCCGGCCGCGTCGTAAGCAATGTCCCGTGTGCTGTCGCTCGCTGGCAGCCCATACGAAAACGAGTTCGTCCCCGCAAAGTTGAACACACCATTGGTGAGCGGGACCAACCAGACGCGTCCGAAGCTACCACCTCGCAATAGGGCCAGCGTGTTTCCGTCTGGCGAGAGGTCCAAAGCAAGAGTGTTCCTGAACAGGTCCGCAGCCGCAGGGTCATTCAAGTACTCCCTGCTGGCCACCTGCGAGTCTGTGATCTGCACTCCGTCATCCGTGAACACGCGCACGCCCGAGCCGTCGGTTTCGGTCCCGCTGGAACGGTTTTGCGAGCAATAGAGGTAGTTATTGCCTCCACCTTTGACCAGCTTGCACGAGTAGTTCCCGATGGACATGGTGTGAAGTGGCCCCACCGGTGAACCCTCGTATGGGAAAGGTCCGCCGTTCACATCATAGCGCCAGACACTCCTCACCGGCGAGAGATCTTCGTCAATCGTCCAAACCTTCAAACTGGATGTGGCCAGGCTTCCCTCAACCACCACACCGTAGGCACTTCCATGCGTGGTCGAGCCGTAGGACAAATCGCCGATACCGGCCAGAACATTGGTCGCTACGCTATTTGTCGCCACGTCTAGGTCGCAGACGGAGACCCCGCCATTCGGGTCGGAGAAGTCGGAGATGTAGAGCAGATCATCACCCTTGCCGATGGTGAGCCGCATCGGGCTGGCAGTGTTCCCAGCCGTAAACGGCAGCCCGGCAGTGCGGGGAAACGTTCCCGTATCCAGCGCAACCGTATCGTCGGAATTAAGCGCGTAGATACCCTGATACGTTGTGCGCACGTAAGTCCCACTTGTCGGCGCCTCGCCGCGACCATTGGCGACAAAAATCCTGCCAAACGAGGGAGTGGTTGGATTCTTGTTGATGACAATGCCGCGCGGCTGTTCAAATTTGTTCACGTACACCCCATTTTCTTGGAATCCATCGCTGCTGATTTGGGTGTAGCCGACCGTCGCTGTGCGAGAGACAATGACTTGAAAGACGCCGCCGGCGAGGCCCAAGTTGGTTACCGTCAGCCCCTTTAAACCGGGGCCGAGGTTGTTCGTCACCCCGCCCCCATCGGAGATGACTGTCACGTTATCCGCGTTTTCATTGAGGCGGAACGAGAGGACGCCAGCATTGTTCGTGAGGTCGCACGCGTAGGGGGCGGCTTGGGCGATGGAGGCCACAAAGGTGACGCCCAGCGCAAGCGCCAGGCCCGGGGGGGTGAGATGTGTTAATGATGTGAGGAGTTTCATAAATCGGTTTCTCCGTCGGTTTGGATGACTGTTACAGGTTCGCGTGAAAGCATGGGCTTCTGGTTTGATGTTCTGCCGGACTTGGATTTGGTTTCTGGTGATTACGCCTACGCCGGTTCGCGGGGGATTGCAACTCTTAAATCGTGACAACTCGGCAGGCACGGACAGCCACGAGTTAGTCAAATGCGAACGAATCGTCAAGGCACGTGCTTGCCGCTGACCCCTTCGTCCTGGGACAACTCCCGCAGGACGTGGTAGTACTTGCCGCGTTCCTTGACCCACTCAGCGTGTCCATCGCAGAAGCTGGCGTGGCTGCCATCCGCCCCGTGATTGTCGGCGGCATCGGGGTAGTCGTTAAAGCGAGTGATCCCGTCGGCGCTGTAGAAGTTATCTCCGTCCAACGTCAGCCACGTGCGGCTCGGTCCGGCGATGGTGTCCTTGAGGTTCAAGCCATCGGC
>CAYJNU010000559.1:0-3988 GCA_964371005.1 uncultured Verrucomicrobiota bacterium | reverse complement strand
CCATTTTCCCGCGCAGCTTTCCGGCGGCGAACAGCAGCGCGTGGCCATCGCCCGCGCCATCGCCAAACGTCCCGAGGTGTTGCTGTGTGATGAACCGACCGGCGCGCTGGACGTGCGCACCGGAATCGTTGTGCTCGAAGCCATCGAGCGCGTGAACCGCGAACTGGGCACGCTCACGGTGGTCATCACGCACAACGCCGTCATGGCCGACATGGCGGATCGCGTGCTGCATCTCTCGGACGGCCGGGTGCATCACGAACATCGCAACCCCCGGCGCGCGCTGCCGAGCAGCCTGAACTGGTGATGATGTCGCACCTGGACCGCAAGCTGTTGCGCGATCTGAACCGGATGAAAGGTCAGACGATCGCGGTGGCCTTGGTGATGGCCTGCGGTCTGGCGATGATGATCATGGCTCGCAGCCTGATTTACTCGCTCGAAAGCACGCGGCAGGAGTATTACGAAGCGACCCGATTTGCCGACGTGTTCGGCCACTTGAAACGAGCGCCCAACTCGCTCGCGGCGCGGGTGGCGGAAATCCCCGGCGTCGCAGCGGTCCAAACGGGGATCTCCGTGCTGGCGACCCTCGACTTGGTCGGCTTGGACGAACCCGCCAGCGGCCAGGTGCGCTCACTGCCCGATTTCGGCCCCCAGGAATTGAACCGGCTCTTCCTCCGCACCGGCGGTTGGCTTGCCCAGGGCAGCCGTGGTGAAGTGCTCGTCAGCGAAGCGTTCGCGCAAGCAAACCAGCTTCGCATCGGCGACCAGCTCGCCATGCTCTTGAACGGACGGCGCAAGGAGTTTCGGATCGCCGGGCTCGTGCTCTCTCCCGAAATCATCTTCGAGGCCCGCCCCGGTGCGTCGCTGCCCGACAACCGCACCTACGGAACGTTTTGGATGCCTTACAAGGAGATTGCCTCCGCATTCGATCTCGACGGTGCGTTCAATTACCTCACGCTCACCCTCGCACCTGGCGCCACCCCACGTCCCGTGATCGAGGAACTGGATCGCCTGCTGCAACCCTACGGGGGCCGCGGCGCGTATGGACGGGCGGATCACCCGTCGCATATTCGCATCACGGACGAGATTCACATCCTGCAAACGGTCTCCATCGGTTTTCCCGTGGTCTTCCTGAGCGTGGCAGCCTTCATGACCAACGCAGTGCTGGCGCGGCTGCTGAACCTCCAGCGCGAGCAGATTGCGATCCTGAAGGCGTTCGGCTTCACCAACCGGCAGGTGGTCGCGCATTACCTGAAGTTCGCATTCGTAATGGTTGCGGGCGGCACGTTGGTCGGCACGGCGGGTGGCGTGGGCTTGGGCTACCGACTGGTGGACATGTACCATCTCTTCTTCCGTTTTCCGGACCTCCAATTCCGGCTGAACCGTTCGGCGGTGGCGGTGGCAGTCTTCATCGGCGCGGGCGCGGCGGTGGCGGGTGTATTCAGCGCGGTGCGCCGCGCGGCGAAACTCCCGCCCGCCGAAGCCATGCGGCCCGAACCACCCGCAAACTTTCGGCCCGCACTGGTCGAGCGCACCGGCATCGCGCACCTGTTCTCGCATTCGTTTCGCATCGCAGTCCGGAATCTCGAGCGGCGTCCGATGCAGGCCCTGTTTACCGTAGCCGGACTGGCGCTCGCCACGGGGATTCTCATCGTACCGAGTTGCTTTCGCGACAGCGTGACGGAGTTGCTCGGCTTCCAATGGGACGTGATCCAGCGCCAGGATATGAACCTCGGCCTGGTCGAACCCGCGAGTGTGCAGGTGACGCATCTGTTGCGCCAATTGCCCGGCGTGATCGCGGTGGAACCGTTTCGTGGCGCGGCGGCACGGTTGCGGTTTGGTCATCGCAGCCGGCAATTGGGCATCCAGGGAACGCCCGCGAACACAAAGCACAGCCGGGTGATTGACGCCGCTTACCGCGAGATTCCGCTCCGGGAAGACGGCCTCGTGCTTTCCGCCAAGTTGGCCGAAGTGCTGGGCGCGCAGGTCGGCGACACGCTCACGGTGGAATTCCTCGAAGGCAAGCGGCCCGTCTGCGCCGTGCCGCTCGTGGCGGTCTCCGAGGACCTCACCGGCTTCGGCGCGCACATGGACATGCGGGCGCTGAACCGGCTGCTGGGCGAAGGCGATATCATCAACGGCGCGAGCTTCACGATTGACATGGCGCAGCGTCGCGAGTTCCTGCACGCGCTGAAAGCCATCCCGCGGGTGAGCTGGGTCGGCATCAAGAATTCGTTGCGCGAGAACTTCCGGCAAACGACCGCAGCGAGCATCAATTTGATTCAAAAAATCTACAGCGCATTCGCCATCGTGGTCGCCATCGGTGTGGTCTATAACAACGCCCGCATCTCGCTGGCCGAACGCGCCCGCGAACTGGCCACGCTGCGGGTCATCGGCTTCTCCGAGCGCGAGGTCGGCGCGGTGCTCATCACCGAACTCGCCCTCCTTGCTCTCCTCGCGCTGCCGTTGGGTCTGTTGCTGGGCACGGGCTTCGCCACGTTTCTGGTGCAATCCATCAATACGGAAACCGTCCGGCTCCCGGTCGTCCTCACGCCGCACAACTACGCCTTCGCCACGCTGATCGTGACCCTGGCGGCAGCGATTTCCGCAGTCGTGGTGCTACGGCGATTGAAGCAGCTCAATCTGGTCAGCGCATTGAAAGCGCCTGAATGAATTGCATCGCAGGTTTCTCATGACAACGAATTCAACACCATCACCGTCGCCAACGCCAACGCCGCGTCGAAACAACCGACGCCGTCCCAGGCGCTGGCTGCCGTGGCTGGGCGCCGGGTTGCTTGTGGCGCTCATCCTTTACGGCTTCCGACCGCAGCCCGTCCCCGTGGAGACGGCACGCATCTCCGAAGGCACTTTGCGCGCCACGGTGAATGAGGAAGGCAAGACGCGCATCAAGCAACGCTACGTCGTATCCGCGCCCGTCGCGGGTCACCTGCGTCGGATTCCCCTTAAGGCCGGGGCGGAAGTCCTCGCCGGCGAGACCGTGCTCGCGCTGATTGATCCGGTTTCTCCGGCCATGCTCGACGCCCGCAATCGCGCCCTCGCCGAGGCTCGGCGCGACACTGCCATGGTAAATTTGGAGAAGGCCCGCGCCGCTCACCGTTTCGCCAGGAACGAACTGGAACGCTTCCAGAAACTCTTCGAAGAAAAGTCCATTTCGCTCCAGGAACTCGAACCGATTCAGTGGCGCGAGACGGCTGCAGCCAAGGACGCATCCGCCGCCGCCAGCGCCCTGCGCCAGGTGGAAGCTGAACTCGCCGTGTTCGCCGTTCCTGCGGAAGGGGCGACCAACTCGTTGGGTGCGGCGGTTGAGGTGAAAGCGTCGTCGTCCGGGCGCGTCCTCCACGTGTTCGAGGAAAGTTCCCGCACCGTTTCCGCCGGCACAGCCCTTGTGCAGATTGGCGATCCGGCGGATCTGGAAGTCGTCATCGAAGTGCTTTCGCGCGATGGCGCGACCATCGTGCCAAGCGCGAAGGTGGAGTTGGAGCAATGGGGCGGCAGCGGCTTGCTCGAAGCCCGCGTCCGGCTCGTCGAGCCGGCGGCGTTCACCAAAGTCTCCGCGCTCGGCGTCGAGGAACAGCGCGTCAACGTCATCGCCGACCTGGTCACACCCGTGGAGCAACGGCCCAGCCTCGGCGACAACTTCCGCGTTGAGGCGCGCATCGTGGTGTGGGAAGCGGACAAGGTCCTGAAAGTCCCGGCGGGCGCACTGTTCCGGCGCGGACGCGACTGGGCGGCGTTCGTGCGGGCGAATGGCCGCGCGGAATTGCGCCGCGTCCAAGTCGGCCGCTCCAGTGGCAGCGAAATGCAGGTTCTCGACGGCCTGAAACCGGGCGAGGAAGTAATCCTCTATCCCGGCGACCGCGTTCGCGACGGCCAACGGGTCAAGCCGATCCAGATTTCGCCGTAGAGCAGTGAGACCTAGTATTACTGTGTTAAGTAAATGCTTGTATTTTTCACCGACCACGGCACGCTC
>CAYJNU010000558.1:0-3993 GCA_964371005.1 uncultured Verrucomicrobiota bacterium | reverse complement strand
AAAAAGCAAACTCCTGTTCCGACGACAACTTCGACCCACCTTGCGAAACCGCTGGATACTGATTGGGGCGCGTGACGAAAGAACAGAGGCGGACTATTCTGGGGCGGTGTATCTGTTCAGCACTAACGGCGCGTTGCTCACCACTTTCACCAATCCCACGCCGGCAGAGAGGGACTACTTCGGCGTTTCGGTGGCGGCAGTGGGAACCGACCGGGTGCTGATTGGGGCGTCTGGCGACGACACTGGCGCGGAGAATGCCGGGGCGGTGTATCTGTTCAGCGTCGCCGAGCAAACGCCCGAAGTGCCGACCTTGACCATTCGTCTCACGGTTTCCAACACGGTAACCGTCTCGTGGCCCTCGCCTTCGACCGGTTGGACGTTGCAGCAGAACGCCAACGGCGTGGCGTCGGTCAACTGGAGCAACGCGCCCGGCACGATTCAAGACGACGGCACGACCAAAACGCTCCTCATCAATCCGGCGACGGAGAATCGGTTCTACCGGTTGTTCAAACAGTGAGCCTGATTCGCAGCGGCTCGTAGTAGTCCCGCCAAGCGGGATGATTTCGCCCCATCTGAAATCGGAGAAGTCAGAGCCGACCCACGCCGGCTGCTACGCATTCTTTCCAAACGACTCCGCCAGCGCCACGGCCTTGAGCATGGCCTTGGCCTTGTTCACGGTTTCCTGAAACTCACCCTCCGGCGTGGAATCGTTCACCCAGCCGCCGCCGGCTTGCACGTAAGCCTTGCCGTCCTTGAGCAGCGCAGTGCGGATGGTGATGCAGGTGTCGAGGTTGCCGTTGAAGCTGAAATAGCCCACGCAGCCGGCATACGGCCCGCGCGTCGTGCCTTCCAGCTCGGAGATGATCTGCATGGCGCGAATCTTCGGCGCGCCGCTCACCGTGCCCGCCGGGAACGTGGCGCGCATCAGGTCGTAGGCGGATTTATCCGCCGCCAGCCGGCCTTCGACGCTTGAGACGATGTGCATCACGTGGCTGTAGCGCTCGACGATCATCAGGTCCTTCACCCGCACCGTGCCGTAATCGCACACGCGGCCAAGGTCGTTGCGGGCGAGGTCCACGAGCATGACGTGCTCGGCGCGCTCCTTCGGGTCGGCCAGCAGTTCCTTTTCGAGGGCGGCGTCCTCCGCGGCGTTTTTGCTGCGACGGCGCGTGCCGGCGATGGGGCGGATCTCCACCTTGCCCTCCTCGCAGCGGACGTGGATTTCCGGCGACGCACCCACGATGGAGAAACCGTCCAGCTCCAGCAAAAACACATACGGCGAGGGGTTCACCGAGCGCACCGCGCGATAGACATCCAGCGGCGACGACTTGACCGGCGTGGAGAATCGCTGCGAACCGACAACCTGGATGATGTCGCCTGCGGTGATGTATTCCTTCGCCTTGGTCACGTTCGCCAGGAACTTTTCCTTCGCGACGTTGGATTCAAACGGGGCGGGTGGCGCCTCTTCGGTTAACACCGCCGGATGATGCTCGCTGGGCTGTTCCAGCAACGACAGCAGCCGTTCGATCTCGCTGACCGCGTCTTCGTAGGCTTCGGTCGGCGATGCCGCTTCGTCCAGTGCCGCGTTGACCATCACGGTGATGGTCTGCGCCACGCGATCGAACACGAGCAACTGGTCGGCGACGAAGAAATAAAGCGTCGGGGTACCCAGCTCGTCCAGCGGCGGGCGCGGGACGACAGGTTCGACATCGTGAATGAACTCGTAGCCGATGAACCCCACCGCGCCGCCGGTGAACCGTGGCAGCCCCGGCACGTCCACCGGGCGGAAGCGCTTCATCACGCGTTCCACGACTTCGAGCCCATCGCGGACCCGGAGCGCGGCTGTCTCAGCCGCAGCTATGCCGCCGGTCGCGGGACTTGGCAGCTCGTGAGGCGGCTGCGATTGCGGACTTGCGGCGACCGGGACAGCCGCGCTCCGGCCCGAAAGAGCTTCCACCACGAACGTCTCCACCACCTTCCCATTTTCCAACACTTCCACGCGGTCGCCGGTTTGCTTGATCACCGCGCGAGGCGTGCAGCCGACAAATGAGTACCGGCCCAGGTGCTCGCCGCCCTCCACCGATTCGAGCAGGAACGACTCTCCCTGCCCACGAATCTTGCGATAGGCGGAGAGCGGCGTTTCGATATCAGCCAGGATGCGGCAGGTGACGGGGATGAGGTTGCCCTGCAGGGCGAGTTTTAGGAATTCGGCGAGCGTGGGGGAAAACATATCAGACGTCGGTGTAGATTTGCCGGGCCGCACGACGTGAGCGCCAGACGGCCAGGAGGGTGAACAAGATGACAGCCACAGCGTAAGCCAAGATGCCCATGCCAATGGCCAGCGGGATACCCCCGCCGCTGAACACGATCAGCGCCACGCCCACGCCGGCGGTCAGAAAGGTGTTGCCGGCCAGGCAGACGAGATACAGCCCCAACCGCGACTCCGCCATGCGGCGGACGTACCAATCGCGATAATCGTGCTCGCCCATCGTGCGCATGAGCCAGGCGGATTGGAAATTCCGCGCGGCCACCAGCATGCTGGCCGTGGCCACGATGATCGCCGAGAGCGGCCAGAATGCGAGGCAAACGCAGATAGTAATGTTCACCAGCGCACCCCATTTCCAACCGAGCCACTTGGCGATGGGATTGCCCTCCAGCACCAGATGCGGCGTCGCCACCCATGTGCTGAAGAAATCCGCCCCGCGCGCAAGCACCAGCAACACCACCATCGCAAAATACCAGCGACTCGCAAATGGAACGGCTTCTTCCATGTTCAAAAGAAGTTGCTCCCGCGTATCCCGCCGGCAAAACCAGCCTCTCTTCCACCGCTGGCAAAGTACCCGGCGGCCCGGCTACTTCTTGCCATACATCTGCTCGGGGGTTTCGAGCTGCGGTTCGGTC
The DNA here is from genome assembly GCA_964371005.1 of uncultured Verrucomicrobiota bacterium. Taxonomy (GTDB): domain Bacteria; phylum Verrucomicrobiota; class Verrucomicrobiia; order Limisphaerales; family MWDV01; genus MWDV01. Next base: position 1,092 of record CAYJNU010000558.1, on the reverse strand, counting down.
ACCTTGGATGTCTCGCCTTTGCCCTCAATGGAGCGGAAGAAGCACGATTGGTAACCTTCGTGACAAGCCGCGCCGATTTGATCCACCTGGATCAACAGCGTGTCGCCGTCGCAATCGAACGCGATCTCTTTCACGGTCTGGGTGTGGCCGCTGGATTCGCCTTTCATCCAAAACTTCTGGCGGGAGCGGCTCCAAAAATGCGTTTTGCCGGTGGCGATCGTCGTCTCCAGTGAGGCTCGGTTCATCCAAGCCATCATCAGCACGCGGCCGGTCTTCTGTTCCTGGATGATCGCCGGAATCAAGCCGGCCGAGTCGAATTTCAGTTGGTCGTAAAAGCTCATGTCGGTGGCTGATTCTAGGGGGTTGGGAAGCGAATGCAAGCGATGGGCTTTGGCCGCACAACTGCCACAAAGCGGCCCGTCCGGGTTGGATGATCTTCCGGATGATCTTCCGGTTGAGAGTCGGCAGTCGAAATGATAGCCTGCGCTTACGCGTAAATCCTGAAACGCATACCATGAAACGCATCGTCACCCTTCTCACTCTGGCAACTGCTCTCTCGTCGCCAGCCGCAGACCGCAAACTCAACGTCCTCTTTATCGCAGTGGATGATCTGCGGCCCGAGTTGGGCTGCTATGGCCGGGATTACATCAAGAGCCCAAACATCGATCGCATCGCCGCGCGGGGCATGGTCTTCAACCGCGCCTATTGCCAGCAGGCGGTTTGTTCGCCCACGCGCTCCAGCCTGATGACCGGGACGCGGCCGGACACCACCAAGGTGTGGGACCTGGTGACCCACTTTCGCACGGCCATCCCGGACGTCGTCACGCTTGGGCAGCATTTCAAGAACAACGACTATTTCGTTCAGGGCATGGGCAAGATCTATCACGGCGGATACGATGATCCACCCACGTGGTCCGTGCCGTGGCATCAACCCAAGGCCACCACCTACGCGCTTCCGGAGAACGTTGCCTTGCACGGCCGTCAGTACGGCAGCGATCCCGACGACACGCCGAAAAAGAAGAAATCCAAGAAGAAGTCGGGGGCGGGCACCCGCGGGCCGGCGTTCGAAGGTGCGGACGTTCCGGACAATAC
>CAYJNU010000557.1:0-4002 GCA_964371005.1 uncultured Verrucomicrobiota bacterium | reverse complement strand
GACGCGGCGCGAAAGGCTACGGCCGCCGGGGGGCACTCGGCGGCCGTTGGACCGCCAAGCTTCCTCCGTGAGGCAGCGCTCGCAAGGTCCAAAAACAGAGTTCAAGATTGCCCCCGGTGGATTCACGACACGCGCGCCGGCGCTGGCAGCAAGCGAAGCCTGAATCCGGCCGGCAACAGCGCGATGGCTTTCGCCACCGCGCTGCATGCAGACCACCGATGGAAGGCCGCACATCCAAGCGCCAACTGCGGATGCGCGCTTTGTGCCGCGACGTGCGCGGCGCAAATCTAAAGCTCTGAAGCCGGCGTCGGCGTGCGGATGCCGCGTGGCGACTTGCGAATGGCTGAACTGGAAAGGCGCGTGTCTCATGTGCTCAGCGCCAGTCCCGAGTTCGCGAGCGGGTGGACCGTCTTGTACGCGGCATGCAGCGCGGGTTCTCTTTGTGCGATGACCCTGACTGAGGCAAGCACATCGCCGCAACCCGTCGCGCGCCAATGGCGGTCAAACTTGCGAACGAACTCCTCGGCTTGGGCCTCCGTCTGCCGGCGTTCGCGGGCATCTTTATCGCGCCGCACTGCATTCAGGCGGACCACTTCAGCGGTGGCCATCTCGTCAGCGTATCCCTCGACGAGGTCGCAGGCTTCTGCAAGGTCAGGGCGGGCTGCACGTAGCGCCGCCACGGCTTGCGGGGCGGGCTGTTCCGCGCCGAGCAACTCAACGAACCGCTTGCGCAGGCGGCAGACATTTGACCACTTGGATATCGGTTGAATCGAATCCATCCGGCAAAACCGCGGCTGCTGAAAGCGGTTGAGGAGCGCGCCGCAGTTGCTGCCCGAAAACCCACCAATGCGACCGCGCGAAAAGATGAACGCGGGACTGAAGCCGTTGTATTCCCGGCTCGCGACGACCTCGTCAATAACCGGATTCCAGATGACGATCGCGCGCGTTCCCCGAGTCGTGCCGGCGTAGTAGATTTCCTGCACTGCGCCCGCAATGGTCTTATCATCGTGGCCCATATCAACGAATGGTCGCCGCGCGGTGCCTGCTTTGGCGCGCAACCGAAGTTGCTGCACTTGGGCATTGAGGACTTCGGAAATTGAGGCGTCGTAATTCCCCACGGAAAAGGTTTTCCCGTCATCGTCCGTCACCGTTGAACTGAGTCCCGGCAAGATCATGATATCGCATGGGGCAACAAACACGCGTTGCCAGTCCGACGCCAGCTTCGCGTAAGACTCGGGGGGTGACTGTTCGGCGGGCGTCAAAATGCTCAACGGAGATAGCGTTTGGTGGCCAGTTTGAGGCTCACGTTGGTTAGCGTGGACGTGACCTCCGCTTCGTTGACGGAGATGAGCTTGAGAAAAGGCCAGCAGCCGATGTAATCGCTCAGGTTGGTGGCCAGGGCGACCGGGGCGGTCGTGGCGGGGATCGTCGCGCCAAAGGCGAAGCGCGGCAAGGTCTCGTAGATCACATTGTCAAGTGATCGCGCGAAGGTGAGGGTGATGGCATTCGTCCCCCCATTGGTGGTCGCAGGCGTGAAGGCGAGCATGGCGACCGCGTTTTGATACAGCGACAAATCAATCACGTCGTTCGTGATGGCAACGCCGTAGGTGATATTCGTGCCGACCGTATTCGTCACCATGCTCGCGCTGGTGTAGGTCTCGTTTGTGCGCAGGTTGTTGGCCAGGCCGAAATCATGCGTGACGCCCTGGGCGCAGGCGAACCCGGCCGGGAGCGCGAGACAGCCGATCAGGAAAAGCTTTTTCAGGCGGATCATTCGACGAGGCCCTTTTCGACCACTTTGGTTGCGGGGGATGAATTTGTTCACGGTGTTACAACCTCCAGCCTTTTCAGCAGCTCAGGGTAAAGCCGCCCGCAAAAGTCACCAACCGTCTGCCGCCAGGCTTCCTCGCTGTCTCCCTCGGCGAGCGGGAAACCGGCGTCTACAATCAGTTGCACCCTCCGCCCGAATTCCGCGCTGGCTTCGTCGGCGGTGAGTTCTTCGACAGACGGGAATTCAGGGAGCCCAGTGGCGGAAGGATTGGCGGCGGCGTTCATCGGTTTCTTAGGATTTTGGAGGCCACTGCGGCCACTTCGGGGAAATCCGTCAGTGACGCCGCGCGCCTCACGAGCGGTTCGGACTGGCGAAAGCCGCGCAACACGCGCCAACAATGGGAATGGCCAACGCCAAGGGCGCGACTGGCGCCGACAATCCCCTTGATTGCCGGGCCGCGGCGGCTCACTGTTGGCACTGCTGCTCTATACATATTGCGGCATTACTTTAGGGCGGTTGTTTGTGTGAGTCAATAGCTAAATATGGATCATCCAACTTCTCTAGGAGAGCGACTTCGGGCAAGCCGAAAGGCGCGGGGGCTGACATTGCAAGCACTCTCACGACTAATCGGTTGCGATGCTGGTTATCTCAGCCAGTTGGAGAATGGCAAGGCGACCAACCCATCGGAAATGTTACTTCGCGGAGCGGAGTTGAATCTCGGAGTGGGGCGGGAATGGCTTCGAACTGGTCTCGGAGAGAAGGGGGGCGTCCTGCAGGTAGATACGTTTGAAGCCGATCCAAGGGCGTTGGCGCGGTTTTTCACTGACCAGATCAGGCCGGTAAAAAAGCTTGTGGATGATCTGACCAAATGCCTCGAAGCCTTGGACGATCTAGCTGCGCGCATGGCTGCCTCGCCACCCGGGGCGAATGTTTCTTATTCGGATTTCACGCGTGTCGCGACTCAATCCGAGAATCAACGGGGAGAGACTGCAGTTGAGTTGGCGAGCCAAACTCAAGAAGAATCTCGAAATGATGTCTTGACGGATTCGTCATCAATCGCTAGAACTAAGGCCGACGTGAAAATCGCCCCTCAATGGCCCGAGCTCAAGAAACGACTCCAGAAAGCAACAGCGGCAATCGGCTCTAAGCCCGCGCTCGCCAAGGTTCTCAGCGTGGACCCGACGCAAATTTCTCAGTGGCTTTCGGAATCGCAAAGCGCTCGCGAGCCGGGCGGTGATTACGCTCTCCGGATGCTCAAATGGGTCGAGCTTCAGGAGGGTCAAGGCAAGTGACCCAAAACAAAACCGCCCCGGCGTGTTCGAGCACGACGGGGCACAGACACGAAAGGAAGTTCCACAGTTATGCAACAAACCAACCGAGTCCGCCGCAATGGTAGCGCGAAGGCGGGCGCGCATCAATCCAGAAACCGTGCGGCTCGAAAGCCCACGCAGACGCAGAACGATCTCCCCGATGGTGACTCAGCGGGGGACGTGGTCGAGAACTGGCGTCCCCGATTGGTTGGGCTGTCTGACGATTTATCCAACGCCAACGACATGTGCCATGCGCTGTTGGTCTTGCTGGAGAACCTTGCTGTCCACCCGCCGGAAGGCAGCGGGTGGGGTGAACGTATCGTGAATGGTTTTGCGCTCCTGTACATCGAAGCGCAGAAACAGATCGGAGAGGCGGAGAAATCGATTGAAGACTTCATTGACGAGTTGCGCGCGACTGCGCCGCTGAAGACTACCGCGACCCCAGCCGGTGCGATTCGAGGTGCGCAGTGAAGAAGGCACATGATAACACCCGCGCGAGCCGGCGCGCCCCAGTGCGCATTCGCGAGTATGCCGGGGACATAGTTAGGAGTAACTATTGGGTGAAGCTGGGCTTCACGAAGTTGGAGCTTGGCGCGCTCCGGTGCATCGCCCAGCAATTCGTGAATCCCCAAGACCGCACGGTGGGGAACGCCGCAAGGATGGTGCTCCAAGCCGGCCTGGCTCACTGGCACGATAGCTTGGAGGATTTGAACCTGCGGGACCACGACTATGCCGAGGCGGAGGGCTTCACCTGCCATTCATATTACAGAGAGGGGATCATGGCGGCTGCGTTCAAGCTGGATCGAAATACGGGGAAGCCAGTCGCAAAGAAGCGGAAGTAGCGAGCACTGGTGAATTGACTGCGACGCCGGCCGGGGCAACCTGCCGGCGTTTTTTTGTTTGGGCAGAGGGCGCGGCCAA
>CAYJNU010000556.1:0-4124 GCA_964371005.1 uncultured Verrucomicrobiota bacterium | reverse complement strand
GACGGGCGCACTCCGGTTCAGGGGGACAATGCGCGACTTGATTCGGGCGATTCTCTCCCCGCTTACTTGGAGACTTTTCTAGCACCGTGAGCGGGCCAGGTTCCAGAAATCTGTGCGGAATCAGGCGAAGGCGAGGGCACTGTTTCGCCGATCATCCAGCGTGGCTGGCACTCAGCGCTCAACTTGAACGCTCGTCCGTGCTCCACCGCGTCACCGTTTCCCTGGCGGTTCGTGGTAGGGCAGCCGCGTCCTGTACAGGCGAAGCAACTGCTGATTGATCCTCGCAAACGAGGTGTTGCCGCTGGCGGTGGCCAGGGCGATGGCCTTTTCGGCGGACGCCACGGCTTCGTCGAACCGCTCCGCCTCGGCGTAGGCGGCGGCGCGCGTGGCGACCATCATGGCGTTTGTTTCGCCGGTCAGCCGGCACGCGCGCTCGGCCATCTGAACCGCCTCTGCACCGTTCCGCAGCGTGGCGTCGGCCGAGGTCGCCAGTAGCCAGGCGAGGTTGCTCTGCGCTTCCGCAGACTCTGGCTTGGCCGCCACCACCAGACGCAACTGGGCCACGGCTTCCCGCAAATCTCCGAGACCCCGCATCAGGCTGGCCAATTCCAGGCGCGTCTCGGCGTCGGACTTGATCCGCAGGGCCGCGCGCAAAGCAGTAACCGCCTCATCCGGTTTTCCCAAACCTGTCAGTGCCGACGCCAACGTGCGTTGCGCTTCGGCGTCCTTGGGATTGAGCTGTATAGAGGTGCGAAGGTGTTCTTCGGCGCTGGCGAACTGTTCCTGTAACACGAGCGCCTTGCCCAGGTTGCGATGTGCCTCGGCATTGCGGGGATTGGTTTGCAGCGAAGCCGTGAAGTGTTTTTCGGCTTCGACGATCTTGTTTCGTTCGGCGAGAATGCAGCCGAGGTTGTTGTGCGCGACCCAGGCGTTCGGATTCTTCGCCAACGTATCGCGCCACAGCCCTTCGTCCGTGGCGAACACCCGGGCGCGCCGCATCGTCAGGCCTGACAACCAGGCGATGATCACCACCGCCGCCAACACCTTGAGCGTCGGACGTTGAATGTTGAATGTTGAATGTCCTCCCTTCGGCTTTCTGTGCTGCGCGCTTCCAAGAATTGCGCCCGCCAGCGCTGCCACCGGGATCAACGCCAGGTACGCGAAATGATCCGACACGCGCGACATGGTTAGGAAATACATGTCGAAGAAGCCAAGCACAGGAAACAGCAGCGCACTAAAGCAGCCCAGAGCGAACAGCGCGGGTCGCCCCCAGCCGGTCCGCAAACACCAACAAGCGCCCAGCAGGCCGACCCACAGCACCAGCGGCAGCCACGACGACAGTCGCGCGGTGTTGATGTCCCAGCGTGGATAGATCATGACGAGATTCAACGGCAGCAGCGCCTTGCCGAGATAAAACCAAAGCGCCCAACCCGCGCCCGCGAGCCTCGTCCAATAACCTTCCGCCTGCACCGGTTGTCCTGTGATGACGTGGTGCATCTGAAACCAGATCGTCAGCAGGCCGAACACCAGCGCCAGGAGAAAGAAGGGGCCGACCCGCAAGACATCGCGTTTTCCAAAGCCCCCTCGTTGCCACCAGACAACCGCGAGCACCACCACCGGCAGCATCACCGTTGACGTCTTGCTTAGCAGCGCGAGCAGAAACGAACCGAGCGCGAGCCAATACCACTTTGAAGTGCGAAGTGCGGAATGCGAGGTGCGAAGTCCAGAATCGAACTTGACGTAACAGTTGAGGCTCAGCAGGAAGAAGACGAGAGACAGCGTGTTCTTGAGCTCAGAAATCCAGGCCACCGAAGCCACCGCCACCGGATGCACCGCGAACAGCGCCGCCCCGAACCAGGCACCCCGAATTGTCAACCGCGACAGCACTCGCCAGAGCAGCAGGACACTCCCGGCGTGCAGCAACACGTTCACAACGTGATAGCCGGCGGCCTGCTTTCCCCAAGCCAGCCATTGCAGCCAGAAGGCGGCGATGCTCAGCGGGAAATCTTCCCGGAACCAGATCGAGAGCAGATTGGCCTCGCCCTTGACCAGCGAGTTGCGGTCAATCAGCACCGTGTCGTCCCACACAAATCCACCGCGGAACACCGACCAATAGGCCGCCAGCACCAGCAGGATCAGTCCCACGCCCGACAGCCACCGCTGCGGCCCTCGATGCGAATCGGCGGATGGCACGCCCCCCGGCAGATTCGCGGACTCACGTTCATGGCTGCCAGCGGATTCGGGCGGCGCTTGGGCGTCATTGCTCACGCGGGCATCGTATGCGGACGCAAAAGAATGACAAGCCGCGCTCGATCCGCTAAACCGTGCCCCGTTGAATCGTCGAAGTGCTTCGCCCAAAGCCGCGCCCAGTAAAAGCGCGGAGGCCCGAGCGCGACAATCCGCAGAATCGCAGTTCAGCGACGCGACGGTTTCAGGTTCAAAAGGTTCAATGAGTCAACGTGTCCGCCCCGTTTGCCATCTTGCATGAAGACGCCGACCTGCTGGTCGTCAACAAGCCAGCCGGATTGGTTTGCCATCCCACCAAGCCGGACGGGCATTCCAGTCTCATCAGCCGCGCGCGAAGCTATCTCGGCCCGGATGCCACGCCACGTTTGGTGAATCGCCTCGACCGCGAAACCAGTGGTGTGGTCCTGATTGCCAAGAACGCGGAAGTCGCAGGGGAACTGGGCAGGTTATTCATGAGCCGTGCTGTGGAGAAGGAGTATCTCGCGATCGTCCACGGTCACGTGAGTGACGACGCGGGTTTGATTGACGCGCCGCTCGGCAAAGACGAGCGCAGCGCCGTGGCCATCAAAGATTGCGTCCGATCCGACGGCACGCCCGCGCAAACGGAGTTCGTGGTCGTCCGCAGGTTCTCGCGACTCGAAAGCGATTTCAGTCTGTTGAAGGTTCGCCCGCTCACCGGCCGCAAACACCAGATTCGCATCCACCTCAGCCACACAGGCCATCCGATCGTGGGCGACAAGATTTACGGCGGCGAGGAGGCGATCTATCTTGATTTCATCTCAGGCCGCCTGACTGCTGCGCAGCAGGCCCGACTCATCTTGCCTCACCATGCGCTGCATGCCGCCGCGATCTGTTTTGTCTGGCGCGGAGGTGAATGCCGTTTCCATGCCGAACCTGAACCGTGGTTTGCAGGTTTCTGCAGCTTGGGCGGGGCGGCGTGATAAGCGGCGTGGTTTCTGGTGACGCCCACGTCTTGGAAACCTCAGGAGAGCGAGGGATCGGATCGGTAACTTCTGGTGACTGGTTGGATTGGAGTCGGTTGATGCGCGCGCCCAGACCCGGTTATGAAACAACTCTGGTTCCAGCTTCTGCGCCAACTTCCACCAGGCGCTCGGACACTCTCACGCGACTCACAAACGGCAAACCGGCGCCGGCTGCGATCGCACCTTGCAGGCGTTGCTCCATGGTCTGACGCATGATGTCCAAAGCCTCTCCCTCCAGCCGCAGATTCAATTCCGGGCAGTACAGCCAGAAGCGGTTGTCAATGGTCCCTTCCACCCAGGTGACCGCCACAACCCCGAGATCGTTGGGCTGGACATACGGATGGTTCAACATCTGCCGCACCGCTTCGATCAGGGTGGCCCAAGGGGTGGGCATGGGAAAACAATCATTAGCCCCTGCGTGCAGCGCCCGGATCCTGAGCCGCTGGTCCATCCCAGCGCTCACCAGGATAATGGGAAGTTGGGTGGGCGAGTAGTGTGACCGCAACTCGGTGACCAGGTCCAATGAATTGCCATCCGGCAGGTTGACATCCGCCAGCACCAAATCGAACGCCTGCCCCCGAAGCATCATCCGCGCTTCTCCGAGCGATGCGGCGGTGAGGATCTCGGCGACCGGGGCCAACTGCCGTCTCACCAGGATTCGCGTGACCGAGTTGTCTTCGACATACAACAGGCGTTTCATGACAGGAGTTTAGCACAGACCGGCGCGGGGCGGAGGCGCAGATGTAAGCAGGCTGGCGACCTGTCAAAAGAGACGGGTTTCAAAGCCCCAGCGGTCTATGGGGATTGGCCGAGAAAAGCCTTGGCAGATATGCGCACCGCGGTATGCTGCTGCCGAGCTTGGGTGAGAGACTCAATGTGGAAGGACAGATACCG
>CAYJNU010000555.1:0-4126 GCA_964371005.1 uncultured Verrucomicrobiota bacterium | reverse complement strand
GACAGCTATCAGGCGGGCGCGGTCGGGAGCCGCGAGATCGTCAAGAAGCCCACCGGCAGCGTGACGCTCTTCGCCTTCGACGAAGGTCAGGGCCTGAGTGAGCACACGGCCCCATTCGACGCGCTCGTGCAGGTGTTGGAAGGCGCAACCGAGATTATGATTTCCGGCCAGCCCCATCGCCTGCAAGGCGGCGAACTGATTCTCATGCCCGCCAACCAGCCGCACGCGCTCAAGGCGTTGAAGCGGTTCAAGATGATTCTGACGATGATTCGATCCTGAACCTGAAGCCACACACCACCCCGGGTCAACGCCACGCAACCGTGAGAGTCACCGAACTCATGGTCAAATGCGTGGGCATGAAGTGCCTATCTGGACTAAGATCTTATGAAAGCGACCGGCTCCGATCCGGCCGATGTGCGTGCCACACCCCGACCGGTCAAGTTCTCATTGGCGGCAAACTACGATCCGGAACTGGTCCCGGAGCTTGCCGCATATCCAGTAGATGAAGTCTATGGCAGGTTCCCGACCGACGGTGTCAGCAGTGGCCGTCCCCGCTACCTGGCGACACCGCTCTCGGAAGCAGATCTGCGGAGTTATATCCGCCTGCTCGACCGTCATGGCATTGCCTTCAATTATCTCCTGAACGGCGCCTGTTTCGGCAACCGCGAATGGACCCGCCCCTGGCAGAAACGGGTGACGGCCCTGCTGGCCAAGCTGGGCGAATGGGGCGTGCGCCGGGTCACCGTTTCCACTCCTTTTCTGCTGGAACTGGTCAAACACCGTTTTCCCGAGTTCAAGGTAAGAGTCGGAATTTATGCCCAGGTGGACACGCCCCGCCGCGCCCGCTTCTGGGAAGAACTCGGCGCGGACGCCATCGTTCTGGAGAGCTTCTCGATCAACCGGAACTTTCGCCGTCTGGCGGCGATTCGCCAGGCGGTCCGTTGCGATCTCGAACTGATCGCTAACCACGTCTGCCTCGTGAACTGTCCCATGCAAACCTATCATCAGAACGGCTTCGCCCATGCGTCTGACGACACCAGCACGCTCTTCATTGACTACTGCTTCCTGCGCTGTTCGCGGTTGCGTTTGACGGATCCGTCGCAGTTCATCAAGTCGGCCTGGATCCGGCCGGAGGACCTCGCCGTCTATGAAGCGATGGGATACACGAACTTCAAGCTTCTGGAACGGGGGATTCCGTCGGCGGAACTCCTGCGGCGCGTCAAAGCCTACAGCGAGCGGCGGTTCCATGGCAATTTGGCCGAACTGCTGTTGTCGTATGGCTTCAAGCAACCGGTCCGCAAGGAATTCCTCTGGAGTCTGCGTCACTTCTGGAAGCCCAGGCAGGTGAATCCAATTCGCCTGAAACCGCTGCTCGACCTGGCACGCCTGCAAGGCTGGCTCTCGCCGCTGCCGGAGTGTCCGATCCGGGTGGAGGCGCGGAAGATCCCGGTGAATTTCCTGGACGGTTTTCGCGACCGTGACTGCGCCTCCCTGGACTGCCAGACTTGCGGTTATTGCGAGCGGATTGCCGCGCAGGCCGTTTCGATCGGGCCCGAGTACCGCGCCGAGGTATTGAAAAAGTATGCTGAAATGGACGATACCATGGCAACGGGAAGGCTCTGGGGTGTTTGACGCGCGCGCCACGGCAACGGAGTTCCTGGACCAACCGGACTGTGATCCGGCGCTGGCCGCCGCCAGCTACCGCTTCATGGAGACGATCAATTGCCACTTCGGCGGCACCCGAATAGTCCGGCGTTTTCTGGTCGCCGAAACTGCGGGGCGCCATGCCGGTGACCCCCTACGCATCCTCGACATTGGCTCGGGAAGCTGCGCCATCCCGCTGGCGGTGAGCCGCTGGGCGCGCGCGTGCGCCATCCCGCTGCACTTTACCTGCCTGGAAATGGCCAGCCACGCGGTTAACATTGCGCGCGGGCAGCTTGCCCGAGCGGGTGACCCGGCGGTGCAATTGCTTCAGGAGGACGCCTTCACCCACCAGCCAGCCGAACCGTACGATTGTGCCGTGGCCTCCATGTGCTTCCATCATTTCAGCAATGCAGAGATTCTCACGCTGCTGCAGAGGCTCCGCGGTTTCGTGATCAACAGCGTGCTGATCAACGATCTCCGGCGCTCGCGACTGGCATCTCTGGCGGCGAGACTGCTGCTGACCGGTACCGGTGCGCCGGCAGGGGTCCGGCATGACGCACTCCTCTCCGTCCGACGCGGCTTCAAGACCAGTGAACTGAGCACCTTGTTACGACAACTCCACAGCGTCACAGTTTCCGTGGAGCCGGCCCGCTGGTTTCGGATCGCCGCCATCATCCGGTTTTTGCACTGATCTCCGCCCATGTATCTCCACGCCCTCGCCACCGCCCTGCCACCCGCAGCATTCACTCAAACCGAATGCTGGGACATCGTTCAACGATCCGAAGTGCGCCAGCGTCTCAATCGCCGCTCGTTGCTCACCCTCCGGACCATCCTGCGGCACGACAGCGGCATCTCCACCCGGCATTTCGCGATGCCCGACATCGAGCGCGTCTTCTCGCTGACGCCTGACGAACTCAACGAGGCCTTCCGGATGGAAGCGCCTCGCCTCGCCGCCCGCGCCCTGGCCTCAGCGCTGACGCAGGCCGGCCTCGTGGCCGGCCAGGTGGACGCCTTGCTCATCTGCACCTGCACCGGCTATCTCTGCCCCGGGGTGACCAGTTACGTGGCCGAACAACTCGGCCTGCGCACCGATGCGTTCTTGCAGGATCTGGTGGGCCTGGGTTGTGGCGCCGCGATTCCCTCCCTGCGGGCGGCGCAAGCGATACTGGCGGCGCAGCCAGCCGCAGTGGTGGCCTGCGTGGCCGTGGAAGTATGCTCGGCAGCGTTTTATCTGGATGACGATCCCGGCGTGCTGGTGAGCGCGTGTTTGTTTGGTGACGGGGCCGCCGCCACAATCTGGCGTGGCACGCCGGGGCCGCGCGGCCTGCGGTGCAGCGATTTTAGCACCCTGCACCAACCGGTGAACCGGGATCGGATCCGGTTCGAAATGCGGCAGGGGAAACTGCGTAACCTGCTCCATCCCTCGGTGCCCGCTCTGGCAGCCGCAGCCGTTGGACAACTGCTGAGCGGCGAACGCACGCGTCCTGGAGGTCGGCCGATCTCGCGCGTCATCGCGCACGGCGGCGGCCGCGATGTGCTGGATGCGATTCAGGAATCCTGCGCCGGCTGCGACCTCACCGCCAGCCGACAGGTGCTGCGCGACTGCGGCAACATGAGCAGCCCCTCGGTGCTGTTCGCCCTGGAGCGGGCCTTGCGTGACGGGTCGCCCAATGAAAAGGGCGACTGGTGGCTTACGAGCTTCGGAGCCGGCTTCAGTGCCCACGGCTGCCGCGTTGGACATTGAAGGATCTGACGCGGCCTTGCGGCGGCGGTGGATTCACCACTCCAGCCGACCGGCTGGCGGATCAACCTGAGCAAAGGGATCTCGGTTACCGTCGATGCGTCTGGTTTTGGCTGCTGCGTTCCACCGGACGATTGGCTTGGCGTGGCGCGGAAGCCATCGAATTTTGCGCGCGGATTTCTTCACGCCCCGCAGAACCCCTTGAATCCCGAGCCAGGGGATACTCACGGGGATCCAACGGCCGTTTATTGCTCGCTGATTCTTTGGGTTGCTGACGGTGTGGTTCTTTTTTCATAGTCGCTGTTGGTTATGATCGGTTTTGGAGAAGCGCGCCGCCTGATGATTCGTTATCGCACCGAGGCCACATCCGGAATGGCAGTCGGCACGCCGGTTGGAAAGGGCGGCTGAGATTTTCATATCGGGTCGCCCGCGGCGCTCCGCCTTGTGGTGAAAGTCCCCGAAACCGATCCGGTATCGAATCAGTCTCGGGTCTGAGCGCGGTGCCGGGAGCTTAACTCTTGGCCCCGGCGGTTATGACGCCTTGGGAGTGTTCGCCGCGGTTCCACGCGTCGCGCGTGGCGGGCCTGGCCTTTTCCCAACTCAACGTCGAGTTGCCGCGGGACTTTTCATAGTCTCGTTGGAGGTTGGTTTCCACTTCTTCGAACTTTTTCCCGGGATACTGACCGCGTCCTTCATACCCGGTGCGGTACGCCGGTTGGTACATGGTGTAGGGAGCATTGC
>CAYJNU010000554.1:0-4130 GCA_964371005.1 uncultured Verrucomicrobiota bacterium | reverse complement strand
GACCAGTTCCGAACCGCGCGGCGACTTGTGCCGGCGGATCTCTGCCAAGCCGAGCACCTCACGGTAGAACTTGACCGTGCGTTCGAGGTCGTTGACGCGATAGCGCGTGTGCAGGAGTTTCTTCGCGATTGCCATGGACGCATGATAGCCGAGCACAGAAGCGGGGCAACAGCCCATTCTGCCGCCGGACGATGGGCTTCCGAGAATCCGCAACGTCCTCCCTTTCCGGATTTTGTTCTTGAACGCGCTCTGGCTTCCGCGTGATTTATAGCCACAACGATGCAAAGTCCCGCCTTCCGACCCACCCAAGCCCGCGGCTTGATTACAGACAGCCCGTTGCGGGACTTGGAAGCCATCATCCGGTCGCGCACGCCGTTAATCGCGGCGGAGAGCAATGAGGAGCCGCAGATCGTCCACATGGTTCGCCAGATCGGCCAGCGAATGCAGGTCAGGGCCTTCCGTTGGACGGTCACGGACGGGATGCGGGCATTCGATCCGAACGACCAACCCCGCGAATCGGTGGTCAAGTCCCACGAGATCCTGGACTACATCAAGTCCTCGGCCTCGAATTCCTTGTTCGCCCTCCTGGATTTTCATCCCTATCTCCAGGATGCGATGCACGTACGGCAGTTGAAGGACATCGCTCTCAGTTATCCCAAGCATTACTCGACGGTCGTGCTCGTCGGCTACGCGCTGGCCATCCCGGAGGAACTCAAGCCGTTCACGATGTTCTTCCGGATGCCGCTGCCGACGCCGGACGAACTGCGAGGGATTGTGTGTGACGTGGCTGCGGAATGGGGCGCGGACCATGGCCGGCGCGACGTGCAGACCACCAACAAGGCGCTCGACCTGCTCGTGCGCAACCTGGCTGGCCTCACCGCCACCGATGCCCGCCGGCTTGCCTTCAAGGCGGTCAACGACGACGGCGCGATCACGGAATCCGACGTGCCGGAAGTCATGCGCGCCAAATGCGAACTGCTGGGACGCGACTCGGTGCTTTCCTTCGAGTATGAAACCGCCAAGTTCGCCGAAATTGGCGGGTTGAAACGGCTGCGCGACTGGCTCGAAGTGCGCCGCCGGTTTTTCCAGGGAGCTACCGATGGGCAGCTTGATCCGCCGCGCGGCGTACTCTTGCTGGGGGTGCAGGGGTGCGGCAAGAGTCTCGCGGCGAAGGCGGCCGCCGGCATTTACGGCGTGCCGTTGCTCCGCCTCGATTTCGGCATCCTCTACAACAAGTACTATGGCGAAACGGAGCGCAACTTGCGCAAGGCGCTTGAAACGGCGGAGGTCATGTCGCCGTGCGTGCTGTGGATGGATGAGATCGAGAAGGGCGTGGCCGTGCAAAACGATGACGACGGTTTGTCGCGGCGCGTGCTCGGCACATTCCTGACTTGGCTGGCCGAGCGACGCAAGCCGGTCTTCGTGGTGGCCACGGCCAACGACATCGCCCAATTGCCGCCGGAACTCGTCCGGAAAGGCCGCTTTGACGAGATCTTTTTCGTGGACCTGCCTTCGGTCGAAAACCGGCGTGACATCTTCGACATCCACCTCCGCAAACGCCATCTCAACCCGAAGGAGTTCGACCTGGAGACACTCACCCAAGCGACACACGGTTTCTCGGGGTCTGAGATCGAGCAGGCGATTGTGTCGTCGCTTTACACGGCGCACGCGCAAGACCGGGCGCTACGCTCAGCCGACTTGTTGGCCGAAATCCGGCAGCCCCGTCCGCTTTCCGTGGTCATGGCGGAGAGAGTCGAAGAAACGCGGGCCTGGGCGGCCAGTCGCACCGTGCCGTGCGATTAGGCGAGCATTCGCAACCTGCCAAGGCGAGCCAAACCGCTTGCCGCCGGGCGGCGATTGGGCTAGGACATCTTCGTGTTTCGCGCTTGCCCTCTGCGGTTTGCGGTTCTGGCGCTGGTGTTTACGGCGTCGGTGGCGACGCGTGCCCAGATTGATCCGGTCCGCCGCGAGTTGGTGCAGCTCGGCTACAACCAGCAACTCCAGGGTCGCGCACCGTTTTCCGGATATGCGTTCTATTACCGCAACCAGCCGGAGTTCGTGCGCTCGAACCTGACGCTGCGCTTGGCGATCGCTCCGGTTTATCTGGATTCCGAGCTCGGCATCTACGGGGCAATCAGCCCACACACGGATTTGGGCCTGGGGGTGGCGGGAGGCGGTTTCGCGGACAGCTACAACGAAATCCGGAGTGGCAAGTTTCGGCCTTCGGAGTCCTTTCTCGGTCATGGCGGAGAAATCTCCGCGAACGTGTATCACCTGTTCAACGACGGGGCGCGCGTCCCGCTCAATGGTGTGCTGCGGGTTGCCACCCATTATTCTGCGTACAGTGCCGACAGCGATACGGCGGCGGCGTTTCGGGTGCCGGAAGACGAAACCAGTCTGCACACGCGCGTCGGCCTGCGCTGGGGTGGGCGCGAGCCGGTGATTCTGCCGGAGATGGCGATGGAGCTTTCCATTTGGTACGGGTTTCAGGCGCGCAGCGAGGCCGGGCCGTACGGCTTCGCCGGTGACCGACGACTGGAAACCCACACGCACCAGATTTGGGGACGCGCCCTGTTTGCCTATACCCTGCCGGAATCCGGGCACAACTTCTCGCTCAGCTTGACGGCGGGCTTCAGCGCGCAAGCCGACCGTTTGAGCGCGTACCGCTTGGGCGCCTTGCTGCCGCTGGTGTCGGAGTTCGCGCTGACGCTGCCGGGGTACTACTACCAGGAATTGAGCGCCGAACGGTTCTTTCTGGCCACGGGCACGTATTCGTTGCCCCTCGACGCCCGCCAGCACTGGAACTTGATGCTTGTCGGCTCGACGGCGGTCGTGGATTACCTGCCAGGCTTGGAACAACCGGGGTATTGGCACAGCGGCGTGGGGGGCGGTGTGCTGTATCGCTCGGCGCCGTGGCAAGTCCTGTTGGGTTACGCGTACGGTGCGGATGCGCTACGACCGGACGGCGCCGGAGCCCATACCATCGGCCTGCTTGTGCAAATTGATCTCGAGCGCACCAAGGCGGCATTACTGAATCCTCAGAGCCCGTTCCGCTCGCGTGGCTTGTTCCGTCTGTTCGGCGGCTCGTGAAGAACCTTTCCCGACGCATGAAGCTCAAGCTTGGTTGCACGTTCGCGCTTGCGGCTGGGGTTGTCCTGCTGGGCGGGTGCGGCAAATCCTCGCCCCAGTCCTCAATTCCGCACGCCTTGCCCGAACCCCCGCGGGTCGCGGTGTGCGAGCCGGGGCAACCCGGCGGGCGGCTCGTCATTGCTGCCGCCGCCCCACCGCGCACGTTCAATCCGATCTTCGCGCTGGACAACGCCTCCGATCAAATCGTGCGCCTGCTGTTCGGCGTGCTGGTGCAGTTTGATTTCGCGAAGCAGGAAGTCGCGCCGGGTCTCGCGGAATCATGGTCCGTCGCCCCCGACGGCAAGACGTGGACGTTCAAGTTGCGCCGTGGTTTGCGCTGGAGCGACGGACACCTGCTGACCTCGGCGGATGTGCTGTTCACGTGGAATGACGTCATCTACAACCCGCGCACGAAGGCGCCCCTCGCGTCCGTCTTCCGGCTGGGCGGACGCGGCTTCGCCGTCTCTGCGCCGGACGAACTGACGGTTGTCGTTGTGACCCCTGAAGTGTTCGCGCCGTTCCTCGAGTTCTTCGGCAGCGTGCCGTTGCTGCCCCGACACATGCTCGCCGACGCTGCCAGCCGCGGGAATTTCCTGTTGGCCTACGGCGTGGACACGCCACCGGACAAGATCGTTGGTGCCGGCGCGTTCCGCCTGAAGGAGAGTCTTCCAGGCCGATCCACATTGCTTGAACCCAACCCCGAGTATTGGGTGACGGATCGCGCGGGCCGGCGGCTGCCGTATCTCGACCAGGTGCAAATCGTCGTTGCCAGCACCGGCAGCGTGACGGAATCGTTGCTCGCCGGGCAAAGCGATGTTTGCGAACGCATCAAAGTCGAGGATGCCGCCCGAGTTCAAGCCGCGGCTTCAAGTGGCCGCTTTCGTGTGATGGAGCTCGGACCGGGAGTGGGGCGGGATTTCCTCTGGTTCAATCAGAACACCAACGTAAACCGCATCTCGGGCCAGCCGTTCGTGGCGCCGCACAAGCTCGTTTGGTTTCGC
>CAYJNU010000553.1:0-4146 GCA_964371005.1 uncultured Verrucomicrobiota bacterium | reverse complement strand
GTCGAGGGTCGACATGTCCTTGATCTCGGCGTCGAGGAAGCTGATCGCGCGGAAAAACGTCGTCGTGAGGAATTTCCGGCGGCGCTTCTTGCGGTCGAGATAAACGTAAAGCATGTCGTTCGTGTCGAACTGGGCCTCGTACCACGAGCCGCGGTCGGGAATGATCCGGAACGAATGCAGCATCTTGCCGTTCGGATGCTGGGTGGCCTCAAATGCCAGACCCGGCGAGCGGTGCAACTGGCTGACGATCACACGCTCGGCCCCGTTGATCACGAACGATCCCTGCGGCGTCATGAGCGGCAATTCGCCCATGAAGACTTTCTCTTCCTTGGCGCTCTTGCCTTCCTCGCGGAGCAAAAAAGTGACGTACAGCGGCGCGCCGTAAGTAAGCCCTTCGTGCAGGGCTCGCAGCCAGTCGAGCTTCGGCTCGCCAATCTCGTAGGTGTCGAAGTCCAGGACGCATTTCCCATCGTAGCTCTCGATCGGGAATACTTCCTTGAAGACGGATTGGAGGCCGGTCAGCTTGCGCTTGGACGGCGAGAGATCGCTTTGCAGGAATTCGACGTACGAATCCGTCTGCAATTCGATCAGGTTCGGCGGTGCGATGACTTCTTTGATCTTGCCGAAATTGATGCGTTCTGTTGCTCGCGATGGCATTTGGACCTTTGCTCAATGGCCGGCGCTGGGCCGGGCCGCTTTTTTACTGACAAACGATTCAAGGCAAGCATCCCGAAACCCCGGGAAACTTGCCCTCTTGCCGAACCGCCGCGGTGGAGGTGATGATTGGACTCCGCCTGGCGATTCGCGCTCCATTGGACGGCGAACCCGAGGCGACGCAAGCCTGCACCGCCCCGGGGGTTCGCCCGAGAGTTCCACTACTTGAGTTCGACCTTGGCGCCGGCGTCTTCGAGCTTCTTCTTGGCGGCGTCGGCTTCAGCCTTCACAGCGCCTTCGAGCACGGGTTTCGGCGCGCCTTCCACGAGGGCCTTGGCTTCGGCCAGACCCAGCCCGGCCTTGACCTCACGCACGGCCTTGATGACCGCAATCTTCTTGTCCGCCGGGAGCGAGACCAGAACGACGTCGAAATTGGTCTTAGCTTCAGCGACGGGCGCGGCGGCCCCGCCGGCGGGACCAGCGACCACGGACACTGGCGCGGCGGCCGTGACGCCCCACTTTTCTTCCAGCTTTTTCACCAAGTCAGCGGCTTCGAGGACCGTCAACTTGCTCAGTTCTTCCACGAGGTTTGCGATGTCTGCCATGTTACCTTTCGTCTCGTCGTCACCCGCGGCCACGAGTGAATTACGTTCACAGCCTGCGAACCGACGATTTACTTTGTTTTGCTTGCTTGAAACGCCCCGCAGCCGAACGTCGGCAGCGGGGTAACTCTGTTAGCTCCGGGGCCGATCAGGCCGCGGCGGGGGCCTCGGCTTTCTCGCTTTTGGCCTTGATGACGCGGGCGAGCTGTGAGGCGGGCGTGTTGAGGAGCACTACCAACTTGGTCGCCGGCGCTTCGAACAGACCAAGCAGCTTGGCCCGAAGCACGTCCAGCGACGGAAGGTCTGCCAACTCGTTGACCTGCTCCTGGCTGAGCCGCTGATTGCCGAGGAAGCCGAATTGAATCTTCGGCTTCTCGAATTCCGCGGCGAAAGTCTTCACGACCTTGGCGGCGGCGGAAATGTCTTTCTGCCCGGTGACCACGGCCAACTGGCCCGCGAGCGAGCCGTTCAGGTCGCCAATGTTGGCTTCTTTGGCCGCAAGGGTGAATACCGAGTTTTTTACGACGTGCAGTTCGGCCCCGGCCTTGTTGAGGCGTTTCCGCAGATCCGTCAACGGGCCCACCTTCAATCCGGTGTAGTTCACCACGATGAGGAAGGGCGACGCGTTGAGGCGCTGCACGTATTCTTTCGTCAGATTTTGCTTTTCTGGGCGCATGGCTCTATGGCGTTAGACGCTTTTAAGGTTGTTTCGTTAGGCCGCGGCCGCAAACTCCTTCAGATCAATCCGGATTGCCGGACTCATCGTGGCGGAAAGGGTGCAACTCGTAATGTACTGGCCACGCACGCTGTTCGGGCGCGCCTTGTGTACCGCGTCCATCACGGAGCGGGCGTTCTCCTCGATTTGGGCGGGTGTGAACGACACCTTGCCCACGGGCACGTGAATATTGCCCGCCTTGTCAATTTTGAACTCCACCCGCCCGGCCTTGACTTCCCGAACTGCCTTGGCGGTGTCATCGGTCACGGTGCCGGTCTTCGGGTTCGGCATGAGGCCACGCGGCCCGAGAACTTTGCCCAGTTTGCGCACTTCAGCCATGGCTTCCGGGGTGGCAACCGCCACGTCAAAGTCCGTCCAGCCTTCCTGGCACTTCTTGATCATGTCGTCATAGCCGACGTATTCCGCTCCGGCGGCCTTCGCAGCATCGGCGGCGGCGCCAGCCTTGGCGAAAACCAGAACGCGCACGACTTTGCCGCTGCCATGGGGCAACGGAACCGTGCCCCGCACCATTTGGTCGGATTGTTTCGGGTCGACCCCGAGACGAAAGGCAAGGTCAACGGTTTCGTTGAACTTGGCCTTGGGAAACTTGGCCAGGATTTCGACGGCGGCTTTCAGCGAGTATGATTTGCTCGCGTCCACCTGCTGCTGTGCTTTTTTGTATCGTTTGCTAGGCATGTTGTTGTGGTGCGGTGACGGCGAATTCCGCGTTTATCGGAACTCTCCCGCGGTTGTGCGTTAATCGACGACTTCGATGCCCATGCTGCGGGCCGTGCCGGCGACAATTCGGGACGCGGCCTCTTCCGAAGTCGCATTCAGGTCCTTCAGCTTGAGCTTGACGATGTCCAGCACCTGTTTTTTGGTCACTTTGCCGACTTTTTCCTTATTCGGCGTCTTGGAGCCCGCGGTGATTCCAGCGGCTTTCTTGAGCAGCGCGGATGCGGGCGGCGACTTGGTGATGAACTTGAAGGACTTGTCCTGGAAAACGGTGATCACCACGGGGATCAACATGCCAGCCTGGTCTTTGGTGGCCGCGTTGAACTCCTTGCAGAAACCCATGATGTTGACGCCGTGCTGACCGAGCGACGGGCCGACGGGAGGCGCCGGATTGGCCTGACCCGCCGGAATCTGCAATTTGATGAAAGCTGTGATTTTCTTCGCCATATGATCTGTTGGTTATGCCGGGTCGGGACGCGAAAACGAAGCCGGGTGAACCGCCGCTTCGCACCCCGTCCCCTACGGTCATCCTTTTTCCACCTGCCAGTACTCGAGTTCGACCGGCGTGTTGCGACCGAAAATGTTGACGGTGACCTTGAGTTTGCCCCGATCGGGTTCAATCTCTTCGATCACACCGCTGAAATTGAGAAATGGGCCGTTGTTGATCTTCACGGTTTCACCGACATCGAAGCTGACTTTCGGTCGCTCCGTTTCCTCAGAAGCCGAGATTTGCACCTTGATCTGCTCCACTTCATCGGCAGGAGTCGGCTCGGGCCGATCACCACCGATAAACCCAATCACTCCTTGAGTCTCTTTGATGAAGTACCAAGGCTTCTCAACAATGCGCTTGTTCTCGTCGAGTAGAACCATGTCAATGAAGACGTAGCCCGGCCAAAGCTTCCGCATGGAAACGGTTTTCTTCTGGTTGCGGACCTCAACCACCTTCTCCATCGGCACCAAAACCTCTTTGATGTACTCGCCCATCTCCTCGGTCTTGATCCGCTTCTCGATGCTCTCCCGAACCTTCTGCTCCTGGCCGGAAAGCGTATGAATGACAAACCACTGCGATTGCATGGTCGTATTGGTTAGCCCATCACGTTCCGGGCGAGGAACGCGAAGACGAGATCAACCAGAACGGTGAACAGCCCGAGGAGCGCGATGGAAATGGCCACCACCACGGTGGAGCCTTTCAACTCGTCCCACGTGGGCCAGGTACATTTCCTCAGTTCCTCCCGCGTTTGCTGAACATAGTTCGCAAATCGCACGAGGTAGCCTTTGTACCAGAGGATCGCGAAGGCGATTCCGACCAGCACAACCCAAATCAGGATTTTTACTAGGTCACTCACAATATTGTCTTGGCGGAGAGGGAGGGATTCGAACCCCCGTCGGCCGCAAAGCCGAAGCGGTTTTCAAGACCGCCGCGATAGACCACTCTGCCAC
>CAYJNU010000552.1:0-4172 GCA_964371005.1 uncultured Verrucomicrobiota bacterium | reverse complement strand
GTGTGTGACCATGCAGAGGGTGGCGCCTTCGCGATGCAGTTCGCCGAGGAGCTGCATCACGGCCTCGCCGTTCTTGGAGTCGAGGTTGCCGGTCGGCTCGTCGGCCAGCAGGATGGCGGGTCGGCCGGCCAGCGCCCGCGCCACGGCCACGCGTTGTTGCTGTCCACCGGACAACTGACATGGATAGTGCCGCGCCCGATGCGCCATGCCGACGCGATCCAGCGCTTCCTGGGCGCGCTGCCGCCGTTCCTCGCCGGTCATCCCGCGATAGGTCAACGGAAGTTCCACGTTCTCAAACACCGTCAGGTCGCCGATGAGATTGAAGCTCTGAAAAATGAAACCGACCTCGCGGTTGCGGATACGGGCGCGCTCGGCGAAATCCAGATTCGCCACGGCTTTGTCATTGAGCGTGTAGCTGCCTGCGGACGGCGAATCGAGCAGGCCGATGATGGAGAGCAGCGTGGACTTGCCGCAGCCCGACGGACCGGCGATGCAGACGAATTCGCCGCGATTGATTTCCAGGTTCACCTCGGCCAAGGCGTGCGTCTCGAGGTCGTCGGTGAGGAAGACTTTGGTGATGGATTCGAGTTGGATCAGCGGTGGTTGGGCCATGGTAGTGTTTGGTGGTCAGTTGAGTTTGATCCGATCGTGCGCGTCCCATTGCGACATGTCGGAAAGGATGATTTGGTCACCGGGTTGAAGGCCGGCCACGACTTCGATGCTGCTGACGGAAGCGCGGCCCAGTTCCACGGGCACGCGCGTCGCGCCGCGGCCGTCGCCGGAGATTTTGAAGACGCTCAGCTTGCTTTCCGCCTGGCCGTTGACCGGGCGGCCCACATACACCACGTCGTCGAGCCGCTCGAGGGTGATGATGCCGTCCACGCTCAAGTCCGGCCGCGCGCCCTTGGGCAACGGACCTTCCAGCGCCACGTCCACGGTGACGGTGCCGTTCTGCACAGCGGGATCAATGCGAGTGACGCGGCCCGGGATCACACCGTTGCGCGTGTCCACCTCTGCCACCTGGCCGTGCTGGATGTCCTTGGCCTGCGTCTCGGCGACCTTGATTTCCGCCTTGAGTCGCGTCGGGTCTGCGATGCGCGCGATGCACGCGCCCGCGCCAAGTTGTTGCCCCACACGCAACGGATTGTCTTCGCCCAACCGCTGCAACACACCGGCGAAACCGGCTTTGACCTTGAGCGCCCCGACCTGCCGCTGCTTCAGTTCATGCTGTTGGTGCAAGTTGATGAGGCCCGCCTCTAGCGCCTTGACCTGCGCCTTGGCCGCCGTTAGGCCAATCTCCTGCCGCCGTTGCTCGAGTTGGAACCGAATCTCCAGTTCATCGGCCTTCGCGCGCGAACGCTTCGCGGTCAACGCCGGCACGAGCCCCGCCTGGCGCAACTCCTCGTCGGCCTCGGCATCAATCTTCGCCAGCGTCCACTCAGACTTGAGCGAGGCCACGACCGCTTCCTGCGTCAGCCGGTCACTCTCCAGTTGCACTTTGAGTTTCTCGAGTTGCGCCTCGGCGGATTGCACTTGCGCTTCGGCATCAAGCGCGGCTTGAACCAACTCGGGATTGCTCAACTCGACGATGATCGTGTCTGCCGTTACCGTCACGCCCGGCAATAGTGGCAGGCGCTCGATCCGCCCGGGGCTGCTCGCCGTGATCCAGCGAATCTCCTCAGGGACGAGGGTGCCATTGCCGCGCACCTGCCGGAGCATCTCGCCGCGCTTCACCGTGTCCAGCCAGACGGTGGACTTCTCCACGGTAGGTGCGGCAGGTTTCAGCCGGGAGAGGCCGACGGTGATCAACGCGAGCAAGGCCAGCCCGGCGATGCCCAAGAGAATCCGATTCCGGCGTTTGTTGCGGGAGATGTCTGGTCGAGCGATGTCCATGAATCACGCTTTCTCCATCCAGCCATCCTTGAGCCGGATGATGCGGCGTCCATACGCCGCCCAAGCTTCGTTGTGCGTCACCTGCACGATAGTTGTGCCCTCCTGGTTCAGCTTCTTGAAAAGCTCCATAATCTCGCGGCCTTGATCGGTGTGCAGGTTGCCGGTCGGTTCGTCGGCGAGGAGCAGCTTCGGCTTCGCAATGATGGCCCGCGCCACCGCCACCAGTTGTTGCTGGCCACCAGAAAGCTGGCTTGGGAACAGGTCCTTCTTCCCGACGATGTTAAATCGATCCAGCGTGTCGGCCACCAACGCCTCGCGCTCGGATTTCCGGATGTCGCGATAGGAAAGCGGAATGTCGAGGTTCTCCGCCACCGTCAAGTCATCGAGCAGATGGAACTGCTGGAACACGAACCCGACGTGCCGCTTGTTGAGCATGGCGCGGGCTTTGGGCGACAGCTTGTGGACAGGCTGCTCGTCGAAGTAATACTCGCCCTCCCACTGGTTGTCGTAGAACCCGAGGATCGCCAGCAACGTGGATTTGCCCGCGCCGCTCGGCCCCATGATGGTGATGAACTCGCCCTCAGCGATGTCGAGGTTGATTTGCCGCAAGACGTAGGTGAAGCCCGCCTTGGTTTGATAGCACCTCTCGAGATTTCGCAGTCGGATCATAATTGTGTCAGTTGCGCTTGGGCGAATCGGCCCACGTGAGTTTCAAGAGGCGGGCCCGTTCGGCCGCGGGAAAGCGCTCGATGGCGTAACGCAGCGCGGTGCGCGGGATTGCCGGCCCGTGTTCGAGCAGGAAGGCCCGCAACCGGGGCATGTCCGTCTTGCCCGCTTCGCGCAAGAGCCAGCCGGTGGCTTTGTGCATCAAGTCCTCCAGGTCGTCGAAGTGGTCGCGCGCGAGGGCATACGCAAGATCGAGGTGACGTCCTCGCCGCGCGAACGGCACCAACGTGACGAGTGCCGCGCGCCGTACCCAGAGCAACCGTTCGCCCGACCATTGCCGCAGCGTCGCTTCCACCGCCGGATGCTGCTCCAGCAACGGACTGAGCACCTCGCCGCAAAAGCCGTCCACCAACGCCCAGTTGTCGAGCCGGGCATTCAGCCAACGCTTCGCCCACGGGAGCAACTCCGGCGTAAACTCCTTCTTGAACGCGCCGAGGATCAAAAAGCCCGTGCCGCGAATCTCCATCTCCCGTTCCTGCAAAAGCCGGTCGCACAACGTGACCGCCTCGCGGACGGTCCAGACCGGCTTCAGTCGTTTCACCTGCTCGCGGCAATACGTGCGCGCCGTTGGGGTATCAATACCGAGGGCGACGATGGCGTGCTTGAAATACTGCTGCACGCCCTTCGCCCGCTCGGGATTCCGCATCGCCCGCAACTCGCGGATGATGGTGCGCGCCATGGTCCCGACTGCCGGTTTGCGAGTTGCCGAGCTGGATGGAGTTTTTCGGTTCATAGAGACGAGTCTCGCATTATTGCGTGTTCGTTGATCGCGCCTGCGTCTTGGACTGCGCCAGCCCTCTGGCGCTTTCGATGAGCCGCGCGCCATCCCAAATCGGCCGAGGGCTGCCGCACACGAAAACCTGGCGGCGCTCCAATGCGTGGGTCTAAAGGGAATGGTCTCATTCGCACCTCAGCGCGGTCATCGGATCAACCTTCACGGCCTTGCGCGCCGGCAACCAGCAGGCCAGCAATGCGACTGCGCAGAGCAGCAGCGCGACGGCGGCAAACGTGGGTAGGTCGGTCGTGCTGACCCCCTCCAGCATGCCTGCCATCAGGCGCGTCGAACACCAGGCCAGGAACAGGCCCGCCGACGTGCCGATAAGCGCCAGACGCCCGCCCCAGGTCAGCACCAGCAGTGTGATATCCATGCGACTCGCCCCCAGCGCGACCCGCACGCCGAATTCGTGCGTGCGCTGGGCCACCGCGTATGCGATGACGCCGTAAGTGCCGACCACCGCCAAGGCCAGCGCCAGCGCAGCAAGGGAGAACAGTATCTGACCGAGCAGCCGCGTCTCCGCGGCAGCGCCAACCACCATTTGGTCGAGCGTTTGAATGCTCACGGGCGGCAGACTTTTATCCAGGTCGCGCGCCAGACTCTGCAACTGGGTGGCCAAGTCCGCCGCATCCGTGGCCGCTCGAACCACGATCGTATTGAGGTATGGGTTTTGGTAGCAGGAGCGGTAGAAGCTTGCCCGCCAGTTTCCGCCCACCCCGCCGGCCCGGAGATCACGAACGACGCCAACGACCGTAATCCATGGAGCGTGGCCGGAGCC
>CAYJNU010000551.1:0-4257 GCA_964371005.1 uncultured Verrucomicrobiota bacterium | reverse complement strand
CTCGAGTGTGACACCGCTAACCGTCGGGACTGCCAACACCAGTGCAAGCAGGATTCCGGCGAGAATCTCGCCAACTGGTGAGTGCAGCGTCTTGGCAACTATCGTCCATTGTTTCATGCGCGATGCTGCACTCCCAAGCAATGGGAATACCTGCATCACGTCTTCGCGGCGCGCTTCAGTGTTTCTCTGACAAGCCTCCTTGTTTCAGGATGAAACTCGCCGACACGAAAGGCCTTTGTTTCAAGGAGAACTCGCAGGTGGCTCGCGTCTGTGTAGGACAAAGTCTCATTCGGCAGTTTTTACGTCGAGGTAAGCCAAACGCACTTCTCGCTTACTGATTCTCCGAGCCGAGTGTACGTTTCAGGCAGGGCGTTGTCTGAATAACGGACTTGCTTGACGATCCAGTGCCGGAATATCCAGCATGCTGCCTGTCAAAGAACGCTCTTTCCGCCAACGGCATCAGCGTTTCCTCAACGGGATTGTCGGACATTATGAACATGAGTAACAGCGCAGCAGCCCCAGACCCCCGCAACCGGGTACTCGTCGTTGACGACAGCGCCGACACGCGGAGATGCATTGCCGATTGTCTGGCGGGCGAGAAAATCCCCTGCCTTTGCGCCAGCACCGGCGAGGAAGCCATTGCGATTCTCAAGACACAGCGCATCGCGGTCGTCCTGCTGGACTGGGTCTTGGTCAGGGGAGAGGCGGATGCGTCTTCGGGTTCCCGGCCCGGCCCCGGCGAAAACACGCCCCGAGCGTTAAACGGTCGGTCGGTCCTGGAATACTGCAATACCCATCACCGGGGCATGCCCGTCATCGTGATGAGTTCCAATCCCCAACCGTTTGAGTCCCGAACCGACGCGCTGATGGGCAATGCTGACGGATACTTGGGAAAGCCTTTCAGCAACGCCGTGCTCGCGGCGTACGTGAAGAGCTGGCTGCGGCGGGTCAACGATTTCCCCCAGCTTCCGTTGCCCACTTGCGAACAGGACATTCGGCCGTGGCGGGAAATTAAGGCGCAGTATATCCGGCACGTCGTGCGATTGCTTGACGGCAACGTTTCCCGCGCCGCCAAAGCCCTTGAGTTAAACCGTGAAACGGTAACCAAGATGTTGGCCGCCGAGGCGTCAGACGATGCTCCCCACTAACGCTCCAGTTTGGCGGCCTCGCGCTGCGAAAGCACCTTGCGGGACGGCACGTAGCCCGCGATGAATTCGCGATAGAACTCCGCGAACGTGCCCGCCGCCAGCGCGGCCCGGGCATCGGCCATCAGCTTGAGATACATGTGCGAGTTGTGGACGCTCAACATACGCAGGCCAAGGATCTCGTTCACGTTCAGCAGATGGCGCAGGTAGGCGCGCGTGAATCGCTGGCAGGCGAAGCAGTCGCAGCCCTCCTCGATCGGCCCGAAGTCCGACTTGAATCCGCCGCCCTTGATGCCGATGGCGCCCTTCCGTGTGTAGGCCGTGCCGTTGCGGGCCACGCGCGTCGGCAGCACGCAATCGAACATGTCCACGCCGCGCGCGATCAACTCGACCATTTGAGCCGGCGTGCCGAGGCCCATCGCGTAACGCGCCTTGTGCGCCGGCAGGTGTGGCTCGGCCAGTTCCACCGCTTTCATCATCTCCGGCTCGGGTTCGCCCACGCTCACGCCGCCAATGGCGTAGCCATCAAACTCCAGCGCCACGAGCGCCTTCGCGCATTCCTCGCGCAACGCGGCGTTGCTGCCGCCTTGTACGATGCCGAAGACGAGTTGTCCGTCGGCGCGCGGCTGTTCGCGGCACTCGGCGGCCCAGCGCATCGTGCGTTCGACGGCGAGGCGCTGCTCCTTGGCGGGCGCGTCGTGCGGCGGGCATTCATCGAAGGCCATCGCGATGTCCGAGCCGAGCGTGCGCTGGATTTCCATCGCCTCTTTCGGCCCAAGAAACAGCGGCGAGCCATCCAGGTGCGAGCGGAACTCGACGCCGTGGGCCTTGATCTTGCGAATCTTCGCGAGGCTGAAGACTTGGAAGCCGCCACTGTCGGTCAGGATCGGTTTCCGCCAGTTGATGAAGCGGTGCAGTCCGCCGGCGGCGCGGATGATGTCGAGGCCGGGGCGGATGTTGAGGTGGTAGGTGTTGCCAAGGATGATCTGCGTGCCCATCTCGTCGAGCTCGCGCGGGTCAATGGCCTTCACGCTGCCCTGCGTGCCGACGGGCATATAGACGGGCGTGTCCACGACGCCGTGGGCAGTGGTCAGGCGGCCCAGGCGGGCCTTCGTGTGCGGGGCGGTTTGGAGCAGTTCGAACATTGCCCGGAGGTTTTAACGCAAAGACGCCAAGACGCAAAGGCGCAAACGCCATCCGCGCTCAGAATCCGGCGGTGCCAGCGCCAGTCCTTCAATGTTGCCGTCCAACTTCCCTGAGGCTCTCGATGCGGCTCTCCAACTCCGTCAGGCGCTTCCTCAACTCCGCGTTTTCTGCGCGCGTTTCTTCCAGCTTCTGGTTCAAACCCTGAATCGCCGCCAGCGCCACGCCGTCGGCGTCCACGGTGGCGATGGACAGGTCGTCCAAACCGAGACCGAAGGCGGCGCGGAAATCCTGCGCCGTCGGGCCAAGATGCAGCGCGCCGGGGAATTCCGTAAAGCGCCATTGCGTGATGGGCAGCGCCGCCACTTTGTCCAGCACCGCCTGCGCGTCCACCGCCGTGAAGTCCTGCTTGGCCGCGCGGTCGCTCGTGGTGTTGAACGCCGTCGCGCCCACCATCCCAGCCACTTGCAGCCGGTTGTTGGTGAAACTGCTGGTGCCGATGCCCACGTGGCCATCGAGACGGAAAACATCGTCCCACGCCCCCGTCCACACGCCGATGGCGGGATCCAATGTTGCGGCTGTTACCGCCCCGTCCTGCAAGCTGGCGGTGGAGATGGAACCCGATTTCACCCCCTCGGCCACAAGACCCGGAGTGTAAGTCTCGGTGCTGAACAGATACGCCGCACCGGAATCGTATGCGCCCTGGTCGGCGGCATAGGCACCAATGAGCACTCGGTTGCTCCCCACCGCCGACACGGCATGGCCAAAGTGGTCCCCGTATGATGGGCCGGTGAAAGTGCCGAGCAAGTCGCCATTGACGCTGAACAAATACGCGGCGTCGGCGTTGTACGCCCCAATCAGGACTCGATCGGCATCCATCGCTGCCACGGAGTGGCCAAAGTGGTCCTCGTATGACGGGGCGGGATTGTGGAAGGTCGTGAGCAACGCACCGTTGGTGCTGAATAGATACGCGCCCCAACCTCACTCCCACCCGTGTCGTCGCCAGGCGCCCCAATCAACAGCCGGTTGCTCCCGACCACTGCCAAAGAAGAACCGAAGTAGTCAAACGCTGAGGGCGCGGGATTGGTGAAGGTCGTGAGCAACGCACCGTTGATGCTGAAGAGATACGCTGCACCGGCGGCGAATCCGCCCCTATCGTCTCTCGCCCCAATCAGCACCCTGTCGGTCCCCAGGGCTGCCACAGCGATACCGAAGCAGTCGCTGGCTGTCGGCGCGGGATTGGTAAAGGTGGTGAGCAACGCGCCGTTGACACTGAACAGATACGCTGCTCCGGCACCGGTCGCACCCATGTTGTCGTCTCTTGCTCCGATCAACACGCGGTCGGTTCCTACCGTCGCGGCGGAAATGCCGAAGTGATCGTAGGCTGCCGGCGTGGGATTGGTGAAAGTGGTGAGCAGAGTGCCGTTGGTGCTGAATAGATACGCTGCTCCGGCGCCGGTCGCACCCATGTTGTCGTCTCTCGCCCCGATCAACACGCGGTCGGTCCCCACCGCCGTTACGGAAACGCCGAAGTAGTCGCCGATTGCCAGCGTGGGACTTGTGAAGGTGGTGAGCAGAGTGCCGTCGGTGCTGAATAGGTGCGCCGCACCGACTCCGCCAACGCCTGCATCGCCGCCGGGTGCCCCAACCAACATGCGGTCGGTCCCCACTGCCGCCACGGCAGAGCCGAACATGTCGTAAGCGGTCGGCGCAGGGTTGGTTAGGGTGGTATAGGACCCAGGGACCGTAACGGTGGTCACCTTGGCCGCCGTCACCGCGCCATCGGCGAGATGATTGGCGCCAACCGCGCCGACAGCGAGCATCGCCCCAGAGATCGTGCTGGCAGCGATGTTGTTGGGGGAGACCGTGCCGCGGAGTTGCGCGGCGTTGAGATTGGTCAAACCCTGGCCGTCGCCGCGAATGGTGTTGATGGAGTGAGATGAAAAACGCGAGCATGGAGGGCGGCTGG
>CAYJNU010000550.1:0-4276 GCA_964371005.1 uncultured Verrucomicrobiota bacterium | reverse complement strand
GTACTTACCATCCGTCCCGGTCTTGGTGCTCTGCGAACCGCTGGCCCCCAAAACGGTCACCGTGGCCCCGCCCACCGGCAGGCCACTCGTCGCGTCGGTCACGGTGCCGGAGACGATCACCGTCGGCAGGGCGGTAAGAACCAGATCTGCCGCCGTGGCCACTCCGGGCGGGGCTACCGTGGTCACACTCACGTTCGCACCCGGGCTCGTGTAGTTGAGCTTGGAAGCATTCAACTCGTAAACGCCACCCGCCACCGGCTCGACGTGGAAGGTGTAGGCGCCGCCCGCAAGCGACGTCGTGGTTTTGACCAGCGCTCCGGTGAGAAAGAGCTGCACCTGCGCTCCCTCGACCGGGTTGCCGGAGTCGTCCTTGACCACACCCGAAATCGTGCAGCCGTCGGATTCCTCCAGAACGCAATCATCGGCATAGAACACCACGGCATTGGCGACGGAATGAACCTCCCAATAACTCACGTAAGTATCACCGGCTGCCGGCGCGATCCACCCGGATTGGAGCAACGTCCAATTCTCCGTGCCAATGGACTGCTGGCCGACGTCCACGCGATTGCCCGAGGGCTCGAACCGGTATCGCAAGGTGATGTCCGCCGGCGTGGTCGCCGCGCCGGGCACCTTCACGTAGGCACTCAACCTGTAAAACCTTTGATCCGAGACCGGGATGGTAACTCCCGTGCCCCAACCGCCCCGCGAATCCCCCTGGGACGCGCTGGACCAATCTCCGGCATTGTAGTTGGAGATGTAGTTGTTGCCGCTGTGGGCGATGGCTGCGTTGGTGATGACGGTGGCGGTGCTCACACGAACCGCACCCGACCAACCGGTCTGGCCATCCTCAAAGCCTGGATTAGTGAGTAGGTTGGTGCTGGCGGCAAAGACCGTGCTCAACCCGAGACAGAAGGCCAGACCAGCCAGCATTCTGAAGGTCGTCGAGGCAAACCCGCGAGACCAACGGTGGCATCGTTGCGAAGTAGACTGTTTTGTATTCATAGTCCTTTCAGTTTGTTCTTGAGTTGTATTCTGCGATCACTGCGGCGGGATGGCCGGGCCGAGAACCGGCAAAGGCCAAGGGATCGTTCTTAGCGTGAGGTTTCCTATAGGGCGACTTGTGGGTTTAGGTTGTTTGGTAATCGGATCTCTGGTTCAGGCCATACCGTCCGGCGAGCGAACAGTAACGGGGCGACTCCTCTCCCACCGTTGCGAGCAACGGGCAGACACGGGTCTGACTGTCTTGCTTGATGGGCATCGAACGCACGATAGAGACATCCGGCAAGTTCGCACATAACCCAAATCCACCCGCCCATACTCCAAATGCACGCCAGAGGGCCGCCAACCGGCCCGCTTGACCTTAACGCTCTGCGTCCGCGCGAATCATCCGAATGCCAAACACGCAGGCGATTTCTTTGCCCTGGGTGGCTTGGAACTTCACGGTCACCTTCTGCTTGCCCTTCACCAACTCTGCAAGGACTGCATACTCGGCGTCAAAGAACCGCAACGCACCGCGGCGCTCAACGGTCTGCTCGCCGACGCGCGTGCCGTCCACGAGGATTTCAAACGTGCGCTCCTGCCACTCGTCGCTGTTGTAGGTCACCACGAGCGCCATCGGATGCGTCGCGTCCACGGGCAGATCGAACGAGAACCATTTCGTGCCGCGCCGGCCCGGACGCCCCATCAGACGATCGGGTGAAGTGTCCTCGCCCTGCATGTTCGCGTCGCGTTCGGCCTGCATCTCGCCGGGTTGCACAAAGCCCACGGTGGCGGCTTCCAACTTGCGCTGCTTTTCGCGCGCGGCGGAGATCTCCGCGGCGCGCTTGTCCCATTCTGCCGGCGTGAAGAGGTCCCAGTAAATCGCGTAGGTGCGGCGATGCAGTCTGTAGAACGGTGTGAAATCCACGTCGCGCTCGCGGCCCACGTTGTCGGTGCGAAACCAGCCCGGTTTGTCCGGGATGGGCTTGAGCCACTCAGCCACGGGTCGCTCGGCGGCTACGAACACCGGCACACTGTCGGGCTGGGGATGCCGGCGGCGGCCTTCCTCTGGCTCCGGCCCGAGATCTCCGGCTAGCACCAGCGGTCCCCACATCAGGGCGACGCGGCGTGGGTTGTCCGGGATCGGTTCCAACCGCAGCGTCTTGGGCAACGTGATCACGATGGTGTCGCCAGTCTTCCACGTGCGCTCAAGCTCGACGTACGAACCGACCTTCGCCACCGGAGCGGGCGCACCACGACGGCCCCAACCTTCACGCGGCGCGGCGAGCAATTCCGCCGACACCGCTTCGCCGTTTACAGTCACATTGAAGTTCGTCCCCACCCAATACGGCCGGCGCAACGCGAGGGTTAATGTCTTCGGCGACGTCACGGAGAGCTTGAGCGTGGCCGATTCGCCTTCTGGGAAGTCCGTCTGCATTTCCAGCTTCACGCCCGCCGCCGCCCAGTCGGCGGTCGAAGGCGCGTAGAGGTTTACCCAAAGCTTATCGCCGGACTCGAAATATATCCCGTGGTTGTGGAGCGCGTGGCTCTCCATGCTCGAACCGGTGCAACAGGTGAATCCGCCGTCCAGCATGTTGCGCTCGTACTCATGCTGCACGCCGCGGCCCACCGGTACCATGTAGCAAACCCAGCCGTCCGTCGGGTCCTGCGAGGCGAGGATGTGATTGAACAGCGCGCGCTCGTGGAAGTCGGCGTAATGCGCATCGGGTCGCAAGGCGAACATCTTCCGCGTCATCTTGAGCATGTTATAGACGTTGCAGGTTTCGGCGGTGCGACCGTCCACGCGCTCGTCCAGCTTGTCGGGCTCGCCGAAATACTCGTCCTTCCCGTGCCCGCCGGTCGCGTAGCTGTGATGCTGCACCACGCGATCCCAGAAGAAGCTCGCGGCCCAGCCGTCGCCCGGATCGCCCGCGTAAGCGTGGCGGGCGAGCGAGCCAATCATCTTCGGCACTTGCGTGTTGCCGTGCTGGCCGCCGAGGTGGTCCTGGTGGCGCTTGAGGGGTTCAGTGAAGGCGTGATGCTCGAACTTGTAGGAAAGATCGAGCCAACGTTTGTCTCCGGTGTCAGCGTAGAGGTCGGCGAAGATCTCGTTCATGCCGCCAAACTCGGTGTTCAACATGCGTTGAATCTGGGCGTCACTCATCTTCGCGAGCAGGCGGTCGGCCCATTCGGAGAACTTGATTTCCACTTTAAGCGCGGTCTGGTTGTTGGCGAACCGATACGCATCGCGCAGGCCGGCATAGGTCTTGTGCAGCGTGTACCAGGGAGACCACATGCCGTTCAGATCGAAGCCGCCGGAGCGGATGTCGCCGCCCGCCACGCGTTGGAAGATCGTTTCGCCGTCCACGCCCTTGTCATCCGTGATCGCGCCGAGGTAACCATTGCCGCGCTTGTCCTGGACTTCCTTCAACTCCTTGACCAGGTAATCGGCGCGCTCCTTGAAACGCGGATCGCCCGTGGCGGCGTACATCAGACTCACCGCCGAGAGGTAATGCCCGCCGATGTGGCCGGTGAGCTGTTTGCCGTTCACAGAATCCCAGCCGCCATAACCCTGGGCTTTCGGCTCCAGACTGGCGCGAATGCGATAACCCGCCATCATCCGGTCCGGTTCGAGGGCGAGCAGGTACTTGGCGTCGAGGTCCTGCGAATGTTTGAGCGGCCCGCCGGTCAACCGCACTGCCGTGAGCGGCAATGGCCGCGCAACGTCAGGGATGACGTTTGTAATTGGGGCTGCGGACAAGTCTGCAGTGGCCAGGCATACGTTCGCCAGCGCGGACCAGAAAGCGAGTCGGGTTCTGCTACGCCACGGGCTTCGAGGGACAATTGGTGTCATGCGCGAGGTCGTGGTGGACGAAACGAAGCACGCTGTCAAGTTGGAGGCCGTTCGCATCTGGGTATTCAACCTAACTTCGCCTCCCAGGCAAATGCTTGGAATCCACATTCACCCTAGCGAATTCAACGGGTGAACCGGCTCAGGCTCCGCCTGTGCGCCGACGGTGAATATGCCGGACAGCGAGCCGGCAAGTCGGAGGCCGCGAAGAGGCTGTGAATGGAGAAGCCTTCGATCCAGTAGCCCCAAGAGAGCCGTCCACATCCTGAACAACGCCAACCACTCACCGGCAGACCAGCAACGGCGACAAACTCAGGTCAGGCGGACCAACCAACTCGTAGAACCTGCGGCCCCTGCCTCTCCCTGCAATCGGACGAAGCTCAAGCCGATGACGCAAGGCGAGTTGTTTGCGGACGGATCGGATCGCCACCATCATGCGGTGGTGAC
>CAYJNU010000549.1:0-4285 GCA_964371005.1 uncultured Verrucomicrobiota bacterium | reverse complement strand
GGCCATGATTGAGGTGGCGCGCAAGGAAAAGGCCCAGGCGGTCGCCCACGGCGCCACCGGCAAGGGCAACGACCAGGTCCGCTTCGAACTGACCGCCGCCGCACTCGCACCGGAACTGCAGGGCATCGCGCCGTGGCGCGAGGCACGCTTCCGGGACGAGTTCCCCGGCCGGCAGGAGATGATTGACTATTGTGCCGCCAAGAAGATCAACGTGCAGGCCAGCGCCAAGAAGCCGTATTCGATGGACCGCAACCTCCTGCACATCTCCTACGAAGCCGGCATCCTGGAAGACCCGTGGCTGGACGCCAGCGATCCCGCCAAGTGGCGGGACTGTTTCAACACCCTCTCGGTGTTCCCCGAAGACGCGCCGAACAAGCCCGAGTTCGTCACGCTGGATTTCGTGAAGGGCAATTGCGTGGCGGTGAACGGCAAGAAGCTCTCGCCGCTCGGCGTGATGAAGACGCTCAACAAACTCGGCGGCAAACACGGCGTGGGCCGCGTGGACCTCGTCGAGAACCGCTACGTGGGCATGAAGAGCCGCGGCGTGTATGAGACGCCCGGCGGCGCGATCCTGCATTTCGCGCATCGCCAGATGGAGACGCTCACGATGGACCGCGAAGTCATGCACCTGCGCGACTCGCTCATCCCGCGTTACGGCGAGCTGGTGTATAACGGCTATTGGTTCGCGCCGGAGCGGCTGGCCTTGCAGGCGCTCGTCACCG
This sequence comes from uncultured Verrucomicrobiota bacterium, assembly GCA_964371005.1. Lineage (GTDB taxonomy): Bacteria > Verrucomicrobiota > Verrucomicrobiia > Limisphaerales > MWDV01 > MWDV01. Next base: position 3,563 of record CAYJNU010000549.1, on the reverse strand, counting down.
AGAGCCAGCGGAACGTGACCGGCACCGTGCGCGTGAAACTCTACAAGGGCAACATCATGATCGCCGGCCGTAAATCGTCCGTGAGCCTTTACAACCCCGCCATCGCCACGATGGAAGCCGATCCGACGAAAGCTTACGACCAGGGCGATGCCACCGGCTTTATCCGCCTGAACGCGCTGCGGCTGAAGGTCGCGGCGAAGGTTCAGGGGAAGAAGTAGTTGACACTGAACTGGAGTTGCCAAATTGGCATCTCAACTGGACGGTCCAGGTCTTTATGGTCGCAAATTGCGATCTTGAGCGGGTAAACACCTGTCACCCTGAAGCACCGAATTGGAACCTCAAGTCAGGTTTCAAGCCAGTCGCGTTTTGCGACCGGTTCGGGAAGTAACGAATATGAGCAATCAATCGGTCGCTCGCGTGGATCGAATCGGCACGATGATTCGGACGATTCGCCGACAGAAGGTGTTGCTCGACGAGGATCTCGCTCGCATCTACGGCGTGCCCACCAAAGCGCTGAATCAAGCCATGAAGCGCAACCGGAAACGGTTTCCGCCGGATTTTGTGTTTCGATTGAACGCAGTGGAGGCGAGTTCTTTAAGGTCACAAATTGTGACCTTAAAGAAGGGACGTGGGCAGCACCGCAAGTTCCTCCCCTACGCCTTCACAGAAAAAGGGGCGGTGATGGCGGCAAACATCTTGAACAGTCCAGACGCGGTGCGGATGAGCATCTTCGTGGTGCGCGCCTTCATCGAGATGCGCGACCTGCTGGGCAGCACCAAGGAACTGGCCAAGCAGTTGGCCGAACTCGAAAAGAAACTGACCGCGCGGCTGGACGAGCATGAAGTGGCCATCGTGGAAGTGCTCCGGCGCGTCATGGTCCTTTTGGATCCGCCGCCGCCGCCGCCTGAACCGCCGCGGGGACGGATTGGCTTTCATGTCGAGCCGGACGACAAGCCCGAGAGCAAAGCCCGAAAAAAGGCGTGACCATAGCGCCTGCCTGACTATGCTGGCCGCGATGGAAGCCGACCCGATGAGAACTTACAACCAAGGCGACGCCACCGACCTCATCCGTCTGACCGCGCTCCGTTTGAAAGTCGCGGCATAGGTGCGGAGGACGGGCAGATAAACTCCTGTCATCGTCTCACATGGAACTGCTTGCGATAGCCGTAAAACGCGACCGAGAAGACTTGGCGTTGACCCAGGATCAGTTGGAGCACCTAGCCCAAATTTCATGGTTGCGGGGCGGTTTTGACTTGTTTTCGCCGTTGGCGCGGCGCAAGTGATTGCACGACAAGGCCCGCCTTGTTCAAAGGCCGCAAGTGGAGACCCAACCCCTTCCATACCGCTCTCCAGCCCTGATACGCTCCCACCCAAAAGATGTTCCTGCGCTTCAACACGCGAAAGAAAGACGGCAAGACCCATCGCTACTGGAGCATCGTCGAGAACCGCCGCCTGCGCGTCGGTCACACCACGCAACGCACCGTGCTCTACCTGGGCGAGATCAACGACACGCAGCAGGCCGCCTGGCAGAAACAACTCGACGCCTTCAACGAGACCACCCAACTCACCGAACAAATCTGTCTCTTCCCCGAGGACCGTGAGATTCCAGCCGACGTGCTCAACGGCCTTCAGGTCAAGCTCTCCGAACTGACCCTCCAACCCCCGCGCCTCTTCGGCGATGGCTGGCTGGCCTGCCGCTTGTGGGATGAACTCCAACTCAACTCCTTCTGGCGCGAACGGCTGCCCGACGGCAAGACCGCGGTGCCTTGGTTCAAAGGGCTCGAACTGCTGGCTGTGCGCCAACTCGTGTCGCCGGGCAGCAAGTGGCAGTTGCATCGCCGCTGGTTTCTGGCCAGCGCGACGGATCAGTTGCTCGACGAGGATTTCGCGCTGGCCGCCAAGAATCGGCTCTACGCATGTCTGGATCGGATTGACGCGCATCGCGCCGCGCGCTTCACGCATTTGCAAGCCCGCTGGAAAGACCTCTTCGGTGCCACTTACGATTTGCTGCTCGACGATCTCATGAGCACTTACTTCGAGGGCCAAATGGCCGGAGCGCCCAAGGCCCGACACGGCCACAGCCGCGATCAACGTCCCGACTGCCGGCAAGTCGTCATCGCTGTGGTCTTGAGCGCCGAGGGTTTTCCACTGGCTGACGAAATCCTGCCCGGCAACACCAGCGACAAAACCACGCTGCGCCCCTTCCTCCAAAAGATCGAAGCCCAGTACGGCAAGGCCCAGCGCATCTGGATCATGGACCGGGGCATCCCCACCGAAGAAATCCTGGCCGAAATGCGCACCAGCACTCCGCCCGTGTCGTATCTGGTCGGAGTCCCGCGCGCCCGGTGGAAACAATTTGCCGCCGAGTTCGATAAGATTCCTTGGCAAAAGCCGCGCGAGGCGATCCAAGTCAAACTCCTGGCCCAGGGCGACGAAATGTACGTGCGGGTGCAAAGCACGGACCGCTGCGCCAAAGAAGTGGCCATCCGCCGACGCAAACTCGCCCGGCTCCTGCGCACCCTGCGCGCGCTGCGTCGGGTGCGCCAACGCCCCTGGAAACGCGACACGTTGTTGCACAAACTCGGCGCCGCGCACAAAGCCGCCGGCGGCGCGTGGCGCTTTGTGAAAATTACCCTGCCCAAAGCGCGCCAACCGGTCAACCCCGACACCTTTCAATTTGAATTGTTGAAAGCCAAACTCAAGGAGGCGCAAGCCCGCGACGGCTACACGTTACTGCGCGCTTTTCGCGCGGGCGAGCAAGCGGCGCCGCTCTGGGAACGCTACCTGCAACTGGGCGAGATCGAAGACGTTTGTTCCAGACCTTGAAGAGCGATCTGCGCCTGAGGCCGATCCGGCATCACGTCGAGCCGCGCATCGAGGCGCACATCCTGGTGTGCTTTCTGGCCTATGGTCTGCACGTGACGTTGCGCAAACGCCTCGCCGCCCACGCGCCGGGCCTGACCCCGCGCGAAGTGCTGGCGACGCTCGCGGGCCTTTTGATGCTCGACGTGCATCTGCCGCTAGCCGACGGACGGAAGTTGGTACTGCCGCGCTACACCCAACCCGAGCCCGAACAACGGCTGGTGCTGGAGAAACTGGGCTGGGAGTTACCCGCGCAACCCCCACCGCGCATCCGCTCGGCCCATGTGGTTGCAGCCGCAAAAACCCGCGAGACGAAGTGACAACTGTGGTGGAGGCCTTTTGAACGGTTGGCCTGCAAACCAACGCCTTACGCCTCCGCCCCCGTCCCATCCATGAAATTTGGGCTAAGGCGGAACCGGCGAAGTATGCCACCACCATCATCACCAGCCCGGCAATCATGGGGACGACGGCCTGCTGCCTCTTGCCGAAGATGAAATATTCCACAAGCCAACGGAACCCCAAATCAGAGAGGCGAAAAGATGGTTGGCGTTCGGAAGGTTCACGTCTGCTCGCAATCTAATGGCCCATCCTACACCTGTCCAGCGCCCGCGCCCAAGACCGTTCGACTTCAGGCTGCATCGTGAATACCGCTTCGCTTCACGCTTGCGCCGGACAAACATCGCCGGGCGCAAGGCGAAGGG
>CAYJNU010000548.1:0-4319 GCA_964371005.1 uncultured Verrucomicrobiota bacterium | reverse complement strand
AGGTGCCGCACTATTGGACCGCCACCCGCCGCACTTTTCGACCGCCGTTTCCAGCTCTTGCCCGTCACGCTGAGGGGAATGCCGAGCGCCTGTTTGACCTTCGGTCCGAGCAGCCCGAGGTCAAGGCTCGCCCGGCCGATGGAGTACATCACCCGATTGTCCACGTGATGCCGCCCCGCCACCTCCACCGCGGAGGCGGTCGCGATGCCAAGGTCAATCGAATTGAAGGAACAAATGCCGTTCGCGGTTTCGAGCGCTTCACACGTGGAGTGCCCACAGAAACCGCAATTCAACCCCGCCGTGTTGGCCTCCACGCCGATCACCACGAGCGCCGGCGAGTTCTCGATGTTACCGGCATCCCGTGCGAGCCCGGGACGGTTCTCTTTCGCGGCGATCTCGCGCATCTTGGCGATGAGCTGCCGCTTCGTCGACTCATCGTCAATCGCGATGATGCGGATGTTGTCAATGCCGCGCGTCTTGGGCGCCGTGCGCGCCGCCGCGCCCATCAAGGCAGCGACCTGCAACGCTGCCTGCTTTTCCAATTCTCCTGAAGTCTTCGTCGGTTTTTCGCTCACGCGACTCTAGCGAACCGCTGCCGCCGGAGACAAACCAAAAGGGCGTTTCCAGCCGTGTGTGGAGCCACGCGGAAAGGGCCGGAAGCGTCCGACTCCCGCGAGAAAGCGCCGGCGGGGTTTGGGGTCAATCTGCGAACGCGGTGGTCTCCAACTGTGTGCTGACCGGCAGTTCAGCCATTTGGGGTGGCGGTGCGTGTGAGGACCTGCTCACCGACTGCACGCTCACCGGCAATTCGTCCGGTAATAACAGCAGCGGGGCGACGGGCACGCTAAACAGCCATTCGGTGACAGGCAATATACCGATCGCATGCCATCTCAGACGGCCGCAATACTTGGCCGTATCCATGAACGCTGGCACACGATCCCCTCTTGGACCACCTGAGTTACTGGGGCGGTTGCTGGCGCCGACGGTATAGGCTGGGTTCCACCGCCGCAGCCATTTGCTTAACATCCAACTCGCCCCCCAAGAAGCTCGCAATCTGTTGTGCTACAGGCAAAGGCCTTTCGATCACATCCCGGTGCTGAAGATATAGAACTTGGAAACACGGGTTCTGGGAAAGCCACTGGCGCACGTCCGCCAACTGCTTGTCGAAGATCTCTCCAAGCTTGGCATCGGACAGAGCGGCGGCAGGTCGGCCTTGTTGTTGGAGCATCGCGCGTTGTGAGGCGATGACTTCGGTCAGATCCCGCTGCATGAAGATCACGCGGTATTGGCTGGTTGCGGCAACAACAGATGCACCACCTTGACCGCCTTGCCTTCAGCCTGCGCCAACCAGGAATGATCGTTGCGAGTGTGCTTCACCGCTTCGAGTTCAAAATAGCCGCGGGGATTACTCTCGTCGGCAGCGCGCTGGCCATCGGTCAATACTGGCATGCCGCCCGCAGCGAGCATCTGCATCATCAGGCTCGTGCCCGAACGCGGCAGGCCTGAGACAATCGTAACGAAGTTGCGTGGCATGGTTCAGGCGCTCGGAGGCGAGCCCGTCGGCAGACTGGATTTGAAATCGGCGCGGTGCATCGGCTGCCGGCACAAACGCGTGAAGGCCTGCTGGTGCTCGGTGGCTTTCAGGGCGTCAATCGGCTTGCAGAGTTCCGCCAAGTGACCGTGCAGCGCCTCGGGACAGTAACCCAGCCCCAACGCTGTTTCATAAGCCGTGATGGCTTCCCGGGTTTTGCCGAATTTCTCCAGCGCTACCGCGAGATGAAAATGTGCCTCCGGAAAGAAATGGATCAAGCCCACGGCTTCCAGCGATTTCTCGATGGCCCGATCCCACTCCCCTTGTGCCAGATGTACCGAGGCCAAACCGTCCAGTGCGACTGGATTGTCCGGTTCGGTCTCAAGTGATTTCCGGAAAGCGTCGGCCGCGTCCTGCCAGCGATCAAACTGAAGAAACGCACGCCCGATTTGGATGGAAAGCAAGTGATGCTCGACACCGCTGGCATTAGCGGCTTCGACATGGCTGAGAGCCCGGGCTTTGTCCCCTTCCGCAAAGGCCAGGTCGGCCAACATCAGTTGCACTTGAGGGGGGCGTTTGGTTTCAGGAGAAGCCGATTCCAGCAGGACGCGGGCTTCGTTGGGTTGCCCCAAATCGATGTGTAAACGCGCCAATGTCAGCACGCACCATTCATCATCCGGCATCTCGGCGATCAATTCGCGTAGTATCGGCACTGCATGTGCCATCCGCGGAGTCCCGATCAGCGAGCGGACCAGGCTGATTCTATTGCAGCGAATGGTGTTGCGGATCGTTTCCTGGACGTCGTCACTGGGCGGGGCAATATAGCCGAGCTCAACCAATTGGTTGATCGCCTGTGCGGCATCGGCGGGGTCCTGGCGGATGTCGCTACTATGCAGGCCGGCCTTGTCATCACCAATCCCCTCCCACCCAAAGATGCGCTCGGGCTTCACCTCGTTGCGAAAGACCTCCAGCCACGGGCGTCCGTCCATGTCACCCGCCACCGGCAGGCCAAGCAACGCGAGAATCGTGGGGGTCACATCCAGGATCGTCGCGCCGTAGAGCCGTTCGTTCGCCTTGATGTTCGGCCCGTTCAGACACGCGACGCCGAAAAGGCGGTGGCACCCCTCCGGATTCCGCTTCGACTCCTCCAGCGACGGACGGCGATGCCCGCACTCGTAACCGTGATCGCTCACCAAGATCACGGTGGTCTGATCATCGATGTATTGCAGCAACGTGTGGAGCATCATGTCATGGAACCGGTAGCAACCGGTCATGACATGCTGGTACAACTCGAAATCCCGCTCCGAAATGTCCTTCATCCGCGGAGGATGGTAGGACATGAATTCATGGCCGAACTGGTCCATGCCGTCGTAATAGACCGCCATCAAGCTCCAGGGTTCACTTTGGATCAGGGAGGTGGCAATGGCTTGGACCGTGGCCACCTTCGCCAGCCGGCGAGCCAGCTTCAGAGGGCGCTCATCGGCTTTTAGATCCAGCTCGGCCAGGCGGGGAATAAAGGCTTCCACATCGTCTGCGAAGAGGCTGCCGGGGATCTGGCGCAAAGCCGCCAGTGATTTGGCCAATTCGGGTGGATGCACCTTGCCCGCGAGTTTGTCTTCCGACGAGACCAGGAATTGGTCAGTGACCATCACCCCGTTGATAGGCTCGGCCGGGTTCGTGGCGAACCAACCGACGATATTCGACTTGAGCCCATTTTGCGTGAGGATGTTCCAGATGGCCTTGCACTTTCGAGACGTGCTCCGAGCTGTTCCGATGCCGGTACCATCGGCCAACGGCTCGGTGAAGCCGCAAATGCCGTGCTTGTCCGGGCGTTTACCGGTGGCGATGGACGTCCACAGCATCGGCGAGAGCACCGGTTGGATCGTGGCCAGCTTTCCGCGCACACCACCGCTGATCAGCCGTGCCAAAGCTGGCATCTGGCCCCGTTGAAGCAGCGGGTCAATCATCTCCCAATCCGCCGCGTCCCAGCCAATCAGCAGCACTTTCTTCCCGGGTGATGGAATCATACGCAAGCCATTAACTCATCAAACGGACACTAATTACAATGCCCGTTTGCATCACTTGAGTGGACCAACACCCACCGTCCTTCGCCGAGACGTCAGGACGAGCAGTCGGTACGGGGAGAACCAGTTGAAGCGCCAAGCAACTTGAGCCAACCGCGGATCGAGAACTTATGCTTGCGGATTCTGGGCCTGCCATTCCTTGACCCGCTCGCGGCGACGGGCGCGGCGGGCGGCCATCCCCGCCACGCCTGCGGCCAGCAAGGTGAGTGAGGATGGCTCAGCATTGGAAACAACGCCGTAGGTGGTGCCCGCAGGCGATTCAGCAAACAGAACCCGCTGCGCTTCGGGGATCTGCGCGGCACCGGTGGTGTTTTCCATGTCGCCGCCTATTTCCATGCTCGTCACTTCTTGCTGATCCGCCAGAACTGCGCCGTTGCGCCCGGTGCCGGGTACGTAATGGCCTGATATGTGGCTGGCTTGATCGGGTTACTGGTGAGTTTCGGTGGGGCCACTTGATACACGAAGGCCTGATCGTCGGCCGTCCAGCTAGCCGACGGACCGAGCGTGGGGCTGGTCTCCACCACCAAATCGGATACGCTGATATCTTCCGTCCAGTTTGGGCCGAAGTTGATGATGTAGGATCCATCCACGGCGGTGTTGTTTATGAAGCTGGTGATTTGGAGCCGCTTCGGGACAGTGATGTCGGCCTCGGGCGTTGTTTCATAGTAGCAATCATTGATCACCACAGACTGTAGAACCTGCTT
>CAYJNU010000547.1:0-4366 GCA_964371005.1 uncultured Verrucomicrobiota bacterium | reverse complement strand
CTCCAGTTCGGCGCGTTGCGCGGGATTCGGCAGGGCCGAACTGGAGTTCGGTGCTCCACATCGTGCGCTGGCCGGGGTTCACCGAGACATTACTTCCGCGCCGGACTTGCGGTTGCCAAGGTTGCGCGTGGTTCGTTACCATGCCGGCATGAAAGTTGCCTTTGTGTTGGTCGTGGTGTCGCTCATGCTGACGGGTTTGCCTGCACTTGGCCAGGGGCCGGACGAACAGTATATCAGCATCTATGCCACGATCCAGGAGGCGGATTCGCTGCTGCAGAGCGGCCAGACCCGCACCGCCGCGGCCCGCTACTCGGACGCCCAAACCCGACTCACACGTCTCAAGACGGCCTACCCCGATTGGAATCCGCGGATCGTCAACTTCCGCCTGAACTACATTGCCACCCATCTCGCCACCGCCACAGCTCAGCTTCCCGCCGTGCCCACCGCTGAGACGGCGACAGCCCAGAAGCCGGAACCGATTGCGAAGCCGGGCGAACCGAGTCCCGAAGTCCTGCGCGAACTTCAGACCCTGCGATCCCAAGTTGGTCAACTGGAGGCCGACAACAATCTGCTGCAAGCCAAGCTCAAGGAAGCGCTCAGCGCCCAACCCGCCGCGCTCGACCCGCGCGAACTCGCCAAAGCAGAAGAACGCATTCGTTCGCTGGAGAAAGAGTCGGACCTGCTCAAGGTGACGCTGGAACAGGAACGCGGCCGGAAAGTCGCGACCATCGACACCGCGGCGCTCGCCCGATTGCGCGAGGATCTCGCCGAGTCTAAACGACAACTGGCTGAACAAACCAGTCTGTCGAAGTCGCTGGTCGAAGATAAAGCCGAGTTACAGAAACGGCTCGACGCGAAGGCTTCGACAGACGCGGCAGAACTGGCCAAGGCCGCCGATCGAATCAAGACTCTGGAGCGCGAAACCGGCGAGTTGAAGGCGAGCCTCGAACAGGCGCGCTCGCAGCCAGTTGCCTCTAACTCAACGGAGCTGGACCGGCTGAGACATACCCTCGCGGAGGCGAATCGCAAGCTGACCGAGCAGGCGGACTTGGCAAAGTCGCTCGCCCAAGAGAAGGCCGAAATCTCGAAACGCGTTGAGACGCTGAGCGCGGCCGCCACCACGCCAAGCACAGAGCTTGCGCAAACCAAACAGGCGTTGGCCGAGGCGAACCGCCGGCTCACCGAGCAAACCGAAGCGGCGAATCGTTTCGCAGCAGAGAACGCAGCGTTGCAGAAACGTGTCCAAACGGCGATCGCCAACACGGAAGCCGTCGCTGCGCTGCGGGCCGAAAACGAGTTGCTCAAGAAGCAAGCCGCCGAGTTCAAGGCCGGTCCCGACCAGAGTGGCACGGAGCGGGAACTGCAAAAGGCCCGTGCTCTAATCGCCTCGCTGCAATCGGACATGGAAGTCTTGCGCGCGGAGAAGACGGCGCTGGAGACGCGGGTGAAAGCGGCGGCCACACCGGTCACAACGACGGATGCCTCCCGCGTGGCCGAACTGGAGCAACAGCGTGATGTCTTGCAGAAGAAGCTCGACTCGGCCCTCCGTGAGTTGGTCCGCGGAAAGACCGGACCCGCCACCACGCGGGCGCAGGAAGCCGCCAACCAGTTGGCCGCCCTGCGCGCACGCATCGAAGTGCTGGAAGCCCGCCCCGTCCCCTACTCCGCCGAGGAACTGGCGCTGATGAAACGACCTGAGCCGCGCTTGGCCCGCGTGGAATCCAAACCTGCCGAGAAACCCTCCGCAAGTTCCGTCACCTTGATGGCCGAAGCGCAGCGCTCGTTCACGGCCCGCCAGTACGACAAGGCTGAAGAGAAATACCAGCAGGTGCTCCGGCAGGACGATCGCAACGCCACCACGCTGGCGAACCTGGCGATCACCCAGATGGAACTCAACCGGCTGGATGAGGCGGAAAAACAGGCGCAACAGGCTGTCACCGTTGCGCCGAACAACGCCCTTGGCCATTCGGTGCTCGGACAAATCCGATCGCGCCAGGGCAGGTACGACGAGGCCGTGGAGGAACTGAGCCGCGCGGCACAGCTCGACCCGCAAAGCGCCGAGGTCCAGAACCATCTGGGCATTGCGCTCAGTCACAAGGGACTTCGCGTGCCGGCGGAAAGCGCGTTGCGCAAGGCCATCCAGCTCGAACCTGGCTACGGCAGCGCGCACAACAACCTCGCGGTGATCTACCTGAACCAGAAGCCGCCGATGGTCGAACTGGCGCGGTGGCATTACCAGAAGGCCCTCGCCGCTGGCCACCCAAAGAATCCGGAATTGGAGCAGGCGCTGGAGGCGAAGCGAACCACCGCCAACCCGCAGTAGCTGACGACGGAGCGCGGCTGTGTCCTCTGGACCAGCCGCAGCACGTGGATTCCAAGCAGGCGTGGGACATTCCCGGTCGGCGTCTTGCTCGGGCTTTTCCATTCTTGCGGAAGCCGGCCCTGAGGTTAGAGTCTCCACAAGATGAGAACCGTCGAGGCCGTTATTGAAACGAGTGGCGAGGTGCGGTTGGTTGAACCGGTGCGCGTCGCATCGCCGAGACGCGCCCTCGTGACGATTCTCGATGAGACTCCACAGATGCACGATGCCGCGCTCCTGAGCGAAGCAGCGCTGGCGGAGGACTGGAATCGCGCCGAGGAGGACGCCGCATGGGCCTATTTGCAGCCGGGCAAGTCGTCGTAGTCCATTTCCCTTTCTCCGATCTGACCGGATCGAAGCTTCGTCCGGCGGTTGTGCTGGCCGGAGCTGGACGTAGCGATTGGGTGCTTTGCCAGATCACCAGCAACTCGTATGGGGATCTGAGCGCGATCAGGCTGGACCGTCCCGATTTCGCGAGCGGTTCGCTACGCGTGACCAGTTACGCCCGCCCGGGCAGACTGTTTACTGCTCACACAAGCCTCGTGGCCGGAAGCGTGGGCGATTTGCGTCCCGACAAGTTTGTTGCCATCCGGGACGCTGTGGTGCAGTTGATCCAAATCGGGTGAAGCAGAATCGTGTTTTGGGAGTCGGCCATGCCGTCAAGCATCGTCCAAGGCATCTTCGAGTTGGTTCTTCAAACGATCCTCGAAGTAGTGGGTTACTTCATCGGCAGAATCGTCGTGCCCGTGGTTTCGTTGGGACGCTGGAACTGTGACAGCCTCTCAGACCACGCTCCGCGCAAGAAGTTCTGGGCGACGGGTCTCTATCGCTTACGCAACGGACAGGTTTACCTGACGGTGGAAGCGACCCAACTCGTCGGCGTGTTGACGATCCTCCTCGCCATTGGTGGAGGGGTGTTGATCTGGTACTCGCGTAGATGACCCGCCACTTCAACGCAAGTCATGCACCAAGCCTTCCACGACTTCACTATCGTCACTCGCGGACGCGGCTTTTACGAGTTCACCCGCGAGGTCGCGGCGTGGATTCGCGAGAGCGGGTTCAAGGACGGTTTGCTCACGCTACATGTGCAGCACACGTCGGCATCGCTGTTGATCCAGGAGAACGCCGATCCCGAAGTGCGGCGCGACTTGGAGCGGTTCTTCGCGCGGCTCGTGCCCGACGGCGATCCGCTCTTCCGGCACACGAGCGAAGGAGACGACGACATGCCCGCGCACGTTCGGACGGCGTTGACGGCAGTGAACGTGAACATACCGGTGTCCGGCGGGCACATGGCGTTGGGCACGTGGCAGGGAATCTACCTTTGGGAACACCGGACCGTGCCGCACACGCGCCACGTCGTCGCGCACTTCATCGGCGAATAGATATCCCAGCGAGTCGGACCGGACGCATCACCGCTCCTGCCGCTGGGAAGGCTGTGCTCAGCCCAGCGCCGCCAGCACCTCGGCGGCGTGCTCGTCCGGTTTCACCTGCGGCCAGATCTTCTTGATCCGGCCCTCCGGACCGATGAGAAAGGTCACGCGGTGCGTGCCCAGGTATTTCCGGCCCATGAACACCTTCTCGCCCCAGACGCCGTATGCCTGGACGATCTGCCTGTCCTCGTCGGCCAGCAAGGTGAAGGGGAGTTTGAACTTGCCTGTGAACTTGTCGTGCGACTTCACGGAATCAACGCTCACCCCCAGCACGACCGCACCGCGCTTCTCAAACTCAGCAAAGCCGTCGCGAAAAGCGCACGCCTCCTTGGTGCAACCCGGTGTCTCGTCCTTCGGATAAAAGTAAAGCACGACGTGCCGGCCCTTGAAGTCCGCGAGCGCCACCCGCCCACCGCCGTTGGTAGCCGCGGTGAAGACTGGCGCCAGATCGCCTTCCTTGAGTTTCAATTCAATTACCTTGCTCATGTCTCTCGCTTTCTCCAATCGCCGCTCGGGCAACCGGGTCTCGTGCCAACGCCTCGCCGCCTGCTTTCGCGGTTGGCGAACTGCTCGGGCT
>CAYJNU010000546.1:0-4401 GCA_964371005.1 uncultured Verrucomicrobiota bacterium | reverse complement strand
CCTCTATCCCGATCGCGCTGGAGGAGGCGGCGGTGGAAGCGGACCGGATCCGGTTGGTCTTCGCCAGATACAGCCACCCGGTGTTTCTATTGATGTTGAGCAACCCCGGAGGATCCGCCCGACCGATAACGAGCTGATCCACCTGAACAACGAAGGTGTCCAGGCCGGACATATCCAGCGTGGCGCGACGGCTGGTGCCGTTGCCGCCCTGGCGGACGATCATGTCCGCAGCCGTGTTACTGACCACCAGCGTGCCCGGGCCGGTGATCGCCGCGTCCACGTTTTGGTCGGCAATCGCTTCCGTGCTGACGATGAGACTGCCCCGCACGGTCAGCGTTTGACCGGCGTCAATCTGCGTGGTGTGATAAAGGAGGTTCGATTGGGCGTACTGCAAACTCAGGATCGTGCCACCAAAGAGGCTGTCCGCGATGTTATTGACGTTGAGCGCGGCGAAATCCGCACCGTCGTCATAAAACTTCACGTCGTCGGTCGCGCCCGGCACCGCGCCTCCGGTCCAATTTCCGGTCGTGGACCAGTTGAAGTCCGTGCCGCTGGCGCCGTTCCAGATGCTTTGCGCCGAGACGGCCTGGAGCATCAACAGAGTGAAAGCCAGAATGGCGAACAGATGATTCGTTGAGCGGGAGGTTGGCATAGGTTTCGGAGGGGTTGGGTGGTTCAGTTGCTACGCTTGTCGGAGCCGGCGCACGGGCCAAGGGCCGGCACAGTCTCGCGTGAATGGACTGCCAGAAGGGTGGTCATCATTGCTACAGGGGCGATGTTGGCAGAATACTCCGGAGCCGTCTTGTCGGATAGAGTGTGGACAGAATATGGCCAGCGCCGGGCGCGCGGCCACAGCCAGCTACTTGCGGGCGAACTTCATCACGGCTTCCGCATGGCTGTGGACATGCAGCTTCTCGTAGATCCGCTGAATGTAAGTGCGCACCGTGGCCAGGCTGATTCCCAGATCGCCGGCAATCTGTTTGTACGTGTGCCCTTTGGACAACGACTGCAACACCTCCAACTCGCGCGCAGACAGGGAATCCGTCTCCGCGCACGCCTTCGCCCGGGCTTGAAACGATTGCACCACCTTGCGGGCAATGTGGCCCGACATGGGCGAGCCACCGGCATGCACCTCGCGGATGGCCTCCAGAATCCGGGCGGGGCGGATGCTCTTCACCAGGTAGCCAAACGCCCCCGCAGAAAGTGCTTTGAACACGTGTTCACCCTCTTCGAAGACCGTGAGCATGATGATTTTGGCGGAGGGCAGTGCTTGTCGCAGTCGCGGCACACACTCAATCCCGCTCATGCCCGGCAGATTGATATCCATCAGCACGACATCCGGGTTCGCCGTGGGGATTTCCACCAACGCTGCCTCGGCATTGGCGTGGGCGCTCGCACAGCGGAAGCCAGGCTGGCCTCCGAGATAGCGCGCCAGGGTTTCGCGCAGCTTCGTGTCATCTTCGACAATGGAGACGGCAATCATGGATTCACAGGCCTCCGGCCCGCTGGACGTGATCGTCTGGCTGGCCGGTGAAGTCGTTTGCGTGCTGTCTGCCATGTTGCCTCGCCCTTATCGTAGCGGCTGCGGCCCGGACGCACAGTCGGATGAAGTGAGGACACGGTTTCAGGTGACATTTGTTTCGCCGCACGGCACCCGGAAGGTCACTCGCGTCCCTGTGCCAGCCCCCGGGCTCAAGGCCAATTCGCCGCCCACCACCTGCATGCGCTCGCGCATATTGCGCAGGCCGTTCCCGCTTCCGACGCGCGTCGGAGACTCTCCATGGCTGAATCCCTGCCCGTCGTCCTCGATGCCGATTGCCAGCCGGCCATTCTCCAACCGGATGTGAATTCGCACCAGCGCCGCCCCCGAGTGTTTTAGCACGTTGTTCAACGCCTCCTTGACGGCGAGAAAGATCTGATGGCGCGCTTCGGTTGGGAGAACCAGGGCCGTAATCGTTTCGGGCAAATCGAAGGCGCATTGCACGGCACTACCCTCGAAGAACTCCTCCGCAAACCGGCAGACGTAGTGCATGAGGTCCACCAGGGAGTCGTTTCTGGGATTCACCGCCCAGACGATCTCCTCGAAAGACCGGATGGCGTCCCGGGCAGTCTCGGAAATCTCCGTCACCTCCCGCCGCGTGGACGAAGGCATCTCCGACTGATGGCTGGCCATGTCGCTCAACAGCGACAAGCGCGAAAGCTTCGCCCCAACCTCGTCGTGCATGTCGCGGGCGATGCGGGCACGCTCGCGGTGCAGGGATTCCTCGTGCTCGAGCCGGGCCAGTCTGCGGCGCAGGCGACGGAACGAGAAGAAGCGCACCAAACCGACGACGCCGGCCGTAAACGTGCCGAGGACGCTGAGGCGAAACCACCACGTCTGCCAGAAGAACGGCAGCAGGGTAAAGCCCAAGGTGACGCCCGCCTCATTCCACACGCCCGCGTCGTTGCACCCAATCACGCGGAACTCGTACTCGCCCGCCGGCAACCGCGGATACCTGGCGGTGCGTTGCGCGCCGGACTCCACCCACCCGGGGTCGAAATCCTCCAAGCGATGTCGGAAGTGGACATTCTCCGGCGAGCTGTAACTCAGCGCCGTGAACTCGAACTCCAGCTTGCGATGACCCGGTGGAAGGCGCAACGGGGTGTCGCGCGTGCGCAAATCAAGGGCGCCGGCTTGCGCCGGCGGGGTCAGTGGGGCGTGACTATCAAAGCGTGCGATCACCTGGTCATCCACCGTCACGCGCTCCAGCAACACCGGTGGCGGGGCGGGATTATCGCGGATGTCCGCCGGGCGCACGCGCAGCAGGCCGTTGTGGGTGGCGAACCAAAGATCGCCGTCCGCCGCCCGACTCGTGACCGGGCTGTTCTCACACGCCGGTTGAAGGCTGGGGAGTCCTTCACTCCGCCCATAGACGATCGAACGCACATGGTTGGCCCGGCCCTCGGCCACCCCCAGCAATTCCTCCAGGCGCACCTGAAACAGACCGTGATTGCCCGTCATCCACAGACCGCCACGGTCATCGGACACGATCTGCGATACGTAATCGTCAAACAAACCTTGCGCAGAGGTGATCCGGGAGTACCGTCCCGCACGCAGCCGGCCCACTCCCCATCCCGCGTAGCCGATCCACAGGCTGCCGTCGGGCGTTGTGTGAAGCGTGCGGATGGAAACCGCCCGCTCTTCCGGATACACGGTTTCGTTGACGAGCCGGTCGCCCTCAGCACGGAGCAACTGTCCGTCCGACGTGCCGGCCCAGATTGTGCCGTCCGCGCCCTCGGCCAAGGCGCGTAAGTAGCGAACCTCACCGGGCATCCCCAGGGTGCGGAAACGACCGTCCCGCAACCGTCGGAGGCGGCTGGGCGAATCCGTGGCGACCCATAAATCGCCATTGCGGGCCTGCAGGAGCGAACGCACGGACTCGCTCCCCAAACCATCACGCCGTCTCCACTCGCGGAACGTCCCTTGGCGCAGTTGCTGGAGCCCCCGATCCCGCGTGCCGATCCACACACCGTCTTTCGCGTCTGCCAGAACGCAGCTCACGTTGCCGCCCGGCCAGCCCTCGGCGGCGGTGAGCGGATGCCATTCCTCTGCTCGGCCACGCGCCAACAACCCATTCTGCGTGACCACCCAGAGCCAGCCCTCGGTGTCCTGGCAGACGGAACTCACGAATTCGAAGGGCAGGCCCGCTTCCTTCCCAAACAAGTCCAGCGCCCGAGGCCGCAGGCAGTCCAACCCGCCCCCCGTGCCCGCCCAAATGTTCCCTTCCCGATCTTCGCTTAGACAGTTGATTTCGGAATGGGATGTGGACACAGGTTCCCGCACTCCCTGACTCCAGCGCCAGAGGCCGTCTGCGGCCGTGCCGATCCAAAGCGCGCCCGTGCGATCCTCAAACAAGATTCTGACCCGGAACGTGTCCGGGAGCTGTGTCTGCTGCCCCAGCTCGCCGGCTCCGTTGAGCTTGAAGACCTGCGCCCCGGCGCACACCCACGCACCTCCCTGCCGACAAGAACCGACTTGGGAAACCGGTTGCTCAAACTCGCGGACGTGCTGCCATGCACCTCGGCTGAACAGCGCCAATTGATTGCTGCGAGCGCACCAAAGGCCACCTTCGGTCGCGCTGGCCAACCACCAGTTCCCGCTGGACGGCAGACCCTCCACCGCATCAACCGGGGTTACCTTGCCGCCGGAGATCGTGTACAGCCGGCTGCCGTAGGCCACCCACAGTCTGTCCAAGTTGTCCTCCGCCATCGCGCTGACCCGTGCTCGCGGCAGGCCTTGGTTTTGAGTGAACACGGCGACTGTCTTCGCATCGGCGCACAGCAGCGGGCCCTGGTCCATGGCCAGCCAGAGACGGCCCTGCCGATCCTGGTGCATTGCGCGGATGACGCGGTTGGGAACCG
>CAYJNU010000545.1:0-4437 GCA_964371005.1 uncultured Verrucomicrobiota bacterium | reverse complement strand
CCTTACGGCCCCCACTTCGAGCGTGGGGGGCACAACACAAATCATCAGGGCGGCGGCGTCATAAATGGCCTCCAATTCAGACCGGCTCCGATCGAGCTGGCTTCCTGTGTCCTCACGGTGAGCTTTCGTTTTTAACTGCGCGAGGCCAAGCGGCGCAGCGGTACTGATGTTTGTTTTCAAAGGCATTGGTCACGGGGTCTGGCACGGCGTTCTTGCACCGTGCGAGATTGTCTCTCTCCTTAGCTGGCTTCGTGCCACCGGAGTTTTTGTTCAAAACTTACGCCTTTCACACGAAGTGGTGTCGGGCGCTTGAAGGCGACGGGAGGTTTCGTTCCGGCTCCGGTCCTTTTTGTTTCGGTCACAGTATTTGCCCGCTGGCAATTCGCCGAGGATGGCGGGACTGACAGAAGCGGGCTACAAGACCACAAAGACTCATTGGCGCGGGGTAAAATGCGCCTCGCGGAAATTCAATCATCAAGTAACGCAGATGAAACGCAGTCTGTTCAAAGCGCATTATGGCGAGTGGCACACGGCTGGCTAAGAACGGAAGCATCATGAGCGAAGTCGGAATCATTTCAGTTACCATTGCTATCGTTGCGATAGTCACGCTGGACATCATCATCAGACTGGTGGCTGCACCTCATCGCCGGGACAAGTACCTGGAAGGTCTCCTGGACAGCATGACCGAAGCTGAACCGGCGGACCAGTTGTCGCGAGCACCTCACGCGTCGGCCGCCCTGGACGATTCGCTCGCTGAAAGTTTGCTCCGTCATTTTGAACAGTCTGCCACGTCGCGGCATGTGTTGGCGGCGCTAACGTCGGGAACGAGCGGCATGCATGAATCTGAAGTGCTGGCGGCCGTGAATCGCGAACTGGCCCACCTGCGCAAACGAGAATTGCCCGCCGCTGTGGTGCGGAAAGTCGTGATGATTCTGATGGGGGCGAATCTGGCGGCGCTGCGGCAGGGACGACTCGAACTCACCACCGCCGGCAAACGCCTCCATGCCCTGCTCCAGGTGCGCTTAACTGAGGCGACACCAACAGCTGCTTTTGTTTCGCCCTGAACGCCTGTCCCGATTAGACTCATGCGGTTTACGTGCATGGGCGCGAAGATTCCATTTCGGCTCACTGAACTGTTGATCGCCGCCGCGATCATCGGTGCCGCACTGTTCTGGGCGGAACGCACGGCTTGGCACCAGATCAGCACGCTGCGGGCGGAAATGAACGTGGCGCAAATCGAAAGACTGGCCGCTGCCGACCGGACCGACGCCGAGCGGTTCGTCAACGACACCAATGCTGCCCTGACCCGCGTGCAACGATTCCTGTTCCTGTCCCTGCTGGGATTGTTCGTCAGCGGGACGGTCATCTTGGTGTGGGTCTATCGCCGGATGATTGCACCGCTGCGCACGAACCTGACCGAGAGCCGTGCCATCATCGAACGTCAGGAGAAGCTTGCGTCGCTCGGTGTGTTCGCCACTGGCATTGCACACGAGATCCGCAATCCGCTCACCGCCATCAAAGTGCGGCTGTTCAGCCTCAAGGCCAGCCATCGTCCCGGCACTTCCGATCATGAAGACTTGGAGGTGATCGAGAATGAAATTGATCGCTTGGAACGAATCGTTCGCGATTTTCTGCAATTCGCACGCCCCAGCGAACCGGATTTGAAGAGAATCTCCGCCGCCAAACTCCTTCAGGACACCGCGGGACTGCTCGCTTCCGATTTGGCGAAACGGTCCATCACTCTCAAGCTGGACCTCGACACGGAGGAAACCGTCCGGGCAGATGCCGATAAGATGAAACAAGTGTTGATCAACTTCGTTCAGAACGCAGCGGACAGCATGGATACCGGCGGCACGATCACCTTGAGGACTCGCTTGGACAAACAAACCCTGCAAGGCCGTAGCGTGCCGGCAGTGGTGCTTGAAATCAGCGACACGGGGACCGGAATCCCACCTGAAGTACAAAAGCGATTGTTTGACCCGTTCTTCAGCACCAAGGACAATGGAACGGGGCTGGGCCTGTGCATCGCCGCGCGTATTGTGGAAAAGCACGGCGGTGTAATAGACTATGACACTCATTTGAGCCGCGGCACCACCTTCAGCATCATGCTGCCACTCCCATCGAAGGATGAAAACGAATCCTAAAATCTTGCTCGTCGAGGACGACACGAACATCGCCACCGGTCTGCAAAAAGTGATGCGAGCCAATGGTTATGATGTCACCGCTCTAAGCCGGGGCGACACCGGGTTGGAACGAGCCCTCGCGGAGACGTTCGATGTGGTCGTAACCGACTTGAAGTTGCCCGGCCTCGATGGACTTGATTTGGTGCGCCAGTTGCACGGGGCCAAACCCAAGCTGCCCATCATCCTGATTACCGCTCATGGCACCACGGAGATCGCCATTGAAGCGACCAAGTGGGGTGCATTCGATTACGTTCCCAAACCATTCGAGGTGGATGAATTGCTCGATCTCACTGGCAAAGCCCTGGAAAGCAGTCGGCTGATGTCAGAGCCGGTGGAAATGGGAGAAGCGGCGTCGAGTCGCACCGCTATTGTTGGCAAGAGCCGCGTCATGCAGATGATTTACAAGGACATTGGGCGGATCGCGGCGACTTCCGTGACTGTGCTGATTCGTGGCGACACCGGCACTGGTAAAGAGCTCATCGCGCGTGCCATTTATCAGCACAGCGACCGCGCCGCCGCCCCCTTCATCGCCATCAATTGCGCCGCTATCCCCGAAGCACTTTTGGAAAGTGAACTGTTCGGTCACGAACGCGGCTCATTTACCGGTGCCGACGCCCGGCGAATCGGTCGCTTTGAACAGGCCAACCACGGGACCATCTTTCTCGACGAGATTGGTGACATGAACGCCAATCTGCAGGCCAAGCTTTTGCGCGTGCTCCAAGAGAAGACGATCCAGCGTGTTGGCGGTCGGGAATCCGTTGCAGTGGACGTGCGAATCATCGCCGCCACCCACCGCGATCTAGAGGCGGCCATCCGTGAGCGCCTGTTCCGCGAGGACCTCTTTTACCGAATAAGCGTCGTGACCATCAAGTTGCCGCCGTTGAGCCAACGGAGCGACGACATCCCCGATATGGTCAGGTATTTCCTGCGGCGTTACGGCCCGGAAGCTGGCGTCACCTCGCCAGCCATCAGCCCAGAAGCGACAGCGTTTCTGCAGGGGCAAACCTGGCCGGGTAACGTGCGAGAGTTGGAAAACACAGTACGCAAAGCCCTGTTGCTGGCGCGTGATTACACCATCAGTCTGGAACACGTAAAAGAAGTCGTTGCCAAAGCCCGCGAACCGGTCGCCACGTCGCATCAATCCCACGCAGTCTACATCACCGAGCTGATGGATCATGTCGAGCGCGGTGAAACACAGAACGCCTTCGCCAGAATGCTGGCTGACCTCGAACCCGAATTGTACTCACAAGCCATCCACCGCGCCCACGGTAACTTGACGAAAGCCGCGCAATGGCTCGGCGTTACCCGCCTGAAGATGCGCGAGAAGCTCAAGGAATTCGGCCTGCATCCGAAGCAAGAAGACCAATCTGAATGACTGTCGGCATATCCGAGCCAAGTTTGTATCAACTGCAATTCAACACGGCCGTGACCAACGCGTGATTTCCTGCGTTTCACGGGCTACCCGTCGCCCTGTCCCCCTTCGACGACTCCCGTTCCACTTCGCAAATCTGTGCGCTCGTCACGAGCGGCATTTGCATAGGGTCGCATCAGCAGCGGGCTTCCGTCTGCGGCTCGGCGGCGGGCGTTACGCTCCGGGTGCGATTCGCTAGCCGCTCCTCTGCGCCCTCGGCTCCACTTTCCCTGCTCGCCGACCAAAGATCGAAGCGATATGAGCCTACGCGCTCTTGGCAACTTCCCGAACCATATTCTCGCTGCCGAATGGGTTGGCAACTCGAATGGTGCAGGCGGGGTCATCCTGCCATTCGCCATTCACCAAAAAGCGGTAGTGGTGCTTGCCTGGGTTCAACCGGACAGTGGTCTGCCATATTCCGTCCGAGTCGCGCTTGAGGTTGATTGGCTCTTTTTGCCAGTGGGTGAAGTCACCAACCAGTTGAACACTCAATGCGTCGGGTGCGTGAAAGCTGAAGGTCTGTTCACTCGATGTCTTGAGTTTCATTGCCATAACTTTCCTTTCGTTGCAGTAGTTGTTTTAACGTGAATTTCTTGAGCCTAACTTTTTTCGATGAATTTTGGTTCGGATGATTGTCGAGACCGAACAATTCCAGCCAGCCAATCGAGCCATCTGACTGGCCGGATCGGGACGTAGGCGACGCTCCATCCAAATCGAGTCAATTGGTTGAAGTGAATGTGAACACTGTTCCAGATGAGGCCACGCTCTTCCACGACCATGCAAACGTCAACGGGCGAGATAGTTGCGGATCGGATGAAGTCGGATACATGGTAATGGTCAGGC
>CAYJNU010000544.1:0-4447 GCA_964371005.1 uncultured Verrucomicrobiota bacterium | reverse complement strand
TGGCCACCAACGTAGCCACCGCGCTGGAGATCGAAGGCGATAGCCACATTCGACCGGTGGCGTGGGACGAGTGGCTCACGCTGCCCGTTCGTGAACAGGACTACGCCGTGCGTACCGCACATCGTGCGATCCGCGTGCCGACCGTCATTGTGGCGGTGAACTTCGCCAAAGTGCCGAAGAAGCGCCCGAAGCTCTGCGCCCGCAACATTCGCGAGCGCGACGGCAACCGTTGCCAATACACGGGCAAGCTGCTCAAGCCGGACGAAGGCAGCCTCGATCACGTCCTGCCCCGCTCGCGCGGTGGCAAGGACGAGTGGGAGAACCTCGTGTGGTCTAGCAAGGACGTGAACGCTCGCAAGGGCAACCGTCTGCCGCACGAAGCCGGCCTGAAGCTGCTCACCGTGCCGCGCGCGCCGAAGGAACTGCCGGTGACGGCGCTCCTCCGCAACGCCCACGGCGTCGCCGAGTGGAAGCTGTTCCTCAATGAATGAAACAAACCGAAACCCTAATTGGGCGAAAAGAAAACAGCCCAGGGCAAGCGACGTGAAAACGAGCGCCGCCCTGGGTTAACGAAATAACTTAACAAGCCCCGTAGGGGCGAAAAGCATTCAAACTCGTCGGGACAGACCCGAAGTGATTTAATGCTTTAAGATCGATACGAGAATGTCAGCGCCACAACAACTAAACCCACAGGAAATCGCCCGTAAGGCGGCGCAATCTCTGGCTGAAGCGGAGGTACATTTGCGGGCGGCATTGGCTGATGTTGATGCCTCTGCGGTCTTCTCCAGTTATTCCCTCTATCGGATGGCCGGCATGCACGGTAACGGGCCTTCTAAACATACTCGTCCCGCACCGGCTGCAATCGAACTCGCCGCGTGGTTGCTCTATCCTGAATTCGGTCGCTCTACCTCTCGTGACGGGAAACGCATTCAGACCGCCATCACCGCGCTCGAAGAATATGAATCAGCTTTCACCTTCACGGAAATGTTTCCGCAACTGACGGCGGATGAGCCGGACGACGATCTCGCGATGCACCTACGAGTTCATTCTGGCATGGTGCGAGGTTCAGCCTATCCCACCCAAGTCGTTCGTCGCATCGAAGGGGTGATGCGAAGCTTGGAATCGGAACTTTCCGGGCTCGTTGGCATTGGTCCGTGCCGCGCTTGCGAAATCATTCGGGCGCTCACGGCGCAAGTGGAAGACAATGTCAACGGCATGCGCGATGCCTTTCAGGAAATCTCCGTGCGCGGTCACGCGCTCGCTGCGAAAGGGAAAGCCTTGACTGATGCCGATCGGGCACAACTCACAACCTACGGGGATGAGATGCGTCGCATCTTGAGCACGATGGAAGGAGAATGGTCGCCGACCCGCACGCAAGTCGCCGCGCGGCTCGGCGGCATGTTGGAATCCGAGTGGGCGGCACTTGCGAAGACCATTGGTTTCACTCCAGCGAGCCGTGCCACGCTGACCAGAGTCGTGGATGTTCAAGATCGTCCTGTGTTCTTCCTCGATGCCGAGCGCACTTTTTGCCTTCACGGCGTTGCATGCTTTGATGCTGTCTTCACGTTTTTTGACAACCTTGCGCGAAACGATGCGTCGCTCCGTGACCGGTATGGCCAGTGCATTGCAATTTGGATGGAGACGGAAATTGAACAGCAGTTACAACGCCTGTTTCCCGCTGCTTCGGTTATCCGCAATGCTTGCTTTGCAGATCCAGATAATGCAGGCGGCGAGACTGAAGCAGATGTTGTTGTGGTCTGGTGGCCGTTCCTCATCGTGGTTGACGCCAAAGGAAAGCGTGTTGCACCGGAAGCCTTGCGTGGAAGTCGCGCCAAGCTAAAGCAAACCATTGGCAAGAACATTCAGGATGCATTCGTCCAATCGCAACGCGTCGTGCGGGTTTTGGAACGTGACGGTCGAATTCGATTCAAGGAGAAAGCCACGGGACGCGTGATTGAGGTTGAGCAAGACCGTCTCCGACGCGTGATGCCCATCTCTGTCACGCTACAAAATCTCTCCGGCATCCCGACGCAACTTGCCATCACCCAGCGGCTCGGTTTTTTCAAGGGCAATGCTTACCCTTGGTCAGTTTGCATTGATGACCTAGACGTCGTCACCCGCTTCGCGGGTTCACCTGATGTTTTCCTCCATTACATCGAGCGACGAACGGCTCATCAAAATATCACAGTAGGCTTGCACGGCGACGAATTGGACATATTCGGCCACTACTTGGATAATCGCCTCCATCCAAGCCTCTACGAAGGTCGCAACGAAATCACTGAGCACACCGCTGGCCCGAACTTTATTGCCTTCGATGGCGGCGACGAAGGCTTTGAACCCTTTTACATGGCTGAGTGGAACGGCGAGCTGCCACCGTCCGTCACCGTTGGACTGAAAGTACCACCGGCAATCCAGTCTGTCTTGAGCGAGTTACGTAATCGCACTGACGACGGCGCGCGTTGGGTAGCTTTTGCGCTACTCGGATTGAGCCTCGCCGCCTTAAGGCGGCTCGCTTCGGCTCTGGAAGACATGAAGTCAAACTTAGCAGAAGGCCAGCGCATCCTTCGCTGCACGATGCGCGAAGGCGACGTAGTCATCAATGTGCTCGCGCACCGTGGGCTGACGAAAGGTGAATTCTTTAAGAATGTGACCCTTCGTTCGCGTCTGGAGCATTATCGCACCCGCCCACATGCCACGGTCACAATTGGCATTGACCAGCGTGACTCCTCCCAGCCGTTTGAAGTCGCACAATGGTTGGAAGGCCCATGGGAATATGAGCCAGTTATGGAGAAGTTGGTAGCGGAAGATTGCGACCAGCCGCGTGTCGTGCAGATGCCACACGGTGCAAGCAAACCCGGTCGCAACGATCCATGCCCCTGCGGTAGCGGGAAAAAGTTTAAGAAGTGCTGTATTTCACAGATCACTTTTAAGCGAGCAGGAGTTGAATGATGCGGATTGAACTTTTGAATTTGTCGAACACAGAAATTTGAAATGAGTGCAGAAAACCCAATCCAGATTCACGCCACGGGTGAGGCCACGGGCTTCATTCCCGCGCCGGGCGACAAGGGAAAGCCCATCACTGTCATCGGCACGAATTCAATTCGTGCCGGCTTTGATGCAACGTGTCTTCAGCAAGCGCTCAATGCTCGCGGTGCGCCGGGCGTGACCGATCTCGTGCTTAATCCTGACGCGCACGCGGGCTACGGCGCGCCGGTCGGCTGCGTGCTCACGTCGCCCACGCACGTTTATCCCGGCCCGGTCGGCGTGGACATCAAATGCTCGATGAGTTTCCTGCAACTTGATCTGCCCGCGGACCAGGTGGCGGACAAAACGGTTCGTCGTGCGCTCATCAATGCGATTCTCGAACGCACGCCCACCGGCCCGGGCCGCGGCCAGCGTTCGGCGCGCAAGTCCCGCAAGGTCGGCGAACAACTCGGCGTGAAGGTCGCCACGGACGGCGCGTCGTCGGAGGTGTTGCATGCGCTCGGCATTCCACTGGAGTGGGCGGAGCGTTGCGAAGACGCGGCGCATGTCGGTCACGACGGAACGAATGTCGCGCTCGCGCTTCGGCTCGAGTGGGTGCGCGCCAACCAATTCTCCAACTTCCTCGAAAAGATCACCCAGCTCGGCTCATATGGCGGCGGCAATCATTTCGGCGAATGCGAAATCGTGCGCCTGCTCGACAATGATCGCGCGCGGCGCGCGGCGGAGGTGTTCGGTTTGCGCGATAGCTGCGTGGGTTTCTTGTCGCACTGCGGTTCGCGCGGATTCGGTCACGCGTTGGCAAGCGGACAATTCCGCGCGTTGCAACAGAAGTTCGCTGCGTGGGACATCCCGTTACCGGGCGACGACAAGGAACTCGTCTATGCGCCGCTCGGCACGCCCGAGGCCGACGCGTATCTCGATGACATGGCGCTCGGCGCGAACTTCGCGACGGTGAATCATCTGCTCATCAACGCGCTCGTGCTGGAGGCGTTTCAGGAAATCATTCCGGGTGTGAAAGGTTCGTTGGTGTATTTCATCAGCCACAACATCGCGCGGAAGGAACTGCTGCCGGACGGACGCGGCAGATTCGCGGGCGAAGGCTGGGTGCATCGCAAAGGCGCAACGCGCGCGTTTCCGGCAGGCCATCCGTCATTGAAGGGCACGCCGTTCGCCGAGACGGGTCATCCGATTCTGCTGCCGGGCAATCCGACAGCCGGCAGCGTGATTATGACGGCGGACGCAGGCGCGGAGAAGAGCGCGTATTCGGTGAACCACGGCGCGGGCCGCTGCATGGGTCGCAAAGCCGCCGATCGCGCACTCGATCAAAAGACGGTAGATGACGAATTCACGGCGAACGACATCCTGACGAACTGCCGCCAGTATCCGAAGGACGAAGCGCCCGCTGCCTACAAAGATTTCGACGCGGTACTCGATTCAGTGAAATCCGCTGGTCTCGCCAGCG
>CAYJNU010000543.1:0-4448 GCA_964371005.1 uncultured Verrucomicrobiota bacterium | reverse complement strand
CGCCAACTCTGGTGCCGAGCGTCTCCTCGGGCTGACCCGGAGCGGCATCACCGATCGCACGTACAACGATGCCGCCTGGAAATGTGCGACCATTGACGGGCAACCCTTTCCCGAGGACCAGCAGCCTTTCACGCGAGTCATACAATCGGGACAGCCCGTTTACGGCATCGAGCAAGTGATTGAGCATCCGGATGGACGGCGCGTGACGCTTTCGATCAATGCCGCGCCACTCCGCGAAGCGTCCGGACGATTGACCGGCATGGTGGCGGCATTCACTGACATCACCGGGGTCAAAGCGGGCGATGCGGCGCTACGCACCAGCGAGCAACGTTTCCGGTTGGCGCAGACCGCCGCTGGCATCGGAACTTGGGACGTTGATCTCCTCCGGGACTACGCCACTTGGAGCGAACAAGAGGAGGCTATTTTCGGCTTCACGCCTGGGGAATACGACCACACTTCGGCCACGTTCTGGAACCTGGTCCATCCCGAGGACCGCGAACGCGTTCGCACCGCGGCCGAAGAGGTGATGCGCACGCGCGGCGAGTTCGACGCGGAATATCGCATTCTCCGGCACGGGGACCACGTCCTTCGGTGGGTTTCCGTGCGCGGTCGTGCCGTGCATGATGCTGCCGGCCGTGCGATTCGCATGATCGGCGTGAATCTCGACATCACCGAGCGCAAGCAAGCCGACATGGCGTTGCGCGATAGTGAGGAACGCTATCGTGGACTCTTTACGGCGATGCAGGAAGGCTTCGCCCTGCATGAAGTGATCTGCGACGCCGCCGGGCGAGCTCAGGATTACCGGTACTTGGAGGTCAACCCCGCCTTCGAGCGGATGACCGGGATTCCGCGGGCGCGTTGGATCGGGCATACCGTCCGGGAAGTTCTTCCGCACGTGGAGGAAGCCTGGATTCAAGCATACGGCGAAGTGGCGCTCACCGGGGTGGCCCGAACGTTCGAGAATTTCGTTAAGGAACTGGGGCAGTACTACGAAGTTATGGCTTACAGTCCCAGGCGTGGCCAGTTCGCGGTCGTGGCGTTGGACGTGACCCAGCGCCGGCAAACCGAGCAGGCGCTGCGGCAAAAGACCGCAGAATTGGAGCGCAGCCATGAGTTGTATCGCAACGCCATTGTGGCGGCCAACGCCGTTCCGTACCAGAAAGACTACGCGTCAGATAGCTACGCGTTCATGGCCGATGGGATCAAGGACCTCCTTGGCTACGCTCCGTCTGAACTTCGCTCGAGCCTCTGGCGGGAGATCATTTTGGAGACGGAGTTCATGGGAGAAGCTGCGGGACTTACGGGGGCGGAGGCTGCCCGCCGGGCGCTCGCCGGCGAAATCAAACACTGGCGGGCGGACCATCGGGTTCGCACCCGTTCGGGCGAAACCCGCTGGATCTCAGATGCCTCCATCCCGCTCTTGAATGCCGAGGGCCAGTACGTCGGGTCCATCGGCATCATCCAGGATATCACGGAGCGCAAGCAGGCGGAGGAAGCGATTCGCCGCAGCGAGGCCAACTTGGCCATCGCGCAGCGGGTGGCCCACTTGGGCAGTTGGGAAATTGACCTGACCCGCGGCACCTCGCAGTGGTCGGAAGAAACCTGGCGCATCTTCGGCTTGCGGCCAGGTGCATTCACTCCCACGCGAGACGCCTTTCAAGCGATGGTGCATCCAGACGATCGTGACCGGGTCCAGGCAGCCGTGCAACACTCCATCCAGACCGGTCACTCCTACGCCGTGGATCACCGCATCCTGCTTCCGGACGAGACCGAGCGCATCGTCAGCGAGCGGGCGGATGCGCTGAGCGACGACCAGGGAAGGGTCACGCGGCTCGTGGGCACGGTGCAGGACGTCACGGAACTCCGGCGGATCGAGCAGGCCCTGCAACGCAGCGAGAAACATTTCCGCTCTATCATCGACACCGTTCAGGACATGATTTCCATCGTGGATGTCAACGGTGTGATCCGTTTTGCCAGCCCCTCCGCCGAGCGCGCGCTGGGTTACGCCCCGGAACAACTGCTGGATCGCGAAGTCTTCGACTTTATCCCGCCCGACGAACACGCGAGCGTGCGGACTGCGTTGGCGCGTGCGTTGGCAGAACCGCATCAGCCAGTCGCGGTGCAGCACCGTTTCCGCCACGCGAACGGTTCGTGGTGTCTGCTCGAATCCGTGGGCAACCTGCTGGGTGGCGAAAGCGCACGCGCCCTGGTCGTCAACAGCCGTGACATCACGGATCGCCGGCGGTTGGAGGAGCAACTGCGCCAGTCGCAAAAGATGGAGGCCATCGGCCAACTCGCGGCCGGCGTGGCTCATGATTTCAACAACCTCCTGACGATCATCCAGGGCAACGCCTCGCTTTTGCTCGGCACGCCCGGCGTCTCGGGCGAGGAGGCCATCTCGATGACGCAAATCATCGAAGCCTCCGAGCGGGCCGCCGGCTTGACCCGCCAGCTACTGATGTTCAGCCGCAAGCAGGTCATGCAGCCCGCCACGCTCGATCTGAACGAGATCGTCGGTAACATGACCAAGATGCTCCAGCGCATCCTCGGCGAAGACATCACGCTGCGCTCGGAATACGCGCCGAATCTCCCGCTCATCCGGGCCGACGCGGGCATGCTGGAGCAGGTCCTGCTGAACCTGGCGGTCAACGCGCGCGACGCGATGCCCGAGGGCGGACAGTTGCTGCTCCAGACCGCCGCAATCACGCTCGACCCCCAGGAGGTTGCGGCGCACCCGGAGTCGGCGGCGGGTCGCCACGTGTGTTTGCGGGTGACCGACACGGGTTGCGGCATTGCCTCGGACAACCTCCCGCGCATCTTTGACCCCTTTTTCACCACCAAGGAGGTCGGGAAGGGTACCGGCCTGGGCTTGGCCACCGTGTACGGCATCATCAAACAACATCGCGGCTGGATCGAAGTCACCAGCGAAATCGGCCAGGGCACGGCCTTCCAGATTTGCCTGCCCGCCGAGGAAGGCAGCACGGCAACCCAACGGACTCTCGCCGCCGCACAGGAACTGCCTCGCGGCCACGAGGTCATTCTCGTTGTGGAAGACGAACCCGCTGTTCGATTGTTGGTCAGTAACCTCCTACAGCGCTGCGGTTACACGGTTCTGGTGGCAGAGTCGGGCGTCGCAGCCTTGGAGGTGTGGAAGGACCACCAGGATCGCATCGAACTCTTACTGACTGACATGGTCATGCCCGACGGAATGTCGGGTCGCGAACTCGCGCGGAGGCTGAAGCAGGAGAAGCCGGGCTTGAAGACCATTTACACCAGTGGCTACAGCGCCGCCACCACCAACGAGGTGCCGCCGCTGACCGAAGGCGTGAACTTCCTGCAGAAACCCTATCCGCCTTACCACCTCGCGAAAACGGTGCGCGCCTTCCTGGACCGCGCTTGACCACGCTGAAGCGTTGCCCGCCCCCAAACCGCGCCGCACATCACGCGCGCGGATGCGCGGAGTCGTAGGCACGCTTCAGACGGTCGGTCGTGACGTGGGTATAAACCTGGGTCGTGACCAGATGAGCGTGGCCCAGCAATTCCTGCACGCTGCGCAAGTCCGCGCCGGCGTCGAGCAGGTGGGTGGCGTAACTGTGCCGCAGTTTGTGCGGCGTGAGGTGAGAATCCAACCCGGCGAGCATGAGATACTTCTTCAGACGCTGTTGCAGCAAGGCCGGCGAGAGCGGGCCGGTCTTGATCGAGTGCGATTGAAACACCGCTTCCGCACCAGCGGGCTTCTGCGGCATCAGACTCCAGTAATTCTGAATCGACTTCAAAGCCGGTTCGCCGATCGGCACGAGTCGTTCCTTGCGACCTTTCCCCCGCACGCGGACAAGCTGCTCGTTCCAATCCAGGTCCTCCGCCCGAAGTCCGCACAGTTCGCTAATGCGCAAGCCGCACGAGTAGATCGTTTCCAAAATGGCCGTGTCGCGATAGCAGGCAATCGCGAGGATTGGCCGGCCAGGCGACTTCGCTTTCTTGGGTGCTGACAAGGGCAGGAGTGGTGCGTTAAGCAAGGCGACCATCTGCTCGACGGTCAGGAATCTCGGCAGACGCCTTTGCAGCTTGGGCAACGCAACGTCCTTCAAGGGTGACGACGACGCATGGCCGCGGCGGATGAGGAACTTGTAGAACGTCCGGAGCGCGCTGAAGCAAAGATGCGTGGAAGCACGACCCAGTTTGCGTCGGCCCAAGTAGCGGAGGAAGGCGCGAAAATCATCGCGTTCAAGCTTTTCCCACGCGGGGGCGGCGTGGCGCTCCGCGCGATGCCAGGTCAGGAAGTCTTTCACCGCCTCGCGGTAGTTGGGAATCGTATTGGGCGAGGCGTCCCGATCCGTGGCGAGATGTTGGAGGAAATCCTGAACGTGCCGGTCGGGAGGGAGGGGCGGAACTGTGGCCTCGGCGTTGCTCACGGCACGAGCGGGCTAGGTCCCGCTGGCAGTTGCCTC
>CAYJNU010000542.1:261-4503 GCA_964371005.1 uncultured Verrucomicrobiota bacterium | reverse complement strand
GGCCACAGCGATGCTGGTCCTGTTTATTGGCTCCTTGGCGTCCTACGCCAGTGAGGCGGACATCAACATTCCTGACCTGACCCAGGTCAAGTTTCCCGGCTTGTGGGGCGTCAGCGGTCACACGCTGATGATGCTGGGTATCGTCATCTGCGCCATTGGTGCGCTGTTCGGCATCGTGCAGTACTTGCAGACCAAGTCGCTGCCGGTGCATGAGAGCATGGCCAAGGTTTCCCAGAGCATCTACGAAACCTGCAAAACCTACCTGATCACGCAGGGCAAACTGCTGGCCATTCTGTGGGTGCTGATCGCGGCTTGCATGATCGCTTACTTCGGTTTCTTGCAGCATAACACGATGGGCCACGTGCTGGTCATTCTGCTGGCGTCCGTGCTGGGCATTCTGGGTTCCTACGGCGTGGCGTGGTTCGGCATCCGCATCAACACCATCTCCAATTCCCGGACCGCTTTCTCCGCGCTCAGGGGTAACCCCTTCGCCACGCTCTGCATCCCGCTCCGCTCCGGCATGAGCATCGGCCTGCTGCTCGTCGCGGTGGAGTTGTTCTTCATGATCTGCATCCTGATGTTCCTCCCGCGCGAGCTCGTCGGCCCCTGCTTCATCGGGTTCGCCATCGGTGAATCGCTCGGCGCCTCGGTGCTCCGTATCTGCGGCGGCATCTTCACCAAGATCGCCGACATCGGCTCCGACCTGATGAAGATCGTCTTCAAACTCCCCGAAGACGACCCGAAGAACCCCGGCGTGATAGCGGATTGCACCGGTGACAACGCCGGCGACTCCGTCGGACCGACAGCGGATGGATTTGAAACCTACGGTGTGACCGGCGTGGCGCTGATCGCGTTCCTGGCCCTCGCGCTGGCGGCCAGCCCGACGGTTTGTGCGACCCTGATCATCTGGTTGTTCGTCATGCGTGCGCTGATGATTGTGACCTCGCTGCTGTCCTACTTCGTGAACGAATTCATCAGCAAAGCCATGTTTGGCGGCAAAAAGGATTTCGATTTCGAAGCTCCGCTGACGCACCTCGTCTGGATCACTTCGGCGGTGTCCATCGCCATCACCTTCGTTGCCAGTAAAATGCTGCTGGGCGACTTCGCGATGAACGGCACCCCGCAACCCGCCCTCTGGTGGGTGCTCTCGGCGATCATCAGTTGCGGCACGGTGGCGGGCGCGCTGATTCCTGAGTTCACGAAGATTTTCGTCAGCACCAACTCACGGCACGTCAGGGAAGTGACCAACTGTTCCAAGCACGGCGGCGCTTCGCTGAACATCCTGTCCGGTTTCGTGGCGGGGAACTTCTCGGCCTTCTGGATGGGTCTCGTCATCATGCTGCTCATGTTCACGGCGTGGCAGTTCTCCACCAATGCGGCGCTGATGTCCATCATGCCGGCGCAGTTTGCCTTCG
This sequence comes from uncultured Verrucomicrobiota bacterium, assembly GCA_964371005.1. Lineage (GTDB taxonomy): Bacteria > Verrucomicrobiota > Verrucomicrobiia > Limisphaerales > MWDV01 > MWDV01. The sequence goes on along the minus strand of CAYJNU010000542.1, from coordinate 3,088 downwards.
CCGCGCCAATCTTCGCGTTCGGCCTGGTGGCCTTCGGCTTCCTCGGCATGGGGCCGGTGACCATCGCGGTGGACAGCTACGGCCCGGTCACTGACAACGCCCAATCGGTTTATGAGTTGAGCCAGATCGAAGGCCACAATGAAGCGGACAAGAAGCGCGCCGGCGAGCAAATCAAGCGCGACTTCGGCTTCGTTCCCGACTTCGAGAACGCCAAGTATCAATTGGAGAAGGGCGACGGCGCGGGTAATACTTTCAAAGCGACCGCCAAGCCCGTGCTCATCGGCACAGCGGTCGTGGGCGCGACGACGATGGTGTTCGGCATCATCATGCTCCTCGAAAACATGTTTGGCGGCGTGGTGGGCAAACTCTCCATTGTGCAACCCGAAATCATCCTCGGCATCATCATGGGCGGCTCGGTGATCTACTGGTTCACCGGCGCCTCTTGCCAGGCGGTCGTGACCGGCGCATATCGCGCGGTGGTTTACATCAAAGAGAACATGAAGCTCGACGCCACCACGGCTTCCCAGAAGGACAGCAACGAAGTCGTCCGCATCTGCACGGTCTATGCACAGAAGGGTATGTGGAACATCTTCATCGTAGTCTTCTGCTTCGCGCTGGCACTGCCGTTCTTCAATCCTTACTTCTTCATCGGCTATCTGATCGGCATCGCGTTCTTCGGCCTGTTCCAGGCCATCTTCATGGCCAACGCCGGCGGCGCCTGGGATAACGCCAAGAAGATCGTCGAAGTGGACATGCGCCAGAAGGGCACCGACTTGCACGCCGCCACCGTCGTCGGCGACACCGTGGGCGATCCCTTCAAGGACACCTCGTCCGTGGCGTTGAACCCGGTGATCAAGTTCACCACGCTGTTCGGCCTGCTTGCGGTGGAAATCGCCGTGACCATGACGAATCAAGGCACGAAGACGGCCATCGGCGCGTTCTTCTTCGTCGTGGCGTTGCTCTTCGTCTATCGCTCATTCTACGGGATGCGCATTCCAGAAGAAAAGTAAGCCGCACCAGCATTCCAACATTCACGGGGCCGGGTCAGGCGCAAGCCTGATCCGGCCCGCGTGTTTCTGGGAATTGTGACCTCTCGTGGATGCGCGCCAGGAGCGGAAGCAACACGTGGGTTGACGCGACGCACCTTGGCCTGCGCCAGTCCTCTGGCGCTTTCGGGCACGCCGTGCCACGGCCAGCGACGGACCGCGATCGGGCCCACGGTCGCAACACGCCACGAGGCACTGAGGCGTGCATAAGCTTCGGCCACCGCCGCGTCCCGTGCTGCAACGGGCGGACGTCCCGCGCTCCAGTCACCGGGCAAACGTGTGCCCTTGCATTCCTCACAAAACGACTTGCGCTCGTCGTGGCGGACTTGGATGATCCGCGCATGAAAGATTTCTCAGCACAGCGTACGGACGGCATCCCCCAAAGCATTTCACGGCGCGAAGCCATCGGACTCGGCGCCGCCGCCGCCGTCGGCTTGCTCCTGGCCCCGGACGCCCTCGCTGCGACCAGCAAACGACGCGTCGTCATCTGGTCGGAAGGGACCGCGCCGAAGGATGTATATCCGCAAGACATCAGCGGCGCCGTGGCCGAGGGGCTGAAATCGCTCGCCGGTTGGGAAATCTCCACAGCCGGCATCAACGATCCTGACCAAGGGATGAGCGATGAGCGGTTGAACCAAACCGATGTCTTGCTCTGGTGGGGACACAAGAAACACGGGGACGTGACAGACGACTTGGTGAACCGCATCGAGCGCCGCGTGAAGGAGCAGGGCATGGGCTTCATCGCCTTGCATTCGTCGCACTTCGCCAAGCCGTATAAGAAGCTCATGGGCACGAGGTGCAGTTGGCGCGACTACAAGGCCGACGGCACATCTGCCAGGATCACCGTCAAGCTGCCGGACCATCCGATCACCAAAGGCGTGAAGGAATTCGAGCTACCCAAGATCGAGTTCTACGGCGAACCCTTCGCCGTGCCGACGCCTGAGGCCGTCCCGCTGGACGGGGTTTACACGCGGCCCGACGGCAAGACCGAGCCGTGCCGCATGGGCCTGTGTTGGACGGTAGGCAAAGGCAAGGTTTTCTACTTCGTGCCCGGCCACGAAACCTACGACGACTTTTTCCGGCCCGAAGTGCGGCAGATCATGCTGAATGCCGTTCAATGGGCCGCCCCCCAAGCGTAGTCTTGGGGAGCGACGGTCAACTGCCATTATTGAAGCTAGTATGAGATAGCAACGGGCTTGCATGAGGGCGACCAGGCCCCTGCGCTTGACTCCCCGCCCGGTTTCGCACCATGTATTTGGCCGATATGAAACCATCCAAATTCAGCGTTCTCTCGCTCATCCTCGCCGCCTGCCTGACCTTGTTTGCCCCGGCGTCCGGGGCCGAGGAAGCCAAAGCCGGCAAATGGGAGTCGCTCTTCAATGGCAAGGACCTGACCGGCTGGGTGCCCGTGCATGAAGTCACTCTCGTGGTCACCAACGGGAACCTGCGACTCGTAAGCGGCATGGGTTGGCTGCGCACGGAGAAGCAGTTTTCGGATTTCATTCTTGAGGCCGAATGGTGCGCGTTGGAACCGGGCTATGACAGCGGACTCTTCATTCGGGCAGGATTGGAGGGGAAGCCGTGGCCCAAGGATGGCTGGCAGGTCAATCTCAAGGACAACGCGCTGGGCGGTCTGGTGAAAGGATTCAAGACTGTGGTGCCGGCCGAGACGCCGCGGATGCCCGTGGGAAAATGGGTCAAGTTCCGCCTCGAGGTGCGCGGCCGGAAGGTCTCGCTGGAGGTGGACGGCGAGAGTACCTGGGAATTCGACGCCCTGGATG
>CAYJNU010000542.1:0-251 GCA_964371005.1 uncultured Verrucomicrobiota bacterium | reverse complement strand
CAGGCAGAGAACAAGAGCTTCGACTTTCGGAACCTCCGCCTGCAGGACCTGTCGGGCGGCAAGCCACAGAGCGCGCCATAGGTTCGAAAGCCAGGGCCCACGGGAAGGCTGACTTCCGGGAACTCCGGAACGCCATGCGGCGGATCTGGGGGCATTTTGTCAGGCGCGAACCGCCGCGCGGCAGAGTTCCAGTTCAGCGCCGGGCAAGGCTTCAAGGGTGCGCATCTTGATACTCCCACCATTGATGAGAG
>CAYJNU010000541.1:0-4518 GCA_964371005.1 uncultured Verrucomicrobiota bacterium | reverse complement strand
GATCATCGGCTCGGATTCGGGGTGGTTGATGTTGTTGGGGATGATGGCGCGGCCGGCGGCGACTTCGGAGCGGACGAACTCGGGCGTGATCTGCGCGGGGATGCGCTGGGGGAAGCGGCTGAAAATGCTGGGCGTGTAAGGGCTCTTGCCGAGTTGCGATGAACCGGCGTGCTGTTTGTTGAGGTCGTTGCGGACGATGTCCTTCGACATCTCGGCGATCTTCGCACGGCCCAGGTTCTCGCGGATAGCGATGAATTCCATCTCCGGCGTGATGATGCCGGCGCGGGCGTAGGCAAGTTGGGTGGCGGCCTTTCCGCGCTTCGCGCGCAGGATCTTCCGCGCGGGCAGTGCGGTGGTGTCGAGGTGGAAGGGTGTTTCGTCCTGGCGTTTGGCCTGCGTCAGATCGCGGTGCTGGTCGGACAGATAGCCGTCATCAATCGGCTGGACTGGCCGACCGTCGGATTCCTCCACATCGCCGCGGCGCAGAATCCAGTCACGGCGCAATGCAGGCAGGCCTTGCTCCACCGTGCCGTTGAAGTCCGGATCACCCCATGGACCGGAGCAGTCATAAACGCGCACCGGTGAGTTCACTTCGAGCTCGCCGTTGAAGGTCTTGGTGGGCGTGAGTTCGACTTCCCGCATCGGCACACGAATGTCGGGATGAAGCGTGCCCTGGACATAAACACGCCGGCTCATCGGCAGTTGTTCGCTGCTGTGCGGTTCAAACGTATCTTTGCTCGCGATCATAAAACAGTTGTTGCTTGTGAAATGGGGCGAAGGCCACAAATCGTTGATCCGGGAAACACTCGCGAAGGTCAGAGAATTCCCTTCGCCAGCATTACCTGGATCAGGTTCAACGGGTCGGCGGCGCTCCCGCGCACACCCTCTCAGCCTTCGCCCGGGCAAGTGACGCCCGAACCGGTCGGCTCCCCAATGGACGTGCAAAACCTAGGCCCAGGCAGCGAGAGCGTCAAGACCAGCGCGCATTGCCAGGTTGCGAGTAACTCCGTGAACAGCCCGTGAAGAACTTGTTCGCGGAATCCTGACTTCTTCCCCTCGGCGTGAGGTCGGCGTGAGGTCGGCCTTTCGCTGGTGGCGGACTCTTGTTACGCTCTTGTCGCATGCTGACCTTGCTACTCGCGACCCGCAACGCTCACAAAGTGGGCGAGATCCGCGCCATCCTTGGCGATGGCGTCCGCTATCTCACGCTGGACGATTTTCCCGACGCGCCAGAAGTCGTGGAGAACGCGGACACGTTTGCTGGCAACGCCACGAAGAAGGCTGTGGAACTGGCAAAGTGGAAGTCCGAAGTCCGAGGTCCGCAATCCGAGGCGGCGGAGGACGAGGCGTTCCTGGTCCTGGCAGACGATTCCGGGCTGGAAGTGGATGCGCTGAAGGGCGCCCCGGGAGTGCATTCGGCCAGATTCGCGGCGCTCGACTGCGGCAGACCGGGCAATTCCACCGATGCCGAGAACAACGCCAAGTTGCTGCGGTTGCTGAAGGACGTGCGGGAGGAGAAACGCACGGCGCGGTTTCACTGCGTGATCGCGCTGGCGACCGTCGGCAGGTTGAAGCCCGAATTCCGAAATCCGCAGTTGTTCGACGGAACGTGCGAAGGCCGGATCGGCTTCGCGCCGCGCGGGCAGAACGGTTTTGGCTATGACCCGCTCTTCATACCGTCGGGTTTCGAGCAGACGTTCGCCGAGTTGGGCGACGAGGTGAAGAACACTCTCAGCCACCGGTCCAAGGCACTCGCTCGAATGAATGAGGGGTTTCGCCCATGATTCATCCTCTGCACCGGGTAAACTTGGCCGCCATCTCTCACCCGCTGACCACTCGCATCCGGTGGGGCTTGGTACTCTGCTCTTGCCTCGCGTTTGCTGCACGCGGCGACTGGCCAGACTATCGCGGCCCGACGGGCGACGGCCTCGTGTCGGATGAGATGAACTCAGTCGCCCTGCCGCTGCGCTGGAGCGAGACCGAAAACGTGCGGTGGAAGACCGCCATTCCGCATCGAGGTTGGTCCACGCCGGTGGTGCTGGGGGGACAGGTCTGGCTGACGACCGCGACGCCCACGGGCACCGAGTTCTTCGCGATTTGCGTCGCCGCGGACAGTGGCAAAGTCCTGCACACGCGGCCCCTCTTCCAGAGCGAAAACCCGGAGCCGTTGGGCAACGACCTAAACTGTTACGCCTCGCCCTCACCCGTCATCGAACCGGGCCGCGTGTATATCCATTTTGGCAGCTACGGGACGGCGTGTCTCGACACGGAGGCGTTCAAGGTTGTTTGGAGGCGTCAGGATCTGCCTTGCCGTCACTTCCGCGGGCCGGGCTCATCGCCGGTGCTGGTGGGCGATCTGCTAATCCTCACGATGGACGGCGTGGACGTGCAGTACTTGGTGGCGCTGGATAAGAACACCGGCAAGACGGTCTGGAAGACGGACCGCTCGGCGGTTTGGAATGATCTGGACGCGAATGGCCGACCGACCGATGAGGGTGATCTACGCAAAGCTTACTCGACGCCGTTGCTCGTCCAGGTAGCCGGGAAGCTGCAATTGCTCAGCGCTGGCGCGAAAGCCGCCTACAGCTACGATCCCGCGACCGGACGCGAGCTTTGGAAGGTGCGGCACACGGGTTACTCCGTCGCGGTGCGACCTGTTTTCGGCGCGGGGTTGGCGTTTCTGTCCTCCGGCTTTGGCAAGACCGAGTTATTCGCTGTGCGTGCCAATGGCAGCGGCGACGTAACGCAAACCCACGTTGCGTGGCGGACCTCTCGCGGCTTACCCAGGATGCCGTCGCCCTTGCTGGTGGGCGATCTCCTGTTCCTTCTGGGCGATAGCGGCGTGATGACCTGTCTCGAAGCCCAAACCGGCAAGGAGGTCTGGCAGGAACGCGTCGGCGGCGAGTATATCGCTTCGCCCGTTTGGGCGCGGGAGCGGATTTACTGCTTCAGCAATGACGGCAAGACCGCTGTGTTGAAGGCCGGGCGCACCTTCGCGGTTCTTGCGCGGAACAAACTCGATGCGGGTTTCATGGCTTCACCCGCCATTTCGGATGGCGCACTCTTTCTGCGCACAAAGACGCATCTCTACCGGATTCAATCGGGAGTTCCAGCCAAGTAAGTTCCTCCCGGACCCGTGTCGCGGTTTTCCGAACCTGCAGGCTGTAAATTTCACGTCCGAACCTTCTTCCTTCGTCTTGAGTATCTATATGACGTTGGACGGGGCGAAACGACAGCCGCTATGACGCGGCAGGTCCGGGAATCGCCTTCGGTGATTTCGAGGCCCGGCACGGTGCGCAACACCCGCCAAAGCATCAGTTGCCGGATCGGCTGGCCTGGATGTTAAGTGCCGCGCGCTTCCGTTGCGTCTTTGTTCACGACGATTCCCCAGTGCCACATAGCCCATCCAATCAAAGGCAGCGCCGCCGTTCGGATCAAATCATCCGCATGCGGCGGGGGCCGCTCGCCCGACGCGCCTGACTCCAGCGGGCATTCGGGGAATGGAGCAAGGGCGCATTGATTATGTGGACCATCCAGAATGCAGACCCCGACCACTCCCCTTTGCCACTGCCACGGCGTTCGGGTCACTTGGCCTGCCGACCATCCGACAGTGGCCCTTGGCAGATGGGCATTCCTTTTCGTGGCCGAATTGGTCGTCCACGCCGCTGGGTAGAATCCTGGTTTTGCGACCGGACGGTAGGCGCTGCGAGCGTGCCTGAGACCGACTCGTTCGATACTTCACGGTCCCCAGTGAACACTCGAAGCTCGTTGCCCCTCTCTCAACCCTGCCCCGATGCGTACTGGAGAAAAAGCGGAGGGGACATGTTTGGCACTGCGCGGAGTTGGTGCAGGGAATCGGTCGCGCGTAAGTCGTTGAAGGATTGGTACCCCGGCTAGGACTCGAACCTAGGACCAATTGATTAAGAGTCAACTGCTCTACCAACTGAGCTACCGAGGCAACCAATTCACTTTCGGCGGTTCACGCCGTCTAAACGCTCCGCCCCTGTATCATGCAGACCGCCGCGGTTGAAGTCAACAACTGCGGCTGACGCAGGTCAAGACACGATACCCGCAAAAACCACGCTTGACGCGGCGACTTCTCCTTACGGCAGGAGACTTTCGTTCCCGGAAGCCCCAAACCAAGCGACCTACGTCAGCAGGGGCGCGCATTCTGGCAGAGTGAAGGTCGGGCGCAAGCTCTTTCGTGACAGCTCTATCGTGAAAGTCTGAAGACAGACGTTTTCACGGCAGCGAAGCTCCGTCTGGGCAACTTCATCAAGAAGAAGCACCGGCAAACCGCCCGGCCCAACGCCGGCACGTTTGGCGAGGGGAGAACGCTCCACGAAGCAGACTTTGACGCCGACCACACCCTGAAGGACGGGAGCGAGCTTTACCGCCGCAACTGCGTCAAGGCTCTGCTCCGCACCTGGCTGTTAAGTGCCGCGGTGCCGTCGTAATTCTACTTAGTGATTGGGCGGCCAGGAAGCTTCGGCCCGTGGGCGTGGTGAATGGGCCGTG
>CAYJNU010000540.1:0-4563 GCA_964371005.1 uncultured Verrucomicrobiota bacterium | reverse complement strand
CCTCTTGAGTGTGCAAGCCATCGCTGATGAAGAACGGCACGACGACGAGGTTTCGCGACCGGGCCAGTGCATAGCAGTCGCCGATCCTTGGGGCGTCCTCCATGAACACAGCGTGGACCTCCGCGTAGAGGCGCAGGGCGCGAATCAACTCCACCTGGCATTCGATGGCTCGCCGCGAGTTCCCGTTGCGCTCCGTGCCATGCCCGGCAATGAACAGCGCGGTGTCCGCAGGTGGAGGCGGGCAGGGAAACGGGAACTTCGTGATGACTTCACTGGCGCGGGCCAGGAGCACACACGTCATGCTCTCGTGCGAGCCAACAGGTCGGCAATAGTGCAAAGACCGAGATTCATCCTGCTGAATGCGTGAAGCGGGGGCGTCCGTCAGCGTGAAACCGAGTTCGCGCGGGATGACTTCCTCGCTGAAGTAGCCCTCGCTGATGAAGACCGGAACGAGAAACACGCGCGACGACGCAACTTCCGCCAGAACCCGCTTCACCTGCGGGTCCTGTTTCCAGAACGCCTCGCGCACCTCGGCGAAGAGCCGCCGCCGCCGCAGCTCCGCCACGTGCTGATAAACCGGTGCGCGCGACCCTTCATTCTGGGTCGAGCCGTGGCCCAGCAACACCAGCGCCGCATCAGAGAAGTCTTCGGCGATCACGGAGAATCCTTAGCCGAGGGGACGCGGCGCTGCAAGCCAGGCATTCCTGCACCTATAGGCTCGGCAAGTCCACGCAAGTGCCGCAGAAGCTGCTCAAGCATGGACTTCTGGGGGACGGACAGTTGTTGATTGTCCAACCGCGCCGGCCTCACGCTCCGTCTCGCCGAGCGCAACCTTTGCACCGACAATGCCGCGATGATCGGAATCCTCGCCGAACAGTAACTCCACCTCGGCGACCCTCCGACTGGGTTGGACGCCGACATCAAACCCGGCTGGGCGTTAGCTTGAACGCCGCCCGGCAGCCTAACGCAGCGGTTTCTCTCTTAACCCATCGCTGATTGCCTGGAGCCGATCTGCGATGGCCTCGGCGGCCTTCATCACCCTCCAAGAGATGTAAAGACTCAGGAGGGCAACAAGAGGACTGATGATCCCGACTGCGATGTTCATGTTATGGCCTTTCGAGTGAGTGCATCTGACATCAAGCCCGGTTGGATGCTGTGGCGAGAATGCGGCATGAATTACTGGGGCAGGTGTTCCAGCTTCCACTGACCGGCAATCTGGCGAAGGCGAATGGGCGGTATTGCTGGCATGCCAGGGACGAACTCCACTTGCAGCTCGATGGAGTTGTCAGGCAGTTGCTTCTGGCTGCGAATGCGCACCCCGGGAATCGCCCTTGTGGAACGGAAGAACTCACCGGGAGCTGTCCCGGGCTTCTGAATTTGCGCCTCAAGCCTCTGTGCGGATTCCGGAGTAAGCGTTTGCATGAGGTTCGCGAAATCGCGGCTCTGTAAAGCCCAGAGAAATGTCTGAAGCGTAGCTTCCGGCGTGGTGTATCCCACCATTTGCGCCCTGGAGCGGAGGACGTAGCCGGGCGGCAATCCCGCCACATTAGTCGTGTTCGCGGGGCCGGCTGCGAGTTGAGCGGGAAGCCGGTCGTTTTCGGAAGAAATATTGGCGAGTTCGCGTTTGCGGTTTGCGAGCTGGGTCACTTCATTTCGCAAACGCAGCAATTCCACGGACGGGGTGTAACTCGGGCGTGACTCCGCCGCGCGGTTGGCGGCGTTCTTGGAAATGCCTTCCGACAGGGCGCCAGGTTCTGCCGGCGACGGCGATGCGAAGTCCTGGTGCTGCCGGCGCAACTCGGCGATCTGGCGCTGCCGGAGCAGCACCAGAGCCATCGCGGCAAAGCAAAGCGCCAGGCTGACCAAAAAGGTGATGCGCCGCAGGTTCATTGCTTGGGAGTTGTAGGCACTTCCATGTAGAGCTTACCGTCCCGCTCGACAAACCAATCAGGGTGCTCCGTGGCTACTCCCTGCTGAACACTGCCATCGCACAGGGCGATGTTCCCGTGGATCGGGCACCGAACCAGAACCGGAAGCGGTTCGAGCGTGGCAGTGTTGGTTGCAGACGCGGCCAGGTAATCGTAAGAACAGTTGCCCGACGTGTATTCGGACCAGCTCTTGGCGGGCAACCGGTTGGTATCGGCGGGACAAACGAGTACCTTTGGTGTGCTCAGTTCATTCCTCATCGAAGTGGGATCGGGAGGATTAACCTCGTTGTGGTCCATCGCCCAAATGCGCACTGACAGCGCGAACTGCTTGAGGTTGTTGCAGCACTGAATGGACAGCTCGCGTTCTTTAGCCTTCGCCAGAACATCCAAGTCCTCCGGCGATAAACCCGAAGCTGCCGAGATTTGGGCGCGCAGGCTCTCGTTTTCCATCTGCGTCAGGTGCAACTGATTGAGCTCCGTCGTCAACTGGCTTGCCAGTTGTTTCAACCGCGCGATTTCCAATTGCTCCTTCACCGCTGGATCATCAGCCTGCGCCGCGTCGTTTGTGGCCCCATCCGGCACGACCGCCGGCACGGCTTCCGTTGCATTCGTCCTCGGGGGCAGAGTTTGGAGGGATTCATTGAGCCGGCTGATTTCCGCTTGTTGCACCCACAACACAACCCCACAAGCCAGGGAAATCGTGGCAGGCAACAAGGCTGGCCACCAGCGCCGCAACCAGCCATTCAACGAATCCAACCTCAACTCTGGCTGGGTGGACAGACGAACTGCGGGCAACCGGACGTGGGCAATCAACGTTTCTCGCAATCCTGCCGGTGGCGCAGGGCTCGGGGCGTGTCGGAGGACGTTTTCGATTTCTTGCTCGTTGAGTTTCATATCCGTTGGGGCGTGGTGGGCGATTTCAACGGGATTCGATCCCGGGCGAACTGCTTGTGCAATTCAGCCAGGGCCTGTCGGAGGCGGTACTTGACCGTGCTGGTCGCCACGCCCAGGGCGTCCGCTGTCTCCTGCAAAGTGAGGCCCTGATAGTAGTGGAGATGGATGGTTTCGCGCCGATCGGAATCCAATTTGTCCACCGAGGCGTAAAGCACCGCCGCCATGTCCGACTGGGCCGCCGACTCGTCGGGCAGGAGTTCAACAGCCGGACAGTCGGCCCACCACTCGTCGGAACGCGACTCGGTGGGCCGGTTTGCCCGCCGCCAGTCCACGTAAACGTGGTGGGCGATGCTGTGTAGCCACGAGGCGAGCGAGCAACGTCCGGCGAAGGTGGGCAGCGCCTGCCACACCCGGCCAAAGGTGCGTTGGGTGAGATCGGCGGCGTCCGCTTCGTTGCCAGTGAGGCGGCGTAGAAAGGCATAAATGCGTTCATAGAAAAGCTCGATAAGCTGGCCAGCCGCCGCGGCGTCTCCACGCCGAGCGCTCTCCAGCAGTTGATTTGCCTTCGATTCCATCCGTTGCCACCAGATTAGTCGTTCGCGGCGGGCGAAGTGGACAAAAATACTTTCGCCAGTGCGCGCCCCCGCTGACTACGATGAATCAGACATGGCTGAACGGCTGCCCATCTACGAAATTGAATCCGACCTCGTCGCGACACTCCAAGTGAAGCGGCGCCTCGTGGTTTCCGCACCCACCGGTTCGGGAAAGTCCACCCAGGTGCCGCAGATGCTCCTGAAGCACGGGCTGCTCGGCGCGGGGCAGGTCATCATCCTCCAACCGCGGCGGCTCGCAGCCCGGTTATTGGCGGCACGGGTGGCAGAGGAACTGGGCGTTCCGCTTGGCCGCGAGGTGGGCTACACCATTCGCTTCGAGAACGTCACCAGCGCAGCCACGCGAATCCGGTTCGTGACCGAAGGAGTGCTGTTGCGGCAATTGATTGACGATCCGCAGCTCCGCGGCATCTCGGCCCTCATCTTCGACGAGTTTCACGAGCGGCATCTCTACGGCGACATCACGCTCGCCCGCGCGTTGGATTTGGAGGAGCAATCGCGCCCGGACCTTAGGCTTTTGGTCATGTCTGCCACGCTCGATCTGGATTTGGTCACGGCTTACCTCGGCACGGGGAAATCCGAAATCCGAAATCCGAAATCCGAAATCGCCTGTGCCGTCCTGACTTCCGAGGGGCGGATGTTTCCCGTGGATATCGAATACGCCACCGAACCGAGCTACGTGGACAAGCGCCCCGTTTGGGAGCAAGCGGCTGACGCGTTCGCGGAGCACATCGGCAGCGGCGAGAACGGCGACGTGCTGGTCTTCATGCCGGGTGGCTTCGAAATTTCGCAAACCCTCAACGCGATTCACCATCGCCCCGAATCGAAAGGGTTCATCCTCCTGCCGCTGCATGGCGAACTGCCACCGAAGGATCAGGACGCCGCCGTGGCGCGTTATGGTCAACGCAAGGTTGTTGTCGCTACGAACGTCGCCGAGACCTCCCTCACGATTGACGGCATCCGGCTGGTGATTGACAGCGGGCTGGCACGCATCCCGCGCTACGATCCGTATCGCGGCATCAACACGCTGCTGATCGAGAAGATCAGCCGCGCCTCCGCTCAGCAACGCACTGGTCGCGCTGGCCGCACCGCGCCCGGCAAATGTGTGCGGCTGTGGTCCGAGCGCGAAC
>CAYJNU010000539.1:825-4575 GCA_964371005.1 uncultured Verrucomicrobiota bacterium | reverse complement strand
GACGCGGCGCGAAAGGCTACGGCCGCCGGGGGGCACTCGGCGGCCGTTGGACCGCAAAGCATCCTCCGTGAGGTCGCGCTCGCAAGGTCCAAAAACAGAATTCAAGATTGCCCCCGGCGCAAGGCCGCCTCCACGGCCGGGCCGCGTCGCCCGGCGGGGAAGGTAAAGCGCAGCGGCACGCTGCTCCACAACTGCCGCTGCGCTGGGTACCGCGTCGCTGCTGGAGCGCTCTGTAAGCGCCACACGACACCCGAAATTAACCGCGTTCGGATGCAACGGGCGTCCGGTGAAATGCCTGGGGCGGTTCATAGCGCGGAGACCTTTTGCATTTCTTGATAAACCGCGCGGAGCAACGCATGCGCCCTGGACAGGTCTGGTCGACGGCCTTTAATCAGCGCCCACGCCGCCATAACATCCACCTCCGGGTGCGCCCGCCACTCGGCATCCACCAGTTGCAGAAACCGCTCCGATTTCATCTGCAGATCGCGCAACTTTGTGCGGGCGTGAATCCCCGGCACATGCCGAAAGGCCGAGCTTTCTCCGTGCTCAAGCACGCCGCCTACTGCGGCGTGCAGACCAATGAATTTGCTGCCCCCATCCGACCATGCCGGGGAGAAGCCCAAACTGCCGCAGCGCACGATCGCCGCCGCCGTCTCCGCTGTCCACGCAACCTCGAGACGAATCCCGAGCAATGGGTCCCACCACGCATCGCGCACTTCGCCGGCAAAACCCCCGGCGTGGGCAAAATCCAGATGGGGTGTCACCCCTTCGCCGCGGGCGGCCTTCGCGCGCATCAGCGCGATCTCGCGCGTCATCTGCGCGGCCTTTGCTGGGGTGGAAGTTATCACGACCAACTTGTATTCAGGACTTGGCCAACCGAGATGTGGGCCTGGCGGTAACCAGGTGATTGATGCGGGCGCGCACTTGCCCTTCAGGTCCTCACACATCGCGGCAAAACTCTCGGGAAACAGTGACCAATCGTCCGTTGTGGCGGACGGTAAAGTTGGAGCAGCGGCGGTCATAAGGTCACTTCTTTTCCAACGCGGCGGTGCGAAGCCTTTCGAGGCGGTGGCCGGATCGGTTGATGCAGTCCGGCAGATAGCGAACGGCCGTTTCGGCGAGTAGGATTTCGCCCAGCAGCTCACGAAACAGCGGGGCGCTGGGCGCGGTGTGAGTGAGGCGTTCGCTCAGATCTTCCAGGCGGGCGTGTTGGGCTTTGGCCGCCGATGCAAACGCGAGCGCGAGCCGTTGTTCGGCGGCTTGCAGTTCAGCGATTTGGGTGGTGGGGGTCAACGCAGGTAGCGTTTGGTGGCGAGCTTGAGGCTCACGTTGGTTAGCATGGACGTGACCTCCGCTTCGTTGACGGAGATGAGCTTGAGAAAAGGCCAGCAGCCGATGTAATCGCTCAGGTTGGTGGCCAGGGCGACCGGGGCGGTCGTGGCGGGGATCGTCGCGCCAAAGGCGAAGCGCGGCAAGGTCTCGTAGATCACATTGTCAAGTGATCGCGCGAAGGTGAGGGTGATGGCATTCGTCCCCCCATTGGTGGTCGCAGGCGTGAAGGCGAGCATGGCGACCGCGTTTTGATACAGCGACAAATCAATCACGTCGTTCGTGATGGCAACGCCGTAGGTGATATTCGTGCCGACCGTATTCGTCACCATGCTCGCGCTGGTGTAGGTCTCGTTTGTGCGCAGGTTGTTGGCCAGGCCGAAATCATGCGTGACGCCCTGGGCGCAGGCGAACCCGGCCGGGAGCGCGAGACAGCCGATCAGGAAAAGCTTTTTCAGGCGGATCATTCGACGAGGCCCTTTTCGACCACTTTGGTTGCGGGGGATGAATTTGTTCACGGTGTTACAACCTCCAGCCTTTTCAGCAGCTCAGGGTAAAGCCGCCCGCAAAAGTCACCAACCGTCTGCCGCCAGGCTTCCTCGCTGTCTCCCTCGGCGAGCGGGAAACCGGCGTCTACAATCAGTTGCACCCTCCGCCCGAATTCCGCGCTGGCCTGCTCAGGGTTCAGTTCCCCGACGAGAGAAAGTTCCGGGAGTCGAGCATTCATGATTGGGCCAGGGTGGTTTGGGGGATTGCGGACGGTGAAACTTTGCGGGCGGTGCGCTGTTCTGCGCGCCAGGCGCGGAGGCGTTCGGTTAACCGGCGCGATTGGCGCTCGCCGATGACGACGCGGCGCAGATGGCTCAGCGTGCAACCGAGCACCCGCGAAGCCTCGGCGAGGCCGGGGCGGCGGACCAGTTTTCGTTTGGCTTGTTGGCGTGCCATCGCGGGGAGTGTGCTTCTATAACGAAGCGGGGTCAACAATTATTTTGCTGCCCGATCCGCAGCCAATCTACTCTCTATGCGATGCCGACAGATGAAACAGGGTCGCACGGGAAGACGTCAGCGTCGGGCGGCAAGTCACCCAGACCAACACTGGCACTATTGCACATGCGCCGAGTGTTGGGCGTTCTTCTTCGGCAAGCGCGCGAAGGTGTGGGGGTTTCACTTCGGGAGTTGGAACGGCGATCTGCCGTAAGCAATTCTGAGATTTCCAAACTGGAGATGGGCAGCCAAGATTGCAGGTTGGAAAGCTTCGTTCGAATATCGGCAGCGCTCGGAATTCCGTCTGGACGCTTGCTCGATGCCGTGTTGTTTGTCGATTTCGCTGCATATCAAAAGCAGATTGGTGACCACCCTGCCTTCCAGAAACTAACTGCTAGACATGCGGATTTGGTGGAACTTCTCGGCGCCAACATAGCGATCATCGCAGCGTTTGCTGTGCAGTTGGTGCTCTGTTCAAGGCCGGCGGATGTGGCGTCGAGCGTGGAGTATCCAACGGCCTCCTTGCGCGAAGCATTTCTGAGGTTTGCCCAAGGCTTACACGACGCGGAGGTGGGGTACGATCGCTCGCGGCTACTGCGACAGTTCGACGAACACCCAATCGAGACGCTCGCTGTTTTCAAACTCTTCGAATGGACCAACCTTGAGGAACTGTTCGGGGCTCTCCTTGCGGGTGGATCCACAAACCCAGCCAAGAAGAAAGCGTGGTTGGAAGCGGTTGGGCTTCCAGCGGATTCGGTGATTTGGCTTCCGATTGTGGACAGCATGGCTCTGTTGAGTGTAAGAAATAGATTGACGGATACGGAAAGCTCAAATATCGTGTCCCCCGTGAAAGCGCAACTGCCAAGTCTGCTGGAGCAACTCAAGAAGGCGACTGCTGAGCCCGGAATGAAGACTGAGCTGGCGAAGTTCTTGGGCGCTCCGCTGGCGAGCATTTCGCGCTGGCTTTCCGGAGAGCGGGAGCCCGGCGGTGAGATTGTTCTCCAGATGCAGGCTTGGCTGAAGCGCGCAAACCAGTAACAACAAAAACGCCCTGGCAGTGCTACGAACACCGCCAGAGCACAGAACCCGAAAGGAAGTGTTATGCAACAATCCACGAATCGAGCTCACCGCAACGGTAGAGCAAAGGCGGCGGCGCAACAATCCCAAACCACGGGCTGCGCCCGCCAACGCAGGCAAGGCGGAGCAGCGGTTGTCGGCCCCTTCACGGCAGAGGAAGCGGAGGTCTTAAAAGACATCGCCCGATCGGTGGATCTAGAGACGCCCCAAGAGCTCAAAACCGTCTCCCGCGATTGGGATATCCTGGCGCGCAATTACCGGGCCGCCGCGAAGATCATCACCCGCACGCGAACCCACCAGAACTGGCGATCCATCGTGGCGACGAAGGTATCCAAGAAACCGACAAACATAATCATCAGG
>CAYJNU010000539.1:0-815 GCA_964371005.1 uncultured Verrucomicrobiota bacterium | reverse complement strand
CCCGCAGGACGCCGCCGCAGGGAGCAGCCAGCCAGCGTCGCCTCAATCCGCAAAACGAACCTGCCTTATTGCCGGCAGAGCGGGCAATGGCTCGTCAGGTGGCGCCAAGCTCGTCATCACGGGAGAGAAGGGCAAGCCGTGGGCGGAGGTGGACTTGGACGCCGGCACATTTGCGCGCTTGCAGCTCGCATGCCGCGAGTTGGGGCTGACAGTCCCGCAATTCGTTGAAACCGCGTGCCTCAAATTGGCAGACAAGGCCGGGCAGGGAGGCGTGCCCACACCGGGAGCAACCTCGCAGAACGATTCGACCGCGGACACAAGTTTCGGCCAGGCGTTGGCCGAACTCCGTGCGGCGGGCAGTGCGGCGGGCGCGCTCGCTTTGATGAATGCGACCCGGATTGAGGGCTCGGCCACGCCGGATGAGGCAGTTGAAGCTTGGAAGCCGTTTATCGTGCCCGGCCTTGGCGTCGGTGCGATGGAGCTGGCTAAGATGATGTTCGGTCGGTTCCAAACGGCTATCGAAAGCGTCGTGTTGAAGCCGGATGCCGGCAACACGTTGAAATTGGAGCGGGCCACCAGCGCGCTGGCTCACTGTGTTACCGAACAGGTGGAATTGATCTGCAACGCGACCGGCGAAGGCTTTCATTGCGCAAAAGCGTTGAAAGAGCGCTTGGATGCGGCGGTTGAGGCCGTGTTCCACGCCGTGCCGAGGGGCTCCGCTCTCCACGCGGCAGCGTAGCCAGGCAGCCCGATTCTTCAGCGCCGGCCGGGGCAACCTGCCGGCGTTTTTTTGTTTGGGCAGAGGGCGCGGCCAA
>CAYJNU010000538.1:0-4576 GCA_964371005.1 uncultured Verrucomicrobiota bacterium | reverse complement strand
AAAGACGATTCAAAATCCTGCGAAATCGCTGCCACCGCAGATAACGGTGCGTCGGACGCGGTTGGCAGAGATTTAGCCCCGATACACGATCAGCACCGCGTAGTCCGTCATCAACTTCTGCGAGCCGATGTCCAAGTGCGTGTAGGTCAGCGGGGTGACACTGACGAGGTTGGCTTCGCCCACCTTCTGCAGAAAAGCGCTGACGAAGTCGTCGAACTTGTCATGGCCGACCTCGATGCAGTCCGTGTGGCGGATCGTCTTGACCCGCACCTTCTTGTCGCCTTTCGCGGCGACTTCCAGCGGCGGCTTGGGCTTCTCGATCAGGCTGGCGGTTGGACCTTCATGGACCGGCACCTTGAGATGCATCTCCACGTGCGCTGCCGCCGAAGAGGCCATCGCGTTGACGATGTGCGGTTGGACCCGGGCCTCGCTGTCCGGGGTGGGGACGGGGCTTTCTGGTTCGGGAATGGTAATGGTGGCATGGCAAGTCGGACACTCGATCTGGCCTCCAGCCGCGGTGCTCTCCACTTCCAGTTCCTGCTCACAGTTCGGGCAATTAAACACTATGTCCATACGTCACTCTGGTTCCTTGGGGTTTGCTGCGGCGACACCTTAAAGTCCGAATTCGTTGCTGACCAGCAAAAACTGCGACGAAACCACGCGTCGCGCAGCGCGGATACATCTGTATTCGGGAACAGGGCAGCGCTACCGCCGAGGCGCGGTGCCGTTTTCCGGCCGCACGCCTCGCGCGAGGGTGGGGTCTTCCCGCCCAAAGTCTTGGCGCGCGGAGTCGCCCGACCTGCCGCGCGTCAGCCCAGGCATCGAAGCCGCGTTGGAGTCGCTCCACTTCCAGGGGCCGATAGGGCAGGCGATTGGCGGGCAGCACGGAAACGGTGTGGCCACAAGGCGGACACAAAAAGCGTTCCCTCGGGAACTTCTCGCCTCCCTTGGGCTTCTGGTAGCGCTGGTAGGAAACCCCGGGAGGTGTCTCGGTCCCGAGCAGCCTCGCGGGCAGTTCGGTCGATCCCCGGTGGCTACACTCGGTGCAGTGATCGAGATTGCGCCGCTGTTGAAACCCAGTATCGTTTGCCGTGATGAGCATTGCGGAGATATGACACTTGTCCCGGCAGGAGAAGCTGCGGCTCATGGAAAGCCTTTGGACGGATCTCAGCCACGACGAGCGCGAACTGGCGTCGCCAGCTTGGCATGCGTCGGCTCTGGCCGAAACCGCGCAACGGGCGGCGGCTGGCCAGGAACCGGTGCTGAATTGGGAGCAGGCGAAAGCGAAGCTTCGCCAGCCGGCGGCATGAAGATTCGCGTCCTCGCGTCCGCCCTCCAGGACCTCGCGGAGGGGCGGCGTTTCTACGATCAGCAAGGGGAAGGGTTGGGAGATTCCTTCCTGGATTCGTTGTTCTCGGACGTGGATTCGCTGGCGCTCTATGGGAGCATTCACCGAGAGATCTTCGGTTTCCGCCGGCTCCTCTCCAACGATTCCCCTATGCCGTTTACTATCAACTCGACGCCGACGGGCGGGCGGTGGTTTACCGCGTGCTCGAGTGCCGCCAAGAACCAGCCAGGACGCAGGCCGCGTTGAATCGAGATGCAACAGGAGTGCTGAAACGTCTTTGGCAGTTCTCAGAAGTGCGACATGCGTGGCTTGGTCATCTCAGACGCCTGAGATTTGATCGAGTTACGGAATTGACTTGGTTTGCAGTGGTGGCATCGCCTTGGTCGCTCAAGTGACACAGATGAACTACACCGAAGCTATCCAGTTCCTCTACGGCCTGCGCCTCTTCGGCGCGAAGTTTGGTTTGGAGAACAGCTTCAAGCTCGCCGCGCTGGCGGGGAATCCGCAGAACCGGCTCCGGTTTATCCACGTGGCCGGAACCAACGGCAAAGGTTCAACCTGCGCGATGTTGGAAAGCAAGTACCGCGCGGCGGGCTTGCGCGTGGGACTCTACACTTCGCCGCATCTCGTGGCGTTCGGCGAGCGTATCCAGGTGAACCGCCAGTTGATTCCCGAAGCCGACATCGCCCGGTTGGTCGCGGAGATTCAGCCCTTGCTCAAGGACTTCGCCGCGGACCATCACCCGACGTTCTTCGAGGTCGTCACGGTCATGGCGTTGCGCTGGTTCGCCGAGCAGAAGTGCGACCTCGTGATTTGGGAAACCGGCCTGGGCGGACGACTGGATTCCACGAACATCGTCACGCCGCTGGCCAGCGTCATCACCAACATCCAGTTTGATCACCAGCGTTGGCTCGGGGAAACGCTTTCGACCATCGCGGCGGAAAAGGCAGGGATCATCAAGCCCGGCGTGCCGGTCATCACGGGGGCGGACGAGCCGCAGGCGCTGGCGGTCATCCAGGAAACCGCGCTCCAACAGCACAGCCCGCTGATGCTGGTCACGCCCGCCCACACGCAGCATCCGCCACTCGACACGCTGAGCTTGCCGTTGCTGGGCTGGCATCAGCGGATGAATGCCGCAGTGGCGCTGGCGACGGTGCAGACGTTGCAGGCCCAACTTCCCATGACCAACGAAGCCATCCGGGAAGGATTGGCCACGGTACGCTGGCCGGGACGGATGCAGCTTGTCAAACGCGCTTCGGGCCGGCGCGTCCTGTTGGATGGGGCGCACAATTCGAGCGGCGCCACCTCGTTGCGCGCTGCGTTGGAAGAGCATTTCCCCGGCGAACGTCCGGTATTCATTCTGGGCATCATGGCGGACAAAGATTGGGATCTAATGTGCGAGATTCTCGCACCGTTGGCCGGGAAGATTCTTTGCGTGCCGGTCCACAGCGAACGCAGCGCCCAACCGGACCAACTCCGTGCTGCCTGCCACCGCACGAACCCCGAGGTGAGAGTCGAAACGTGCGCCGCCCTGACCGATGCGCTCGCAAACGCCCAAACCGAACCCTTCGTCGTCGTCGCCGGCTCGCTTTATTTGATTGGCGAAGCGATGGAGCTTCTGCACGTGGCCACGGCCCCGAATGGGGATGAGAAGCCGTTGAACGAGTGGACGACGAACGCCGCTTCAGCTTAGTCGAGCTTAGTCGTGCATTGCAGCGGATGCCCTGGCCTCAAACGTCACCTTGTCCCGGGGCAATTCCTGCTTCAGCAGTCACGTCGGGATTGTTGCCTTTCCGGCTCGCAATCAGAGCGAGGTGACTGGTTCAACGCTCGGTGGATTTGCTCCAGGTGGAAATCATCTCCAGGAACTCATTGGCCGCGCGCCCCGGCGGACGTTGCTTGGGCCAGATCGCGACGATCTTCCGATCCGGTTTGGGTGCCTGGAGCGACCGGTACTCCGGCAAGTCGCTGCGATCTGACTGTGCCGCCATGGCCGGGATCAGCGAAAGGCCCAGCCCCGAACGCACGAGCGATTGGATCGTCTCCAACTGCGCGCTGCGAAAGCTGATTCTCGGATGCAGTTCACGCCGATCACAAAAGCGCAGCACCTGGTCGCCGAGGCAGTGGCCCTCCTTCATGACAATCAACCGCTCACCCTCCAGGTCCGCCACGCTTACGGTGCGCTTGCGCGTGAGGGGATGGCCGGGCGGCAGCGCCAGTAGCAATTCCTCGGCGAACAGTTCGCGCACTGCGAGCCGCTCGTCTTGGATCGGCCGGCTGGCCAGGGCGAAATCGATCTCGTAGGCCAGTGCCAGTTTCAGCAACCGCGCGGTTGTGTCTTCCTGCACGACAATCTCGACGCCGGGATACTTCTCCGTGAACTCCACCATCACTTCAGGCAGAAGATAGGGCGCGATGGTCGGCAAGACGCCGATGGTCACCGTCCCGCGCAGCAAGTCCTTCGCGTCCGTGGCTTCGCGTTTCGCGGCGTCCACTTCTTCGAGGATGCGCACAGCCCGCCGCAGGAACGCCTCCCCGTGCGGTGTAGGCTTTGCCTCACGCTTCATGCGGTCAAAGAGCCGCTCGCCCAGTTCCTCCTCCAGCTTTTGGATTTGCTGGCTGAGCGAGGGCTGGGAGACGTGGCAGTGCTCCGCGGCGCGCGAGAAGTTGCCGCTCCGCGCCACCGCGACCACATACCGCAGTTGATGCATTTCCATAGGAGATGCCTATCGTAATTACAGGAAAGAAGTATTTCAACAATGGCCGCCGGTTGGCTAGATTCTATCGAAGCGACTCAAGTTTCGATTTATGCGCAACAACAATTCAGTCCGACCGATCTGAGGAGAAAACATATGTCCACCGAAGCCAAATGCCCGTTCCACCACGGCGCCGCCGCTGGCGGCACCACGAACCAAGACTGGTGGCCGAACCAGTTGAAGCTCGAACTCCTGCACCAGCATTCCTCCAAGTCCAATCCCATGGGCGAGGACTTCAACTACGCAAAGGAGTTCAAGAGCCTCGACCTGGCGGCGGTGAAGAAAGTCCTCGCCACGCTGATGACCGACTCCCAGGACTGGTGGCCGGCGGACTTTGGCCACTACGGTCCGTTGTTCATTCGCATGGCGTGGCACAGCGCCGGCACCTACCGCACCGGTGATGGCCGCGGCGGTGGCGGCCGGGGGCAGCAACGCTTCGCGCCGCTCAACAGTTGGCCGGACAACGTCAGTC
>CAYJNU010000537.1:0-4581 GCA_964371005.1 uncultured Verrucomicrobiota bacterium | reverse complement strand
GGCCACAGGACGCCACGAAGGTCTGTGGTAACACCTGCACATTGCGCGGGCGGCTTGACGACTTCACCGCGACCCTTACCGTAACCATCGTTGACGAAGCCGAAGTCGCCACCACGCTAAACGCCGTGGTGGAGCGAGATGGGCATTTCTGGGTTGAGGGCCTTCCGCTCGGCGAGGGGAACAATGCGCTGACGTTGACAGCCGCGGATGCCTGGGACAACGTGACGGTGACGGGTATGACTGTTGTAAAGGGCAGCCTCAATTTGACGATTGATGACATCCCTCCAGCACAACTGTGGAATCAAACCACGACCGTGACCGGCACAAGCAGTTCGAGCGATCACACCATCTGGGTCAACGGCTTTCGGGCCGCGCTGGCGGGTGGCGTCTGGACCGCGGAGAATGTGCCGATCAATCCCGACGGGACGGCGGTAATCCAGGCACGGGCAATTCCGAATTCGGACAATGGAGGTTACGGAACCGGCGGCAGCGGCGGCAGTTCGGCGACTTACGAAAACCCCGGCAATCCCGACTCGGCCGGAGCGCAAGATGCAGGAGCAGAACCAGAGAAACCCGAGGGCGTTTACATCGCGGGCCACGGCGAGAGCAGTCAAGGGACCTGGATCGAATCATGGTCCAATGGAATTGAGTGGTGGGAGGAAGTGCGGAGAGGGACTTGGAGCCAGCAATGGAATGCGCAAACGGGAGGCGGCGGCGTCAGCGGGATGACCGTGGATTTCACTGGGTTTCCGTTCGGCTCTTCCCATTGTGAAGGCCAAACCACTTTCACGTGGCCACCCTCCTTGTCGGAACTCGGACATCAGGTTACCATCGTGAGCGGATCGGGCGATTGCGAAGAAGATTACGAGCCGGGCGAAGGCCCCACGCCGCCGCCCGTGATCTGCCCTCAGCACTGTGTGGCAAACCCAGCCGCTATCATGCACACCTGGGCAAACGAATGGGAGACCGAAACCTGGTACTGGGTGTGGAACAAAGGCGCGCAAACGACCATGAAACTACGCACCGGTGGCAAAGGCGTCCCCGGACGCAGAAACCTGTGGGTGGTGACAGGTAGCGCCTCCGAAGTGCTGGACGAGTGGGCACCAGCGCCTTGTGCGTTGAACGTGCCCAAACGGACGCTGCTGCCTGGAGAGGTGGACATTTCCATTGGCGAGTTGGGCACGCTGGGCAGCGACGGGCGGCGTTACGTTGCCCTGCCGGACGGCGTGACCAAAGACGCCACGCCCAGTGTGGCGAGTGTGGACTATTACACGTTCGACGTGAGCGCGACGAAACACAAACTGGTCCACCACACGCAATGCGTTGCGCTTGCAAACCCAAAGACGGACAGGATTCGTCTTGGGGTTGGGGAGTACGTGAATTTCAGTTTCGTTCCGCCTCTAGCTATGAATCCCCCTGAACAACCAGTGTGGCAGGCTTTTGGCGGGACCGTCAGTCCCTCTATTGCCGCAGCTACTACCTACACCGCCCCGACTCTCGGGCGCAAATCGGCAGTGTTGGCGAATGTGCGTGATGCAGTGATCGTAACGGAGTTTGACGTCGTCGAGCCCACGGGGGTGGACCATGCGGTCGTTTTGAGGCCGATGCTATTCGGAGGTTCGCGTTGGGGGTTTGCAGAGGCTTGGGTCAGGGTGTTTATCGCGCCGACGGATGTTTCTTTCGGCAGAGTGGAAATACAAGAAGGCGAAGTGGACGCCACAAATGTGTCGGGACGCTACACGGAAGCCCCTTATGATGACCCTGAGAACATAAACCATGACTTGGGCAACTTCAGGGCAGTGTCCTGTGACAACCGCTGGAATCCCCAAGACGCCCAACCTGTGATTGAAGGCGATCACCTGCAAACATCAATGGTGCCGCCCTATGAGGCAGGTGGATACACTTGGCCCATTCCTGCCTACTGGCGGATCCCAGGTGGGCCGACGCATCCTTTGAGTAGCTGGTCACCACAGGTGGTGACGGTTGACAACAATGGCACCACGCGGATTACGAAGTTTGGACTGTGGGTAGAGCGCACGGTCAATGATGTTTACACCATAGGGCCCTAGATATGAATTCAAGTTACACCACGGTTCTCTTTCTCGCCTTGCTGATCCCCACTCAGCTGATCGCCGCTGCACCTCCGGGTCAAGTTGTGATTTGGGGCAATACATTGCAGAGCGGCACAAATCGCTTCGTTGAGAGACTGGAAGTTGGTGGCAAGCCCGTGACGGACGCTATTGGCATATCCGCCGGCAAGAATCATGCTTTGATTCTACGCGCCGATGGTACTCTGATGGGATGGGGTAGAAACTTTTATGGCCAAATCAGCATGCCTAACGCCTTGACAAACGTGATTCAAGTGGCGGCGGGTGACCTGTGTAGCCGAGCGTTGGACAAAAGTGGAAACGTGATCGGGTGGGGGTACTACCAGATCAACTTTGGTGCGGCAGGCGATATAATCTCGATCTCGGCGGGCTGTCTGAGTCGGGCCCTGGCGCTGAAGCGCGATGGCACAGTCTTTAATTGGTCTGGGGACTTCACTGGTGTAGTTCCCAAACTGAAGAACATTGTTGCCGTTGCCGCAGGCGGTGGGGACGGCGAACGCAATCTCGCGCTGCGAAACGATGGCGTTGTGTTTGCGTGGAGCCGCAGCGATATGTCTCAAGTCGTGAGCAACGCGGTCGCAATAGCGGTGGGCGAGCGCCACAGCCTGGCCTTGAAGCGTGACGGGACTGTGTATGGCTGGGGAGACAATCACTGTGAACAAGCCACGGGAGTTAAGACTGCTAGTGGGCAAAGAAATGCCAGCGGTTTGGTCGTCCACTCGGGTCAAGTTTTGAGCAATGTGGTGGCCATTGCCGCCGGAAACCAATACGGCATGTTCGGAATGGTAACCCATCACAGTCTTGCGCTCAAAAACGACGGAACAGTCGTTGGTTGGGGCAGGATTTGCGGCGCACCTGTTTTCGTGCCAGAGGGTTTGAGCAACGTGGTGGCTATTGCGGCGGGACAAACATTCTGTCTGGCTATCACCACCAACGCAGTGGTGGCCGAGCGGTTCAGCCGTTAGCCCGACTTCCGCGACTGAAGGAAGGTCAGTGGACCGCAGCGAACGGAGCGAGTCCATCTTCGGCGATGACCTGGATCGCAAGTGAGGTTCCGAACGCCTCGGAAACGCGCAGGCAGCTCACCTGTTGGTTCGCGCGGAAGCAGGAATGGGACTCTTGGCTTTCGGCGGAAACAAGCGCCCGCTTAACGCCACCGCCCAGGCTAGGCGACGGCGTCACCGGACTTGTTTCGTCCGATAAAACTCGCCGGGCGGCAGGTTCGTGCCGGACAGGGTTTCAAGGTAGTAGAGTGTTCCGGAACCGTCGAAGATCTCGAATTGCGATCCGGTGGTCCAGACTGAGGCCGCAACATTCGTGGCGCGGTCCAGCGTGAAGCGTTGATCCGTCTTGCCGCCAAGGAGGTAGAGGTTGTAAGCCACGCTGCTGCCGTTGGTGGTGAAGCGCGCGTAGTCCAGGAACGAAACCGGCGCCAGGTCCGGCACGATCTGGCTGCGCAGGATCGCGCCCTCGCCCCCGACGAGCACGAGTTGCCGCGAGTCGGTCGCGGCGGCGTAGAGCGGCGTCTTCGTGAGCGTGCCGTGGTTGACCCAATTCACGAGGTTCGTGCTGGCAAGCACCGTCCGGTTCAGCCCCAGCACGAACCAGGTGTCGTCAATGTACTCCACATCCGTGAGCCAGTTCGCCGTGCCACTGGTGCGCGACGCCCAATTCGTGCCGTTCGTGCTGGTCAAGATCGTGCCCGCCTGCCCCACGGCCACCAACGCGCCGTTCAGCCAGCGGACGCGATAAAGCCAGCTCGCCGTGCCGGACGCGCGCTTGCTCCAAGCCACACCGTTCGAGCTGGCGATGATCGTCCCATTGTCGCCCACCGCGATCAAGCCGCCCGGCCAGTCCGTGACGCTGCTGAGCAAGCTCGTCGTGCCGGAACTGGCGGTGGACCAGTTTGTGCCATTCGTGCTGGTGAGCAGCGTCCCTTGGTTGCCGGTGACCACGTAAAGCGAGTTGCTCAACACGGCAACGCCTTGGAGCGAGTTGGCCGTGGGCTTGATCGGCACGCGATACCAGAGCACGCCGAGCGTGCTCAGGGTCTGGGTGTAAACACCGGTTTGGTTCGTCACCACGATGTTCGTGATGATGTTCGGGCTGTAGATGATCGTGCCGGAATCGCCCACCGCGAGGAGCAGATTCGTGCTGCCGCCGACGCCGAGGAAGGTGGTGTTGGTTACGGCCGCGGGCACCAGTTCCAACGACCAATCCACGCCGTTGCCACTGGTCATCACCGTGCCGAAATCGCCCACCGTCACGTAGAACGAAGGCAACCGGATTACGTCCCAAAGCCAGTTCCGCACGCTGTCATAAGGCGTGAGCCAGAAATAGGGCTGAATGCCGTCCTGGTAGCCCTCCGACTGCATGCCCCCCTGCCCGGCGATGAGAAAGAGACCGTCCAGCCCGACCGCCGCATAGTAGGTCCAGTCCGGCGGACCATTGGTCTTGGCGAGTTCATTCGACC
>CAYJNU010000536.1:0-4582 GCA_964371005.1 uncultured Verrucomicrobiota bacterium | reverse complement strand
GATCTGGACGACGTTTATCAGACGGCGGATTTCATCACCGTTCACATGCCGGTCACGGAACTGACGCGGGGCATGCTCAATGCAGCAGCGTTCTCGAAAATGAAACCCGGCGTGCGCATCGTGAATTGCGCGCGGGGTGAAATCGTGGTTGAGAACGACCTGATCGCCGCGTTGGACGCGGGCAAAGTGGCGGCGGCGGCGTTGGACGTATTTGCGGAAGAGCCCTTGCCCGCCGAGCATCCCTTCCGCAAACATCCGGGCATCACGCTAACGCCGCACTTGGGGGCGAGCACCGCGGAGGCGCAGGAGAAATGCGGGATCGAAGTCGCCGAGGTGCTCACGTCCTACCTGCTCACTGGGGAGGTGCGCAATGCGGTGAACCTGCCCTTCCTCGATGCGAAGACGTACGCCCAGGTGAAGCCGTACATGACCCTGGGCGAGAAGCTGGGCAAGCTTCTGGCGCAGCTTGCGCCCACGCAGGTGGACCGGCTGCACATCACCTATGGCGGCAAGGCGCAGGAGTTGCCGAATATTGACCCCGTGACGCGTGCCATCCTGCTGGGCTTCCTCTCCCGTGCGGCGGTCAAGGATTTGAACAATATCAACGTGCGCGGCATCGCTGCGACGCTCGGGTTGACGGTCGAAGAGAAGCGCTCGAATGAACCGGTGACGTTCAATGAATGGTTGCACGTCCAAGCGTTCAACGGCGCGGAGAAGGTGATCTCAGCCGGTGGCACATTCTTCGGCTCCCCGAATAACCCGCGCATCGTGCGGTTGTTCAGCACGCCGGTGGAAATATCCATCAGCGGGACGCTGCTCCTGCTCACGAACAAAGACCGGCCCGGCATGATCGGCCACATCGGCTCCCTGATGGGCCGGCACAGCGTGAACATCGCCAGCATGAGTCTGCATCGCGACGAAGCCGGCGGTCACGCGCTCACGGTGCTCAATCTCGACAGCGCCCCGCCCCAAGGGGTACTGGACGAACTCCAGCGCGATCCGGACATTCGGGACGTGCATGTCGTTGAGCTTTGATCGAAACCACTTTTCTCCAACAACCATGATCAGACACACATTCGGTTTTCTCTGCGCGGGTCTTCTGGCCGGCGTGCTCGTCCCCGGCGCCCTCGCTGAAACCAACCCGCCCATGTCCAAGGCGGACGCGAAGCTGGCCGCGTTGTTTGGCGATCCCGTCCTCGCCAAAGGCAAGGGGTTCGAGGTAAAGCGCAGCCAATTGGACGCCTCGATCCTGACGTTCAAGGGGGCGATGGCGGCGCGCGGGCAGACCGTCTCGCCGGTGGAGATGCAACGCGTCGAGCCCCAGTTGCTGCAGGAGTTGGTCCGCCTGCGCCTGCTATTGACGCAAGCCACGGACGCGGATCGCACCAAGGGAAAGGAATTGGCGGAGCAGCGCATCAAAGCGGAGCTCGAGCGTGCCGGGTCGGAGGAAAACGTTGCCCGCCAGGCCAAGGCCATTGGGCGCACCCTGGAGAGTTGGAAGGCCGAGATCGGCGATGCGTCCGTCGCCCGAGCCATCCTCGATCGCGAGATCAAAGTTACCGTCACCGACGACGAAGTGAAGAAGTTCTACGATGAGAACCCCGCGCGGTTCGAGCAGCCGGAGCAGGTCCGCGCCAGCCACATCCTGTTCGCCACGCTGGACTTGAGCACGCGCCAACCGCTGCCCGAGGCGCAGAAGGAGGCCAAGCGCAAGCAGGCGGAGGAAGTCGTCAAGCGTGCTCGCACTGGCGAGGATTTTACCAAGTTGGTCAAGGAATTCTCCGAGGATGCCAGTGTGAAGGATAAAGGCGGCGAGCTGACTCTCGCGCGCGGCAATCCCAACCTGCCGCCGGAGTTCGAGGCCGCCGCTTTTTCGCTTGGGGAGAACCAGATCAGTGACGTCGTCACCACCACGGTGGGCTATCACATCATCAAAGTGCTGGAGAAAATCCCCGCCAAGATGGTCGAGTTCGCGAAGGTGTCTGACCGCATCAAGGAGGGCCTCACCCAACAGGCCGTGCAGAAGCAACTGCCCGACTACTTTGACAAGCTGATGAAAGACGCCGGCGTCGAAATCCTCGACGAGAAGCTGAAACCTTCAGAGCGCGACAGCGCCGCCCCGGCGAAGCCCGACGACAAGAAGTAGCCGCGCCGCGCTCAGTATTTCTTCGAGAATCGTTTGTGGGATTCTTCCTCGGTCGCCGCACCCGTTGTTTCAGCAGGTGCGGTCTTGTTTTCCGCCACGGCTGGCTGAGGCTTTGCCTCGGCAGCCGGCGGGTCTGGCGTCGCGGGTGATTCCACTGCTTCAACGAAGGCCATGCGCAACGCCATGAGGCTTTGCTGCAGCAAATGGCCTTCTTCCCGCGTGAGGTTGCCCTTGGTCTTGGCCTCCAGCATCTCAAGCTGGTCAATGAATAGCCGCGCCGAATCAAGGTCGCGCATGGTTTCACCGGTCTGCGGGTCCGGCATTTTGCCCAGCAGCATCAACGCGAGATTCGTCTGCTGCATGACCAGTTGGGCGAACAAGGCCGCGTGCATTTCCTCGCGCGACAGGGCGTCCGCGCCGGTGGCCGAAGGGTGCGTGTCATTCATGTTTGGCCCCGCCATGCTCCTTGATTTCGGCCCGAAGGAAAAGCACCAATCGCCGCAAGCGCGCTTCGATGTCCAGCGTCTCCAGGATGGACTGCCGCCGCGCGGCGCCGCGTAAAAGAGTGCAACTCACCAGGTCCGCAATGTGTTCGGGGTTCCGCAGCGAGCCCACGTAATCGAGCATGTCCTTGGCCGCGTACTCTGAGCAGCACGTCGCCGGGTCTTCCGCGTTTTCTTTCGCGCTCAGGGTGGGGAACGGAAACGGCAGGCCGAGCTTGACTCGTTGGGACAGCAACTCACGAACTTTGAGCACCAGTGCCTCCACCGCCTCGCCGGCCACCGGCGGCGTCTCCAGGACGCGCACCCGTTGCACGCGATACGGCTTGTAGCGCAGGGTTTCCTGCAGCTCGACGCGCGTGAGGCCCTGCAGGACCAGGTGTGACGTGCCGTCCTTGTGACTCACCGAGACGCGGACCACGCCCAGGCCCGCCACCGGCGCAGGAATCTCGCGCAGACATCCGGGTTTTTGCATGGCCACCGCGAACATGCGATTCGCGTGCAACACGTCCGTGAGCATCTGTCGGTAACGCGGTTCAAAAATGTAGAGCGGAAGCATCGCCTGCGGGAACAGCGTCGCATTGGGCAGCGTCATGATCGGAACTTCCGTCGGCAACTTCACGGCCACAATGTAGAAGCGTGCCGGGCGAACGCAAGCCGCCCGCGCCGGGACTGCTCGGCGCCCTCGCCGCGAACCCGGAGGAATGGTCAGGAACCGTGGGGGACACGCCTCAGTTCCCTGGGCAACCGATCGTCGTGATTCAATCCAGACGTGGCATAAGAGCACTTGCCAAAACCGCGCCGGAACGGCATTGTCGGGGCACTATGAAAGTGAAGATTGCCCTGCTGATCTCTGCCGTGATTGCCGTCGCGTTTGCCATTGCGCTGCTGGTCACCCGCCAGAAGGCCGCCGACCGACAGGCGCAGGATGCAGAACGCATTGCCTACAATTCCAACCAGTGGCAGCAAGTCCAGGTCAAGCTGGAAGACGAGAAGCAGACCAACACCCGCTTGAATCAGGACCTCGACGCGCAAAAGCAGGTTTGCGTCGAACTGACCAACACTTATATGCAGGTCTCCGGAAAACTGGCTCAGGCGGAGACAACCCTCGCGAGTACCGCCGCCTCGCTCAAGGCCGCCCAGGAGAAGATCACGCAGGACGAAGCCAAGATCGCGGCGTTGGAAGCCCAGAGCACCGCCCAGGAGCAACTCGCCTCCGAACTGACCGGCGCTCTCACCAATCTTACCGCCCAGATTGAAGACACCCGGCGCAAGCTCGCTGCTTCGGAAGGTGACAAGGCCTTCCTCGAGCAGGAACTCAAGCGCCTCATGGCAGAGAAGGCCGAACTGGAACGGCAGTTCAACGACTTGAAGGTCCTGCGTGCCCAAGTGGCCAAGCTCAAGGAGGAGTTGAACATCTCCCGACGCTGGGAGTGGATCCGCAAGGGGCTCTCCCCGTCGAGCGATCTGAAGGGGGCTTCCATGCTGCTGCAGGGCGCCAACGCGCCCAGCAGGAAAGCCCCACCCGCCGCCCATTACGATCTCAACGTTGAGGTAAATTCGGATGGCTCGGTGCGCGTCATTCCGCCGCTGACCAACACCCCGGCGGCCAAGCCGCCGTCCAACTAGGGCGTGGACTCGAATTCATCGCCTGCCGGCGCAGCGTCTTCCGTCGCCCGGCGGGCGGTTTCATCCCACCATCGGAACTGCTGAATCGAACCATGCCGACTTACGAGTACGTCTGCGAGAAATGCGGACACCAGTTTGAGAAACTCCAGTCCATCAAGGCCAAGCCGCTGACGGTTTGTCCGGAAGACCTCTGCGCCCGGAAGCGCTGGGGCAAGGGCAAGGTCAAGCGCCTGCTCAGCACGGGCGGGGGACTGCTCTTCAAGGGTAGCGGCTTTTACACCACCGATTACCGGAGCGAGAGCTACAT
>CAYJNU010000535.1:0-4624 GCA_964371005.1 uncultured Verrucomicrobiota bacterium | reverse complement strand
AGCGCTGGCGCTTCGTGTTCGGCTATGCGCCGGACCTTGGCGCGCTACGCGAGGATTTCGGCCACTCGCATTCTTTCAACCTGGTTTGGCAGTACAGCTTTGGGAAACACAAACCGTCAAGTTGGGCGGGAGTCACCACCGGTTCCGAGTATTTGCGCCGTTCAGGACAGAACGCACGGTAGGGTTAGACCCCATAGCACCCGTGCGGTTTCCCCTGTACGCTTCAGGCATGAACACCTCCTTGAGTTTCAAGAATCGCGACGCTTCGTGGTTCTTGAGCGGAGAAACGATTGAATTCACGATCTTATGAACCCTGTTCTTGAAGCACCTTCCCTCGACGCCGAACCGGCGGACCCTGGTTACACCAACGCCGGCCGCGCCCGGAAAACCGACCGAATCGCTCTGCATCGTGGCGACTCCCACCCGTTTCGGCAGGAGGCGGGGGAACGAATGTTCGACTACCGACGCGCGGCACTCGAACGAACCCATTGGCGGAAGGTGTGGCAGTCAACGCGTGGCGATTAGTCCGGCCTTGCTCGGATCACGTCGCCGGCAGGGATCGACCCAACACGGCTCGGGCGGCCTTGAGTTGGGCCGGAGTTCCCAGCAACAACACTTGATCGCCCGCTTGTAGCTCGTCATCCGCGCCGGGATTGATGGTATTCGTCCCGCCGCGTTCAATGCCGACGATGCTCGCGCCGGTGCGTGTGCGGAGCTCCAGTTCGCGGATGAGCTTGCCCGCGGCCGGCGAAGCCGCGCTGATCTTGACCGTCTCCAAGTCAGCCTCGCGCAGCAGCGAGGGAAGCGCCGCCGGAGCGTGAGCCGCCGCCAACTCAGGTTGTTGTGCGAATGTCTCGTGCAGCGCCACCTGGGCCTTCGCATAGACCTTGATGAACGAGCGCCAGAGGAGCCAGGTGATCAGCCCCACGAGCAGGAGCAGCACCAGCAAGACATTGAGGGCAGGCAACAACGCGGAACTCAGCGCGAGCACGTAGAAACCCAACGTGATCAATCCCGCAACCGGCACCGCCTGCGCCACCACCGCGCGAAAAGCTGCCGTGCGTTCTCCGGCCGCCGCTTCGGTCACTTTCGTTTCGGCCAGGATCATGCCCAACGCCTGAAGCTTCCGAGCCGTGGCGATGAACAGCGGCAGTGAGAAGACCACCGCCGCCAGCCAGAACATCGCCTTAACCGTTTGCTCTCCCAAATCCAACCGGGCCAGCCAGCCGGGCGGATGTCGCTGGACGTATGCCGCTGCAATGAACACCGCGGCAATCAAGGCAGCGTTCAGCGCCATCTGCCCGGCTCCTCGCCACATCAGCCGTGACACCGGCGTCGCGTGCCGCTGTCCGCCCAGTTGCCCAACCCAGCGCGTGTAGATTTCCAGAGTGTTCACCACGGGGCGCGGCGCCAGACGGTCAAACCAGTTCACCACCCCGTCCGTGCTGCGGATAAGGTAAGGCGTCAGCAGCGTGGTCAGGACGGAGACGGCCACGGCAATCGGGTATAGGAACTTGCTGGTCACTCCCAGGGTCAGGCCCAGCGAGGCGATGATGAACGAAAACTCGCCGATCTGGGCCACGCTCATGCCGACGCGCAACGACGTGCCGCGATCATAGCCGCCCAGGAACGTGCCGCTCGCGCAGGCGATGACCTTGCAGAACAGGACCGCCAGCGTGATGACGACCACCGGCAGCCAATGCGTCAGCAACATCCGCGGGTCAATCAGGAGCCCAATCGCCACAAAGAATACTGCGCTAAACATGTCGCGCACCGGCTCGATCAGACTCTCAATCCGGTGGATTTCGCGGGCCTCGGCAATGACGGCGCCGATGATGAACGCCCCGAGCGCCACGCTATAGCCGAGCTTGGCCGCCAGCAGCGAAACGCCAAAGCAGAGCGCCAGCACGGTGATCAGCAGCATTTCGTTGCTCTTGAAACGGGCCACCCGTCCCAGCAACCGTGGCACGGCAATCAAACCCGCCACCAACACCACGACGAGGAAGATGGCCAGCTTGCCCAGCGTCGCGCCTACCGCACCCACACTCAACGCGCCCGTCATCGCGATACCGGACAACAGGGCGATCATGGCGATGCCCAGGATGTCTTCAATGATCAGAATGCCGAAGATCAACTGGGCGAACTTCTCCTTCGTCCGGCCCATCTCGGTGAGCACCTTGATGATGACGGTTGTGGACGACATGGAGAGCATCGCGCCCAGGAACAGGCTGTCCGTGGTGCTCCAACCGAAGAGCCGGCCAAGCTCGTAGCCTACCCAGCCCATGCCCAGGATTTCCAGCAAGGCGGCGATCACCGCCGTGCCGCCGACCTTCTTAAGCTTGCCCAGGCTGAATTCCAGCCCCAGCGAGAACATCAGCAGGATGACGCCGATCTCCGCCAGGGTGTTGATACTCTCAGCACTGGTGATGAGCGCGAACGGCGGTGTGTGCGGACCGATGATGAAGCCCGCCAGGATGTAACCGAGCACCACCGGTTGCTTGAAACGGTGAAAGAAGACGGTCACCACGCCGGCAACCATCATCACCACCGCCAAGTCCTGCAAGAAACCGATTGAGTGCATCTCTTAGCTAAAAGCCGCGCGATTGCGAACCCGCCACACCTTGCGTGACCGCAATGGCGTCATGCCGCCATAACTCGGGTATCGGTGAGGCTACCAGAGAATCCCAGCCGCACAAGTCCGCCGGCTCGCCGGCTCGCTTTGACCACGTTCTGTCGTGAGTGGACTCGACCGAGCTCTCTTCGGGGCACGCCACGGTCCTGCACCACCAGATTTGGAATGCATCTCTAGTTGCCGTGGCGGCGGCTTCCCGGTAAAACCAACGCCATACCGAGCCGGGAAAAACTCGCCGCCTTCGTCGCGTGGTGTGACCCGCACATCACCGGCGACGAAAAGGGCCAGGCGCAGATCTTCCTCGACCGCCTCTTCCAGGCCTTCGGCCAACCCGGCTGCCTGGACGTAGGCGGGCGTACCGAGTTCCGCATCCGCAAAGCGCACGAGGACGGCGGCGGCACGGCCTTTGCCGATTACGTTTGGAGACCCGTCGTGCTGATCGAAATGAAGCGGCGCGGCGAGAACCTCCAGCGCCACTACCGCCAGGCGTTCGAATACTGGAAGCGCCCCGCTCGCAGCCGCGGGAATTGAGGCGCGGCGACAGTCTGTTCTTGAATTGAGTTGTGGCCCGCCGACAATGGCTCCCAGCCGAACAAGCATCAGTGAATCCTGAAAACATACTCAAGGCCCTCAAGCAGTTCACGGATCGTGAGCGGATCGAATTCCTCCCGCTCGCGCCCGACTCGACGTCACTTTCCGAGTACGCGCCCATTCACAAGTACGCCCTCGATCTGAAGAATGGCGCCAAGCCCGAGTCCGCCGCCGAAGATCTCTTCACCGCGCTTTGGAAAGATATCCTTGGAGTGCAGCCGACGCGGCAAGTCGGCGTCACGGAGGGTTTCGTGGATTTCATGGTCCCGGAGCGCCTGGGCGACCCCTTGCCGCTCGAACTGAAGCCCCTCTTTCAACGCGATGGCCCGGATGCGCTTTGGCGGAAAGACGCCAACCCGAAGCACCACGTCGTTCAGGTCAAAAAATATCTGCGGGATCACGAGTATTTGATTCTCACCGACCTCCGCACCACCTGGTTCTTTTGCGCCCGGGATTTCTTTTTTGAGGAAAAGTCCTTTGCCACGCTGCCGTTTGACGACTTCCTGAACCGCTGCCGCGAAACCCGCAGCGTGCTGGACACCTTGCGGCGCATTGAAGACACCGCCGAGCGCCCGGAACTGGAACAGCAGTTCTTTGAAGACCTGAAGATTTGGTACAACGAGTTCGACAAGGTCAAGTGGGTGAAGGACGCGGATACCGCCGAGTCGATCATTCTTCTAATCAACAAGCTCATCTTCGCCCGCACCATCGAAGATTTCGGCCTCGTTCCTTATCGCTTCACGCAGGATGAATACATCCGCCAGACCCAGCGTTGGGAAGTGGAGCGCAAACGCGCCGGGTTCGCAGGGCAGATTCTCCGTTTGGAAATGTTCGACCAAGTCGGCGTGGACTTTCTTGCGCAAGGCGAGCGCTTCGTCCAGCGGGGCGTGCAACATCGGATTGGCAATGTAGCGGGCGCGGAGTTCGGCCAGTTTCTTCAGTTCGGCCTGATGGTATTCCGCCAGCCACCCCGCCTGTTTCTCCAGTTCCACGTCCACGAGCGAGTCAGCGCAGTGGAAGTTCAGTTCGAGGTTGGGCAGGATTCTGACCACGTCGGTCTTCAGATCGCGGTAGTTGTAATCGGCAGGCGAGAGCTTGACGGCCTCTTTCCAGATGTTGGTCTTGGCGACTTCAATCGCGCCCGGGTCTTTGTCCACGCCGAAGACGTGGCGCAGGAGAATCTGGGCGATGAGGATGCGGCGGGTGTCGAAATTGTGCTGGCGTCGGAACGCGAGGGCGGCCTCGACGTTGGGCGGCATTTCGGCCAGAAACATTTCGCCATTCTCGGGCTTGAGGATTTTTTGAATCCACGCCACCGCGGCGTCAATGCGCTGGTATTGCCGCCAGAAGGCGCGCAGGACTTTGATGAGGAAGCCGCCCGAGCCGCAGGCGGTGTCGGCC
>CAYJNU010000534.1:0-4661 GCA_964371005.1 uncultured Verrucomicrobiota bacterium | reverse complement strand
GTCGTATTCCTGCCGCAAATCCTGTTGTTGTTCCTCTTCATCGGATTTCTCGAAGACACCGGTTACATGGCGCGGGCCGCCTTCCTCATGGACCGCGTGATGAGCAAGGTTGGGTTGCACGGCAAGAGCTTCATCCCGATGCTCAGCTCGTTCGCGTGCGCGATCCCGGGCATCATGGCCACGCGCACGATCGAGAATCCCAAGGACCGGCTGGTGACGATCCTCATCGCGCCGTTGATGAGTTGCTCGGCGCGGTTGCCGGTCTATACGCTGCTCATTGCGGCCTGCATTCCGCCACAACGCCTGTTTGGCGTGTTCCCCCTGCAAGGGTTGACGCTGCTCGGGATGTACCTGCTGGGGATCGTCGTGGCGCTCGCGATGGCGTGGCTCTTCAAGAAGACCTTGCTGAAAGGCGATCCGCCGTTGCTCATCATGGAACTGCCCCCGTATCGCCGTCCGCTGGTGCGCGTGGTCTTTCGCCACATGTGGGACCGCTCCAAGCTTTTCATCCAGCGCGCCGGCACCGTGATTCTCGGCATCAACATCATCCTGTGGTTCCTGGCAACGTATCCCAGGAACGCGGAGCGGGCGCAGGCCTTCGCGAGTCAGCGGCAAGGCATCCAATCCAAACTGGCGGCGGGCGATCTCAGCCAAACCCAGGCTGAATCTGAGTTGGCGAAGCTCAGTCACGCGGCCGCCAGCGAGAGTCTGCGCGGCAGCTTCGCCGGCATGATGGGCCGCGCCATCGAACCGGTCATCGCCCCGCTGGGTTTCGATTGGAAGATCGGCATCGGCATCGTCACCTCTTTCGCCGCGCGCGAAGTGTTCGTGAGCACCATGTCCACCGTCTATAGCGTCGGCGAGGAGGGTTCGGGCGATTCCGGCATGAGCAACCTCGCGCGCACACTCCAGGCGCAAACCCGCCCGGATGGATCGCCGCTCTACACCTCGCTGCTCGGCATTACCCTGATGGTCTTCTACGTCTTCGCGCTGCAATGTGTGAGCACCGTCGCCATCGTCCGGCGCGAGACCAATTCGTGGAAGTGGCCGCTGTTCCAATGGGCCTACATGGGTGCGCTGGCCTGGGGACTTGCTTTCATCACCTACCAGGGCGGGCGGTGGCTGGGCTGGGGCTGAGGACTGACGCGCCGCCGCCAGGCTCGGCGCTTGTCCCGAACGCCGCCAGGCTCGTCACAAGTCAGGACACCTGGATTGCCGCTCACGGCCGACAGCGCATTCCAGCGAAGTCCGAGCCGCCACCGCTGACCGTCCGCGTGGACTCCACGCGCGAACCCGGCGCCGCAGTCTCCCCGCGCGACCCTGACCTGCCGGGCCGCGGATCCGCTTCCGGCAATTCTCATGCTGACTCGGAGCGCGGTTGTGTCGTCCCGACCAGCCGCAGCCCCCTCGTTGCATTTCAAGTGGTTCCGCCAATTCCCCGGCTGCGGCTGGTGCTTCGCACACAGCCGCGCTCCGCAAAATGAGAATTGCGGATCCGCTTCTCAACACGCTTCTCAACACCATTGACAGACGGCTTGCGGTTGGACAATGTGCTGCCGCGCAAATCCGCCGCGGTGGTGGCAAGTCAGACAGCCGTGGACACGCGAATGCGTCTTCCGATGACAGAGTCAGCGTGTGTCTTGGCATGGGCCGCGCTGGGTTGGCCGTGGCGGTCGTGGTGACCGCACCGAGATTCCGTCGAACCATGACAAACACGAATTGCCGTTTCAGAGTGGGCCCGTTTTTTCTGCTGGCGATCACCTTCCTGGTTTCCTGCGCCCAAGTCCCGCCGACCACGGACAACCACCGCCGATTCCACGAGGACGCGGCGACCGATGTGGTCTTGCACCACTATCGCTGGGAGCACATCAACCTCACGCGCCCGGAGTACCGCGAAGACGGCTATCTGGTAACGCTGTCGCGGGACTCACTCGGGTCGGCCCTGGATCGTCTGCAGGCGAAGCGCAACCTCGCCGTGGTCGTGTTCGGCTGGTACTACTCGCAGGAGCAACTGGATCAGCTTACGGGCCAGTGGACGGCCCTCCTGCGCCAGCAAGGCTTCAAACGCGTCGTTTGTGTCCAGGGAAGCGGCGACAAAAGTGTTGACGGATTGCTGATAATTGACGACACGAAGCCATCCGATGACACGCCGAAACAAACCGCCAGCCGCTGAAACCCCGCTCCGTGCGTCCGCACCCAAGGCGCGCCCGCCCCTGGAGCGGATGCTGCGCATCCACCAAGCGATCCAAGCCGGGCGCTACCCCAACGCCTCCACGCTCGCACACGAAATCGAGGTCAGCCCCAAATCCATCCAGCGCGACCTCGACTTCATGCGCGATCGGTTGAACCTGCCGCTCGCCTACGATGCCTCCCGTTTCGGTTTCCATTACACCGAGGAGGTCAAAGCCTTCCCCTCGATGCATATCACCGAGGGCGAACTCGTGGCGCTCGTCGTCGCGGAAAAAGCCCTCCAACAATACCGCGGCACGAGCTTTGAGAAACCGCTCCTGAGCGCTATCCGGAAAATGGAGCAGAGTCTGCCGGACACCATCTCCGTGGACCTGGCCGAGGTGGATCAGACCATCTCCTTCCGCACGCGCGCCGAGCCCATCCTCGACCTGCAAACCTTCGACACGCTCGCCAAAGCGGCGGCCCACCGCCAACAACTCGAAATCACCTACCGCAAACCCGGCCAACGCCAGGCCGAGCGTCGCGTCATTGATCCTTACCACCTCGCCAACATCAACGGCGAATGGTTTCTCTTCGCCCACGATCATCTGCGCCACGACCTGCGCACCTTCGTCCCTGCCCGCATCCAAGCCATCAAGCGCACCGGCAAGACCTTTCCGCGACCGCAGAAGTTCTCCCTGGAAAAGCGCCTGCGCGGCAGCTTCGGCGTCCGTTCCGGCCAGGGCAATTATGACATCGTCCTTCGCTTCAACGCCCGGGCTGCGGATTATGTGCGCGAGAAGAAGTGGCACGAGTCCCAGCACCTGCGCGATCTCCGCGACGGCGGCGTGGAACTGACGCTGCGCCTCTCCGGCCTCGAAGAAGTCACCCGCTGGGTTTTGAACTGGGGCGGCGATGCGCGGGTCGTGAAACCGCGCGAACTCGCCCAAGCCGTTGCCAGGTCGGCGCGCGCGATTCTCACCGCGCACCGGTAGCCCGCCCGCAACGCCAACCAGTGTGCGTGCGAGAGGCCAGCCCTGCCGGCCGGACGCCCGGCGACTCGTTTCCGTCCAACCCCGGTGTTGAAAACCCGCGCCCTCCAAACGCTGGCGCCAAGCAGCTACTTCCGGCGTCCTCGCCGGAAGAACCAACTCTCCCCGGCAGGTGCGCGGGCCACGTCATGGGAAGTCTCCGCGGTCTGAGCATCGCGCATCAAGGCCATGGACCCAATAGAATCCCCCATGAATTCAGTGCGTTGAGGGATTGGATCATCGTCATCCCAGGTCGCTCTGAATCCTCGGGAAGACCTCACCGGTTTAGGGTGGCAAATGGTTCTGCCGGCTGGAAGCGCGGCCGCACGCTGATGAACCTCGCGGAGCGTCGGGAGTGCGGGCGGTTCACCGCCGCGTTCGGGTGACCACCACCGCGAATCGCTTGAACTGCTCGCCGAATCCCCCGGCGGCACGGCGCGCCGGCTGCCAGCAGTCTGCTCCCCTCAACTCCCGGTCGGCGCCGAGCCGACGCCCATCCATCGGAGGACAATCTGCGCCGCCGGTCGCGTGGCCGTGGCCAGCACGTTGTGGTCAGCCAGCCAGCAGGTTTTCGCGCCCCGGTAACCCGGACAATTCCGTCGCAGCCACGGACGAACGAACAGCGGCGGCACGATCGGGTCCACAAATCCGGCAAGGTGAAACACCGGCAGGTTCACACACTGGGCAATCGGACGCGGATCGGCGTTCGCGACGAGTTCCAACCGCGCCCGCATGGCGGCGCGATCCGGCGCGGTCCGGCGCGCGACAAATTCGCCAATGCTGGCCAGCGTCTCGGGCGCATCCCGATGACGGAACTTCGCGTAATACGCGTAGCCCCGCAGCAGCCGGTGGTAAACCCGCATGGATAACCGCTCCCCGCCCCAACGCATCAACCGCGCGCCCCTAGGCATCGGATGCCGCGCGAATCCGCCGGCGAGCACGAGCCCGAGCACTTCAAAACGAGCGGAGTCCGCTTCGTGGCCAACACTGTCTTGCCCAGTCCTGCCCCCGAGCATTTCCCACGCGACGACCGACCCGAAAGACTCCGCCAGCAGCCAACCGCGCCGGATGCCGTTGGCGCGGAGTGACTGCTCGACCGCTTGCGCATAATCCAGGGCGGACCACGTGACCGTTCGTGGATAAGTGAATTCGACGAAACGCACTCGCCCCGCCACGGCCGCGCGGAAGCTGCTCACCAACGTCCAATCGCCGTGCAAGCCTGGCAGATACACCAGGACCGGCTGCGCGGCATCGCCATGAATGCGAATCTGGATTGGCTCGCTCATTTCAAGTTCTCCACTCCCCGTTTTCCGGTGCGCCGGCCGATCACGACTGTCCTCCCGCCTCGCGCCGTCCCTGCTCCGGACTTCACCCATCCAGCGGACTGCGCACGCCCAGCCCCGGCTTCTGCATCACGTGCGTGTAAAGCTGCGTCGTCGCCACGTCCTTGTGCCCCAACAA
>CAYJNU010000533.1:0-4722 GCA_964371005.1 uncultured Verrucomicrobiota bacterium | reverse complement strand
GGCTCTTAAGTAAATTCAAGGAGCTATGAGAATAGCGAGCAAGGAATGAAGCAAAGCCTTGCCACGACGACGGACATTGTGGACAAATTCAAAGAAGGCAAGATAGCAAGGTAATTTTTCTTGTGAAATACCGCGGTGTGGACGCAGCCATGAACGCAATAACGACCAAAATCCTTCCATCGTATTGACATGCACTTCATGAAAACCGTCTCCATCTTCATCGCGGGCATACTCACCAGCAGAATGATTGACGCTCTTGCGCTGGTAGCCCCATTGCTCCAAGCGGTCATAGATGTTGTATTCGTCAGTGTAAATCAAGCTGCCAGCCTGTATCGTTTTTGTCATGATCGGTTGAATGGTTACTTGCTGGACATTCGGCAACATTTGGATCACAACTTCTCCATTGCGTTGGATCATGCCTAAAACTGGCGGTTTTTCTTCTGCCAGCGTACCGCGTCCACGTTTTCCTTTCAGCTTTCGCCTTCTGCCTTTGCGATTTTCGCTTGCCACAATGGCTGGATGCCCTTTATGACCAGCGGTAATGTAAACTTCGTCCGTTTCGACTTCGCCGCTCAATTGAACTGGCTTTTTTTTGCAACGATTCCTGCCCGCAATTGGCTGGTCATGATCTGGACATCTTTCGATGCCAAATCCAATTCTTGCCCAATCTGCTCATTGGAAAGATTCAAGCCCATGAAATACAGGCATAAAATCCAGACACGCAACGGTTGATGATGTCCTTCAAAAATTGTGTCACTCAAGTCGTCAAATTGTGTTTGGCAATCACCGCAAAGATAGCGTTGCCGAAACTCTTGGTTGGAATGAAAACCGCGTTTGGTTACTTTCTTGGAGTTGCAATGTGGGCAGGTGACACCTTCTGACCAACGTAACTCGCGCACCACTTCGTAACACTTCTTGTCATCAACGAGATTTTTGATTTGGATGTTCAACATGCCCTTATCTTACCAACTTTTTGGCAACTCCTTGAAACTACTCAAGAGCCTAAAAATTTTGGTCGGCTAGCGAAAACACAGGATCTGCACAGGGATTACACATGAGCCAGAAATCGTTTTCATTTGTCCTACATTTGCCACTTGTATTAAAAAACGATTTCCCCTACAATATTTCCAACACTCACGAACCATTGGGGGAGTCGCGGTGTTATTTTTTACATAATTTTGTAGTCAGGAAAGGAGTTGCCCCTCAAATATACAGAAACGCCCTGCCACAGTTGTTGTCTGTTGTTCTCGTTTGCGAAACCAAAATTTTTCCAGGAGAATGAATATGACCAAGGCTGACAAGGTTCAAGAGCACGATAAGCAAGTCCTGCATAAGATGGGGTATGCGCAGGAACTCTCGCGCCGCATGAGCGGTTTCTCGAATTTCGCAATTTCGTTTTCGATCATCTGTATTTTGGCGGGCGGCATCACGGCCTTCCCCTTTGCGTTCAGCGCGACGGGCGGCGGTGGCGTGGGCGTCGGCTGGGTGGTGGGCGGACTGTTCGCACTCATCGTCTCCTTCGCGATGGGACAGATCGCCTCGTCCTATCCGACCGCAGGCGGACTCTACCACTGGAGTTCCATCCTTGGCGGACGGGCATGGGGTTGGGTGACCGCCTGGTTCAACCTTCTGGGACTGGTCTTCGTGATCTCCTCGGTGGATGCGGGCGTCTTCCAGCTTTTCCGTGACCTGGTACTGCATGGTGTCTTCGGCGTGGATGTATCGGGCGCCGCCTGGCAGGCCACCGCTGGTTTGCCTGGCATCTACTGGCTGGTGGGCGTGGGCGTCATCATCGCAAGCCACGCGGCCCTCAACCATTTCGGCATCCGCATCACCACCATGCTGACGGACATGAGCGGATATTTGATCTTCATCGTCGCCATCTCGTTGACCGTTCTCCTGCTGGTCTTCGCCCCTGTCCCGTTGGATTTCTCCCGCCTGTGGACGTTCACCAACTTCTCGGGCGAGGCGGGCGGCAGCGTGATCCCGCTGACCAGCAGCATCCTGTACGGATTTGTGGTCGGCCTCATCCTGGTCGTTTACACCATCACGGGCTACGACGCTTCGGCGCACACCTCGGAAGAGACGCACGACGCGCAGATCAACGTCCCCAAGGGCATGTGGCAGGCGGTCTTTTACTCGATTACTTTCGGTTGGATCATGGTCTGCTCGTTCGTCCTGGCCATGCCTGATGTTAAAGAGGGCGCAGCCCAGGGCTGGGGCGTCTTCGCCTATGTCATGGCCAGTTCCACCATGCCGACTTTCCTGTTGGATCTGCTTTACATCGGCATCGTGGTCGCCAACTTCCTGTGCGGCCTGGCCTGTGTGACCTCCTGCTCGCGCATGATGTACGCCTTCGCCCGCGATGACGGCCTGCCGTTCTCCAAGGTGCTGAGCAACGTCAGCGTGCAGCATCGCGTTCCCACCGTTTCGATCTGGGTCAGCGCGGCGCTGGCTTTCCTGTCCTGCCTGTATGGCGGGGCCTTCATCGTGCTGGCAGCTGGATGCGCCGTTTTCCTGTACATCTCCTACATCATGCCCGTCGCGGCGGGCATCCTTGCTGAAGGCAAGACCTGGAAGGAAAAAGGCCCCTTCGACCTGGGCGCGCTTTCCAAGCCAATTGCCATCCTCGCCATCCTGGGCGGAGTGGTGCTGGTGTGGGTGGGCTTCCAGCCGCCGAACCAGCTTGTGGGCTACCTGATCGTCGGGCTGGTCGTCTTCCTGACCATTCTCTGGTTTGCCAGTGAGCGCACCCGCTTCGAGGGCGTGCCGCAGGGCGACAAGATCAAGGAACGCCAGAAGATGATCGCCGAGATCGAGAAGAAATATAAGGATTAATTCCTCGCAGTTCAGCAGCGCGGCATCCAAGCGACAGGATGCCGCGCTCTTTCTGACCCTGCGCGCGGAAATTGGCCCGCCATTCGAGTCAAATTCCATTTCATTTGGGTTTGCCCAAATGTCAGACATCTTGTACAATCAAGGTGTTCGGGACGCCTGTTTTGTCCGTCAAATCATCCCATGAGGTGCTCATGCGAATTGCACTCGTGATCGGCTCGACCATTTCGACCATCAAGGACGC
This sequence comes from uncultured Verrucomicrobiota bacterium, assembly GCA_964371005.1. Classification (GTDB taxonomy): domain Bacteria; phylum Verrucomicrobiota; class Verrucomicrobiia; order Limisphaerales; family MWDV01; genus MWDV01. The sequence continues at coordinate 1,643 of CAYJNU010000533.1, read as the reverse complement.
TTCCATCAGCGGACGCAAATTGCTGATCGTGCGTAATACCGATACCGCGGGCAAGATGACGGGGGAACCCTACGTGGCCGTCGACACGGTCAGCGCAGGAGCAGGGGACCTGGTGCTTGTGACCGATGGCTCCTCCGCCCGTTATACCAGCCAGACCACCAATGCCCCCGTCGACGCCGTTATCGTGGGCGTGATCGACTCGCTCGAATTGAGCGGCAAGGTAACTTATCGCAAGGAATAAGGATTCGTCATTGCGAGCCTACGGGAAGCAATCTCGCAGAACAGGAGATTGCTTCGTCGGCCTACGGCCTCCTCGCAATGACGGACGCTGACTATGAGTGACTCACGCGCCCTTCTTTCGGTTGGTGTGGATGTGGGGACGACCACCACGCAAATCATCTTTTCGCGCCTCGGCCTGACCGACGTGGCGCGGCCTGGACAGATTCCGCGCATCAACATCTCCAGCCGCGAAGTGCTGTACCAAAGTCCCATCGTTTTTACCCCATTGAAAGATTATGAAACCGTGGATGCGGACAAGCTCCACGAGATCGTGCGCCGCGAGTATGCCGCCGCCAACGTCGACCCGAAGCAGGTCGAGACGGGCGCGGTCATCATCACGGGCGAGACGGCCAAGAAGAAGAACGCCGACGAGATCCTGCGCGCGCTTTCGGGGCTGGCGGGCGAGTTCGTCGTCAGCGTGGCGGGGCCGCACGTGGAGAGTCTCATCGCGGGTCGTGGGGCAGGGGCGGCCCAGTATTCGCAACTGCACTACACCTCTGTGACCAACGTGGATATTGGCGGTGGCAGCGCCAACAGCGCCACCTTCCAAAGCGGGAACTTCGTCAGCGCGGCGGCCATGAATTATGGCGGGCGCATCCTCGAAGTCGAACATGCCAGCGGAAAAGTCCGCCACATCGCCGAGCCTGCCAAACACATCCTGGCCGACATCGGCATCCAGCTCGAGGTCGGGTCGACGCCCTCGCTCGATCAACTGCGCCGCTTCACTGACCGCATGGCCGACATGACGCTGGAACTGATCGAAGGCACGGCTTCCCCGCTGGCCCAAAGAATTTATCTCACGCCGCCTGCCAGTGTTTCAGGCCGCGGCACAGTGCTGATGTTCTCGGGCGGAATCGGGCATTATTATTTCAATCCGATCCAGATCGATACGGTGGCCGACGCGACCCGTCACGATGACGTCGGCCCGCTGCTGGCCGAGTCGCTGCGCCGACATCCCGCGCTGAGCGCCTACGAGGTGGTGAAACCGTCCGAGACGCTGCGCGCCACGGTGCTGGGAGCCAGCACACAGACGGTGACGCTTTCAGGGTCAACGATCTGGGCCGAGCGGCAGATCCTGCCGATGAAGAACGTGCCTGTCATCCGCCCCGAACTGCCCGCGGATCTGGAGCCTGCCGCTGTTTCTTCGAGTATCTCCGCCGCCGTGCGCCGCTGGGACGTGAACCTCGCAACCGACCTGTTCGCGATTGCGCTTGAACTCAATCGGCCTTTGGACTATACTTCACTCACTCAATTGGCGAACGGTCTACGGGAATTTTCGGGCGCAATGCCCTCCGACAGACCGCTCGTCATTATTATCGAAAGGGACTACGCCCAGGCCCTGGGACAGACCGTCAAGGGACTCC
>CAYJNU010000532.1:0-4733 GCA_964371005.1 uncultured Verrucomicrobiota bacterium | reverse complement strand
AAAGGGGACATTCTCTCCTAAGTTCTAAAGGGGACATTTCTATTAAGTTTTGACATTAAGGCTTTCACGATGAAAGGGAGAATTGAAATCACATTCCTGTGCTTCAATCGTTTCAAAGAGCAGCGGGTTTACAATCGGTTTACAACCCGTAATCCTATGGTCGTCGAACAGCATTAGACTGGCAAGGCGTCTGGTTTTGCTTTCTTACGCAACAAATTTGGAGACAATCTGCTCGTGGGCACCAATCCCGCGCAACCGGTGGTGTTCTCAGCCTCCGGCAGTCTTCCTGGGACTTCCCAGTCGTACGCGGTTCAAGTTGTGAATGATCTCGTCTATGCCGCCGGACTGTTCACCGGGCAATTCCAATCACCGACGATGACACTGTACGTCTATGATGTGCGTGATCTTCACGAACCGATTCCGGTCGGCAATTACACCAACGCAGGCACCGCGCGGACGGTCTGGGTGGATGGCAACCGAGTCTACCTCGCAGGCGAAGACACGCCACTCCAAATCATCGAAACGCCGTTCGACACGCGGCCCGTCGCCCCGCCGCAATTGGCGCTCTCGGCGCACGACGGCCTGAAGCTGCAGCTTCACGGCCGGCGCGGCTTGCACTACGATCTGGAATACGCCGACGGCTTGGAGGGATTCCCCTGGCAGCCGCTGCCGACTTTCCTGCTGACGAATGAAACCGCCGTGTTCGAATTACCTGTGGCTTACGGCACGCGTTTCTTCCGAGTGCGGCAGGTGGACTGAATTGGCAGCTAAACGTAGCGCAGACTTTCAAACTGCCGTATCGCCAAATTGCATTCGGCAGGCTGTCCAAAACCGCTGAGACGCGATAGACGCTGAGCAGGTAGGGAGAACGCCTTTCTCGGCGTTCGTCGCGTCTCCGCGGTTGGCGGTGGCTGGCCGGACGACGTGCGGACGAGGCTGTTCGCGCTCAGCAGTGCAGGAAACCTTTTTCATCCCGAGCTGTAACAACGCCCCGGTTTCGGGTAATTCATGGGCGCACGATGAGTTTATGAGTAATCCGGTTTCTTCCAACGACGCGCCCCGGATGTTTCCGCACACCCGCTGGTCGGTGGTGCTCGCCGCCACGCGCACGCCGTCGCCGGAATCGGACGCGGCGCTGGAAGCCGTATGCCGCGCCTACTGGCAGCCGCTCTACGCCTACATCCGCCGCACTGGCCAATCGCCACACGATGCCCAAGACCTCACCCAGGAATTCTTTCGATTGCTCCTTGAGAAGCACTGGTTGCACGAGGCCGATCGAGAGAAGGGCCGGCTGCGCACCTTCCTCATCACAGCGATCAAGCACTTCATGGCCAAGGAATGGCGGCGGGCAGCGGCGCAGAAACGTGGCGGCGGACAGGCGACCATGGAACTCGATACGCAGATCGCCGAAAGCCTTTACGCTGCCGATCCCGGGGCTACGCTCGCGCCGGACGCGGTATTCGACCGCCAATGGGCGCTGACCTTGCTCGACCTGACGCTAAAGCGATTGCAGGCGGAGTTCGCCGAAGCCGGCAAGGCGGGCGACTTCGAATTACTCAAGCCCTGTCTCATGGCGGCGCACGGGGCGATTGATTACGCGGCCGTGGCGGCGCAACTCGGCGTTCATGCCGGCGCGGCGCGCGTGGCGGTGCATCGGTTGCGCAAGCGCTTTCGCGAAATCTACCGGGAGGAAATCTCGAAGACACTGGCCGAGGACGCGGACCTGGACGGCGAGCTGCGCCACCTTGCCGCCGCGCTGGCTTACGAAGATCATGAGGCCGCCGTGTAACAACCATCCCGCAACCGGTAAGAACCGGGTATGAGCACAACGTCTCAGAACCGCTGCCCGCAATGCGGCGCGGCGCTCAGCGCAAATGCGCCCGGCGGACTCTGCCCGCGCTGCGTGATGGCGCTGAACCTCAAGACCGAAACCGTTTTCACGGACGACCCCGAGTCGCCGGCTCCGGCCAGCCCTCCGCCCACGCCGGCGGAACTCGCCCCGCATTTCCCGCAACTGGAAATTCTCGAATGCCTGGGGCGCGGCGGAATGGGTGTGGTGTATCGCGCCCGCCAGCCGCAGCTCGACCGTTTGGTGGCGCTGAAGATTCTCGCGCCCGAGCGCGTCACCGACCCGCGCTTTGCCGACCGTTTCCTCCGCGAGGCGCGTGCCCTGGCCAAGCTCAGCCACCCGAACATTGTGACGATTCACGATTTCGGGCGCGTCCAAATCCCTCGTAGCAGCGGACGTGAGTCCGCTCCATCTTCCCCGGCGGGAGAACAAAGGCTCCTCACGTCGGCTGCTACGGAACAGGGGGAGATCTACTACCTGCTCATGGAATTCGTGGATGGCGTGAACCTGCGCGATTTGCTGCGCGCCGGGCGGATGTCGCCCAAGGAAGCGCTGGCCATCGTGCCGGCCATCTGCGAGGCGCTGCAATACGCGCACGACCGGCAGATCGTCCACCGCGACATCAAGCCCGAGAACATCCTGCTCGACAAAGAGGGCCGGGTGAAGATCGCGGATTTCGGCATCGCCAAGCTGGTGGAGGGAACACCGTTCGGAGTTCCGCCTTCAGGCGGTCCCGCAGAGCCAAGCGCCGACCGGCTAAAGCCGGAACTACAAACCAATCTCACCGGCGAGCAGGTCGTGGGCACGCCGCAATACATGTAGCCCGAGCAGGCCGAGCATCCAGGCGAAGTGGATCACCGCGCCGACATCTATTCGTTGGGCGTGGTCTTTTACGAAATGCTCACCGGCGAATTGCCGGGGAAGGAGCTCCAGCCACCGTCGCGCAAGGTCCAGATTGACGTGCGGCTGGATGAAGTTGTTTTGCGCGCGTTGGAGAAGAACCCAGAACGCCGCTACCAGCAAGCCAGCGTGTTCAAGACGCAGGTGGAGACAATCTCCGCGGACGCCGGAAAGTCCGAAGTCCGAAGTCCGAAGTCCGAGCAAGCCCGGCCTCACGTTGTCACGGTTGCTACGACGGACTGGCGGCGAATCATTCGGCGGGCGCTGGTGGCCGGGTTTGCAGTCTGGCTTCTGGTTGTGGCGGTCGTGAGTGTCGTCACTTTCCTGCTGCCGGATTCCTACGCCGCCCAATCACGCATTGTCCTGCAGCGGCTTGTGCCCGCCCACTTGAACGGCCCACTTGTGCCTGCTGTGGATGCAAACGATGCAGGAATCCAGGCCGCGCCCGCTTTGATCAGGTCCGAACTGATCTTGGAGAAGGTCGTGGAGCAGTTGCATCTCCGCGAAGAATGGGGACGCCGCTATGCGCAAGGGGGAACACTCCAGAAGGCCAAGGCGTTGGACATTCTCCGGAAGCGAATCCATGTCCGCTCGCTCCGGGACACAGCTTTGATTGAAGTCCAATGCTTCAGCGAGGACCCGGTTGAAGCGGCGACACTGGCAAACGCCGTCGCCGGCAGCTACATCACGTGGCACGCACAGGCTCTCCGACACTACACCGAGAAATCCAGGGCGATGGATTCTTCCACGCTGGTGGTTGCGGGCGAACCTAGACTTTACCGAGCGAGGTTACTTGAGCAGGCATGGCCGGTGAACCTGCCTGTCCATCCCAACCGTCCGTTGAACATTGTTGTGGCCGTTGCGGCGGGTGCGGCTGCGGGCAGCATCGCGGCAGTTCTGGTGGGCCTCATCGCCTGGGCAAGGCAGCGTCGCATGGCCACACAGCTACCCTCGCCCCAGCCAGATCGGTTTTGGCGACGGTTCGGAGTCGCGATTGCGATCAGCGCGCTGGCGTTGATCCTAATTCCGGTGGGCGTGGTTCTGCCGACTCTCAGCCGGGCAAGACACCGAGCCCAACCAGTGCAATCGTCCGTCCCGGCGCCGATTCTCGGCCGGGTAACCAACCCGGCGAACGGCCATACCTACTACCTGCTGTCCGCCACCAACTGGCCGGCGGCAGAAGCCATTGCGGTCAGCCTCGGCGGACATCTGGTGACGCTCAACGACGCGGCGGAGAACGCGTGGGTCTTCACCACGTTCAGCACGTTCGGAGGCGGTGACTGGACGCTGTGGACCGGCTTGACGGATCAAGAGACGGAAGGCGAGTGGTGCTCGATCAGCGGCGAAACGGCTGCTTACCGGAACTGGGCACCCGGCGAGCCAAACAGCGGTCAGGGTTTCTTCCCGGACGAGGATCACGTGTTGATGTGGAATCCAAGTTCCGGTCATCCGCCCGGGTCGTGGACGGATTCGCCATCGAACCAGTTGCACGCGGCCGTGGTGGAGGTCGGCAGCCCAGCACCTTTCGGCACAGCCGAAGCGTCGGCGGCGGACAGACCGCCGCGGGCCGCGTTTGGCCCGGTGATCGAGCGCGTGCTGCTGACCAGCGTCTCCAATTCGGCCGATCTACATTTCATCAACTTCGAGGCCGGCACCACGATCACCGGCACGCCACCAGAAACCAGCGATTGGCCCGCCGACGCGACTTTCAAGCGCTGGCTCTCGAAACGCGCGGTAGATGCAGTCGCGTTTCGTGGTCTTGACGACGACATCGTGTTGTTCGGCTACGGTCGAACTCGATTCAGCCAACTTGCGCCTGAGGATTGGGGGCAGCGGGAGCCGAGTGATCTGGAGTCGAACGTCCGCAACGGGAGATTCCGGTTTGACCCGGGAGCGGCCTTGCCGCATGACGCCGGCGGCTTTCCGACCACGTTCCTCTTCAAGCTGCACAACGGGCGGCTTGGGTTGCTGCAAGGCCTGGGGT
>CAYJNU010000531.1:0-4795 GCA_964371005.1 uncultured Verrucomicrobiota bacterium | reverse complement strand
GCCCATCCCTTCTTTCACCTGGCGCCGTCATGGTTTCTCTACCCGCTGGTCATCATTTCCACGGCCGCCACGGTGATTGCCTCGCAGGCGGTCATTTCCGGGGCGTTCTCTCTGACCGGCCAGGCCGTGGCGCTCGATGAATTTCCCCGGGTGCGCATCCTCCAGACCTCCGGCGCAGAGATTGGTCAGATTTACATCCCGGTGATCAACTGGCTGCTGATGCTCTGCTGTATCGGATTGGTCATCAGCTTCCGCAGTTCGGGCGGGCTGGCCGGCGCGTATGGGATCGCGGTGACCACCACGATGGTTATCACGACGTTCCTCGCTTACTTCGTCGCGCGGGAAATCTGGGGCTGGGGCCTCCGGACCTGCCTGCTGGTCACCGGAGCATTCTTGGTCGTTGACCTCGCCTTCTTTGGCGCCAACCTCCTGAAGATCGTTGAGGGTGGATGGTTTCCGTTGGTGGTCGGGGCGGGAGTCTTTGCCGTCATGACCACGTGGCGAAAGGGGCGCTCGCTCGTCGCGCGGAAGATGCAAAAGCAGGAGATCTCGCTGACGGGCTTTCTGGAGAGCCTCGCACTCAAACCGCCAGTGCGAGTGCCGGGCAACTCGGTTTTTATGAGCGGCAGGTCCACCGGTACGCCCGTGGTGCTGCTCCATCATCTCAAACACAACAAGGCGCTCACCGAACGCGTCGTCCTCTTGACCGTTGAAACCGAAGAAGTGCCGCACGTCGCACGGGCCCGGCGGATCGAACTGGAGACTCTCGACCACGGTTTTTACCGGTTGGTCTTGCGATTCGGTTTCATGGAGAATCCCGACGTGCCCCAGGCCCTCCGACAATGCCGCCAGCATGGACTCAAGCTGGAGCCGCGGCAAATCACTTACTACGTCGGACATCAGACTGTCATTCCCAGCGAGACAACCCGGGGCATGGCCGGCTGGCGTGAGAGTCTTTTCGCATTCCTCGCACGCAACGCCACGCGGCCCGTGGCTTTCTTCAACATCCCGCCAGGCCAGGTTGTTGAACTCGGTATGCAGGTGGAGATTTAGCCAAGGTCGCCCAGCTCGGCTGGCGCGATTCCAAAACGCCGGGCGGCGGCGGCAGGGGCCAACTTTGCAGCCCGCCTCGGGAAACGCTGCTACGTTGGGCGGCAAGCGCAGCGGAGGGTCGAGGTCCATGGGAACGAATCGAGTGGCGGTGCTTTTGGGCCATTCGAATCTCTGCCCAAAAGTATCGCCCAAGTCCGACACGTTCGGTGACGGAATGAGCAGCCGAATCCAGACCGGATCAGAACTCCAGGACCAGAAGACTGAGCGGCTCCGCTGGACGTTCCTGCCCTGATCCTTCAGAATGCGCCTGCTGGATAGCCGGTCGCGGGTGAGGGTGGACATCGCCTCGCGCGCATGTGGTAATCTGCGGGTCGGTCAAGATTCACCGGTATGTTTGAAGACACTATGCAGAAACCTGCACGTTTGCGGATTGTTTCCGGTTTTGCCGGTTGCCTCCTCGCCGTCCTCAGTTTCACCGGAGACTTACCGGCGCAGACGGCCAACTCGAATTCGAGCGACTCGGGCAAAACCGGCGAACCATTGAATTGGACCACGCAGCAGGACCATCGAAACATGATGGAGCAGTTGGGCATCACTCGACTGCGCCCCGGCCCCAGCGGACAACCCGGTACCACCAATTCCGCCAACTACGATCCGGCCAAGGCGAACCCCTTCCCGGACCTACCAGAGGTCCTCACGCTTAAGAACGGGCAGAACGTCACGGCGGCCGCAATGTGGTGGAAACAGCGCCGCCCGGAAATCGTGGAGGATTTCGAGCGCGAAGTGATCGGACGTGTGCCTCAGAACGTGCCCGAGGTTTCTTGGACCGTCGTTTCGAATGTCACCGATGGTTTGGTAGGAGACTTTTCAGCCAACGGCAAACGGCTTGTCGGCCACGTGGACAAATCAGCCTGCCCCGCGATCACCGTGGACATTCGGATGACCGTAGTGACTCCGGCAAACGCCCAAGGCCCTGTGCCGGTCCTGATGATGTTCGGTGGCATCTTCGGCGGAGAGGGTTTGCCACGGCCAGCCGGGACTCCGATGCCGACCAACCGTCTTCCCGAGTTCGGCGGACCATTCAAAGACCCTCCCTCAACGGAGCAACTGCTCGCCGCGGGTTGGGGATACGCCACCGTCAACCCCTACACTGTCCAGCCGGACAATGGCGCGGGATTGACGAAGGGCATCATCGGTTTGGTCAACAAAGGCCAGCCGCGCAAGCCGGACGATTGGGGCGCGCTGCGTGCGTGGGCCTGGGGCGCGTCACGCGGACTGGATTATCTGGAAACCGATCCGACCGTTGACGCGAAGAAGGTTGGGATCGAGGGGGTGTCGCGCTTCGGCAAGGCCGCACTGATTGCGATGGCGTTCGAGCCCCGTTTCGCTGTGGTGCTGGTCGGCTCGTCGGGCGAAGGCGGAGCGAAGTTGCACCGGCGCAATTTCGGCGAGGCCGTCGAGAATCTAACTGGTTCGGGTGAGTACCATTGGATGGCGGGCAACTTCCTTAAGTATGGCGCCGCGGAATCGTCGTTCGGCAGCAAGAATGCGGGTGATCTGCCGGTGGACGCGCATGAATTGATTGCGCTTTGTGCTCCGCGACCCACGTTCATCAGTTACGGCGTGCCGGAGCGCGGAGACGCCAACTGGTTGGACCAACAGGGCAGCTTCATGGCCACCGTCGCCGCTGGCCCGGTGTTTCGGTTGCTCGGTGTACGCGACCTGGGGGTGACGGAGGATTACCGGATCGCCAAGATGCCACCGGTGAACACCGGTTTGCTCGATGGCGAACTCGCGTGGCGACAACACGACGGCGGCCACGAGGATCGGTCGAACATGAAGTATTTCATCGCTTGGGCCAACAAGTTGATCAAGCACACGCCGCCTGCGGCCCCGGCGAATCAGTCTCAGCAGGTTGTTCTGTCACAGCCACGGCCTGGTTCCGCCAGTCACCCGCAGCCGCGGAGCGATGCGAACTCACGCTTGGCCCACGAACAGTTGTTCCAAAAGGCGAAGCAGGGCGGTATTGATGTCTATTTTGTCGGCGACTCGATTACGCGGCGATGGGGCGCTACCGATTACCCGCTGCTGCTCGACAACTGGCGAACGAACTTCTTCGGCTGGAACGCCGCGAACTTCGGCTGGGGCGCGGATCGGATTGAGAACATCCTCTGGCGGCTTGAGAACGGCGAACTCGAGGGGGTGAACCCGAAGGTGATTGTGGTGCTTGCGGGCGCGAACAACGTCGGCAACATGCCCGGAGATGCGGCCATGGTTGAGGACATCACCCAGGGCATCAAGACGCTCTTGGACGTGTGCCAGGCCAAAGCGCCGAACGCAACGATCATCCTGACGGCGATCTTCCCGCGCAACGACAACCTGGCGGTGATGCCCACGATCAATCAGATCAACCGCAATCTCGCGCAGATGGCCGATGGCAGGAAGGTCCGATATCTGGATATCAACGACAGGCTTGCGGACAAGGATGGCCGCTTGTTTCCGGGCATGATGAGTCCTGACAAGCTCCATCCGGCGCTCAAGGGCTATCAAGTCTGGGCCGATGCCCTGAAGCCCATCCTCACCGAACTGCTCGGTCCACCCGCGAAGACTGATCACGCTCCACCAGCGACAGGCGACCCCAGCGCACGACGCTAGCGCGTTGGACAACGAGAGCATTGCCTTGCGCTTCTGGAATCGGTGAGTCGTATTCATGCGATCGGATCGCGACCGGTCACCAGTCGCAGCACGGCCAATCGGGCTACGACTCCAGAGTGAGATGCGATTTCGGGGTTTCCCCCTCACGGAGACGGCTGAACACGACTCTCGGACAAAGGAAACGGGCGTTCTGTCTGCGTGCAGACCTGCTGCGACCGAGGACCGGTCGCGTTCCGACTGAATGGTTAGGGCTCGGCTATCGTCATCGCCTTCACCAACTCCGGCAAGACTTCGCCCGCGGGGCCGGCGAGAACGAACTGCGCTTCGTCGGTGAGCGGCGTGGGTTGCGGATTTACTACCACGATCGTTGCCCCGTGGCGTCGCGGTTGGAACGGCAGGTCGGCGGCCGGGTAAACGAGTGCGGAGGTGCCGATAGAAAGGAAGACATCGCACGTTGCGCTGGCGCGGACTGCCGCTTCCAACTCCGCCTCCGGCATCGGCTCCTCAAACCAGACCACGTCGGGTCGGAGCATTCCGCCGCAACGCGGGCAGCGAGACGGGACTTCGCCATCGTCCTTCCATTCCGTGACCAGTGTGCCTTCGTCGTAGCATTTCGTCCGCGTGATGTTGCCGTGCAACTCGATGACGTTTCGGCTGCCCGCCCGTTGATGCAAGCCGTCCACGTTCTGCGTGATGAGGTGGAAGGCGGTAAACCGTTTCTCCAACTCCGTCAGAGCAAGATGACCGGAGTTGGGTTGAGCCTTGGCGACGAGTTCGCGCCGCCAGGCATACCATTCCCAAACGAGCTTCGGGTTGCGACGGAATGCGCGCGGCGTGGCGAGATCTTCGGGACGGAACTTCGCCCAGAGCCCGGTCTGCGCGGCGCGGAACGTCGGCACGCCGCTCTCGGCCGAAATGCCCGCCCCGGTGAGCACGGCCACGCTCTTCGCCGTGGCGAGCCTCCGGATCAACTCGGTCGGGATCGTCATGCTTGATGCCGGCGACCTCAGAGTAGGTCCGAAAAGCCCTTGTCGGAGTGGGGGCCCGCCCCGCGGGGCCCCCGCCGCGGGGGGACGCCCCCCGCGGC
>CAYJNU010000530.1:0-4805 GCA_964371005.1 uncultured Verrucomicrobiota bacterium | reverse complement strand
GGGCATTGGCGTGATCATTGACTGGGTGCCGGCGCATTTCCCGCGCGATGAATGGGCGCTGGCGCGCTTCGACGGCACGGCCCTCTACGAGCACGAAGACCCGCGCAAGGGCGCGCACCAGGACTGGGGCACGTTGATCTTCAATTACGGCCGGCACGAAGTCGTGAATTTCCTCATCGCCAACGCGCTCTTCTGGTGCGACCGCTTCCACATTGACGGCCTGCGCGTGGACGCCGTCGCTTCGATGCTCTATCTCGATTACTCGCGGAAGCACGGCGAATGGATTCCCAACAAGTATGGCGGCCGCGAGAACCTGGAGGCGATTGATTTCCTGCGGCAGTTCAATCACCTCGTCCACACGGAGTTTCCCGGCGTGATGACCATCGCCGAGGAATCCACCGCTTGGCCGCAGGTGACGCGTCCGCCGTATCTGGGCGGGCTGGGCTTCTCCTTCAAGTGGAACATGGGTTGGATGCACGACACGCTGGAGTATTTCAAGCACGACCCGGTGCATCGCAAGTATCACCAGCACGATCTCACGTTCGCGATGCTATACCATTACCACGAGAACTTCATCCTGCCGCTCTCGCACGACGAAGTGGTGCATGGCAAACGCTCGCTGCTCGGGCGCATGCCGGGCGATGACTGGCAGCGCTTCGCGAACCTCCGCGTGCTGCTCGGTTATGAGTGGATGTTCCCGGGCAAGAAGCTGCTCTTCATGGGCGGCGAGATCGGCCAGAGCTCGGAGTGGAACGCCAACGCGCAGGTCGAATGGTCCTTGCTCGAAGCCGGCCCGTATCACAAGGGCCTCCAGCAGTTCGTGAAGGACCTGAACCAGCTTTACCTCGCCGAGCCGGGCTTGTGGCAGGCGGATTACGACCAGGGCGGCTTCGTCTGGATTGACGCCTCGGACAACCAGCAGAGCGTGATGTCGTTCATCCGTCAGGAGCCGGAGCGCACCAGCGAAGTCGTGGTGATCTTGAACCTGACGCCGATGCCGCGCCTGAAATACCGCATCGGCATGCCGCGTCCGGGCAAATGGCTCGAGGTGCTGAACAGCGACGCGGCGGTGTATGGCGGCAGCAACGTGGGCAACCTGGGCGGAGTGGTGGCCGAAGATCAGGATTGCCACAACCAGTCTTACTCGGCGGAATTCACCCTGCCGCCGCTGAGCATCATCGCCTTCAAGCCGGAGCGGGTGGAAGCCTCGCCCGCACCGACAGGGGAAGCGCACTGAAACGTCCTGAAACATCTGTTGCGCAAAAGAAATGCTTGCGTCGAGACGAAAACCGAGTATCACCAGACCGGGTTCAAGATGAGAGAATCACGTCGCCAAAAACCGGGAATGCCAAGACGTTCCGGCAATTCTGGGAGGCGATTCGTCTTGTCCGGATTCGTTGCCGTGTTTGCGGTTTGTGTCTTTGCAGTGGGGTATCGGGCAACGCGATCTTCGCAGCCGCAACCGCCTCCGGCAAAAACTTGATTCGGCCAATTCTCGGCAGGCACCGCCGCCGAGCGTGATCTGGAAAAAATGCTCGCCGGCAAAGACGAGGATATTGACCTTGCATTGGCAAACTGGCTTGTCGCGGCGGACATTCCGCAGCTTGCCGACATCACGCGGGAGGCGTACTTCAAGATTTTCGACGGCATGGTCGAACAAGTCCATCAGGACATGGCGAGACGAAAGGAAGTCGCCAAATCCAAAGGGAAGAACCCTAACGACCCCGACGTGCGTTGCTCCACCTTCTGTGGGGCTGTCGTGGCGCTGGGGCTAGAATATGCGGAAGATTTCCGCAAACACGATTTGACGCCGCAGCAAAACTGGGCGCTGCACGCCGACGCCAACAGAGTTTTCCTCGCTGGCCTTCTGCGCACCCGTCGTGGCTCCTGCGTTTCAATGCCGCTGATCTACCTTGTCATCGGGCAACGGCTTGGGCTGCCAGTGCATCTTGTGGCACTTGGCCAGCACTATTTCATCCGCTGGCAGGAGCCGGGTTATCGCATGAACATCGAAACGACCATCGTTGACCGGGTTGCCGTGACGCCTGACGACTCTGTTTACATGGAGAATGAAGGACTGACGCGGGACGAATTGCGGGGAAGCGATTTGCGAAACCTCAGCAACCAAGAAGTTCTTGGCCAAGTCTTGTTCACACGTTCGGCTTACTGGGTCATGTCAGCCGAGAGGTCAAAAAGCCGGAGTTGGGTTGACCTCTCCCGTGCGTTCCATCTTGCCCCTGACGACCCTGCAATTCAGAAAACGCATCAGGAGGTTTTCAGTCATTTCGGCATTACGCCGCAGGACACCTTGCTTGCGCTTCAGGAGAAAGAAAGAGACTCAATCAGGCCGGCGCCAGCGGGAACATTGCCGCCCCGAGCGACACACAGCCTCCCCGCTGCACTGCCGTACGTTCCCCCGCCGCAACCGCAACCGTTTTCACAGTCAACCGCCGGCAGAACCACGCCGCAGGCCCTTCCACAAATACCGGTAGCAGTTAAGCCAGCACATAAAGGGACACCATGAACACACGAATCGCAGTAATCGCCGTCGCACTTTGCATTTCGCCCACCGTATCGCAGGCACGCTGGTTGAGCCCGAACACGGGTCGCTTTCAGACGATGGACACGTACGAGGGAAGCAGGGGCGAACCCCAAACCCTTCACAAATACGTGTATTGCCAGAACAACCCGGTGAACGGGGTGGATCCAAGTGGAAAAGCCGTGTACTTCGTGACCCGGAAGTTCGCGGGTAGTGGTGTTGGCGGAGCAATAGCGTCCGGCACGCTCGGTCACGGTTACCTGCTGATTACCGCTGACGATGATCCTGGGGCTGGCAATCCATTCAAGGGCGGGCGCAGGATCTTGGGGAGTTTCTCTTGGCACCCAAGTGACTTCACCTATTCGCAGGAACGAGGCCCCGTTAGAAATGAGGTCCCAGGCCGCGTTTGGGAACGTCACCCTGATGACATGCAGCCGCAATCCGCCAAGGCCCACCTCGTTACAAACAACCGTGCGGAGCAACTGGCCGTGCTGCAGGCGATTGGCACATGGATCGTGAGACCTGACGTAGGGTACGACGTGGGTGCCCCCATACCAGATCGGGCGATCCCAGGCAATTTTGTTGGGCACCCGCATCGTGCGGCGACTGGTGACCCTGTGTACTACAGCTTGATGGAGCAGAACTGTGTGTGGTGGGCCGCAATTATGCTTAAACAGAGCGGTGTTGCGATCCCGCAGAAGGCCATGGACAGTCTGACGGAGTACAACCTCACGGGAGGAGCTGCTGACCGGGTAATCAGCGGCCAGCGAAAAGCCACAACTGCTCATACGATGTCGCAGTCGTGGAGCACGTTGCTGGGAGACCGTGCTCGCCTAATACTACCCGGCTACACCATATACTTGGGCTCGGCTTTATGAGAAGCCGAGTTCAATCATGGAGCGATGCGTCTCCAACGCGACATGGAGGGCACTTGGCACGGATTGCGTTGACCATTGGCGCCTGCTGGCTCACGAGTTGCGTAAGTCAACTGGGAGATGGAGCAGACAAAACCACGTCCGCCGATTCCGTCAGCGCAGTCTGCTGCAAGACGAATCGGGCAAGTGAAGCGGGTCGGGCTCCAACGGCCTCACCGGCGAATTCAGGGAACGACCCGGCTGCCGCCGATGCGCGGGTAGCGGCGTGGATCGCGGCACTCGAGGCGGACTCGCTGGAGCGGCTCCGGCACCCGAAACCTAGTGACTGGCGGTTGCCTAATTGCGAGATGGGGCCTGGACGACCGGAGCAAGAGTATCGGAATTTCTACATGATGGATGATCTCTTCCCGGACTACCTGCTGTGCCGCTATCCGGTGGATGAAAGCGCATATGATCCATCTCAGGAACCGTTGTGGTTCAAATTGGCGCTCGAACAAGTTCGCCGGTTGGGGCCGAAGAAGTTCCCTCCGATTAGGTGGGTGGCTGTGTGCATCTGCAATGTCGCCGAACACAAAGACGCCGCCACGTACGAGCAATCGTACAAGGTCGGTGCCGTTTTCAAGGCCCCGGATGTGTTTAGTCACCGCCGGAGTCTGAGGCGGATAGTGGGGGAAGGGAGCGTGGATCGACATCCTTTTCAATACTTGGCCCAGCCAACGCCCCGCATGCCACAGCGATGGCTGGTAGTGGAGCGCCATGCAGCCACGAATCACACTGCGACCGGTTCAACGAAGAGATAGCAACGAGAGAACACGTAGAGGACTTCGTGTTCCCGGAGCGACTGTGAAAATGGCTTCTGCTGTGGAACCCTCCAAGCCCGTTGCGAAAAAGGCTCGTTGACTTGCACTAGGGCGCGCCACCAGATCGGCGTCCACCGTCAGGCGGGGTTCGCCAAACAGGCTGCTGGCCACCGAGCCGCCCACGAGGTAATCCACGCCGAGCGCCTCGAACGTCCGCACGACGCGCACGATGGCGGCCAGCAATTCCGTTCCGCCCTCATTCATGTTCGGGCAACGGGCCGTAAGCCTTGGCCGCCAACTCCGGGCCAAGCGACGCCGAAGACGCGCCGGGGATTCGGTGGGATGGCGCTCGCGCAGCCCGGTGAGCGCGAGGAGTCGCCCGGTGCGATTGGCGCTCAAGACGAGTTCGAGTTTGCGTGCCGGCGAGGCGGCGCGCAGCAATGCCAGCCATGCGCGCTCGGCTTTGGGGTCGGTGTCTTCCGCCAACGTTCGCATGGCAGCAGCTTACACCCGCTGCCCGGGGTTTCGAGAATTATCGGAGCTTCCAGGCGCGCATCTTGACACGGCCCGCAACCCGTAGCGTCAGGCATA
>CAYJNU010000529.1:452-4837 GCA_964371005.1 uncultured Verrucomicrobiota bacterium | reverse complement strand
CGCAAGGCATATTGCGAACGGATAAATTTCACGGTTCCTAACGTGAAATTTACGCGCGTTTCGCCGTAAGCGCCGCGCGACGGCCACCACTCCAAATCCCGGTAATCCAATCCGACCAACGGCGAGATACACTTCAGCCGATGGTTCCAGTCGCCGGTGAACGACTCGGTCAACGCCATGTGCCCGGTGGTGCGGGACGACTTGGTCTTGATCTCGGCAGCCTACCATCGTGTGGGCGCCGTGCTGCTCCGTGTCAAGCCGGCTGGGCGGTCGGTCGAGGAAGTGTGGCGCAGCCCAGCCAACGCACTGGAGCGTGATCCCGCGAGTGGCAGATTCGCCGAGCCCGTGCTCGAAATCCACTGGAACACGCCGGTCCTGCACGAGGACTTCCTGTATGCCTTCAGTGGTCGAAACGAACCGGATTCAACCTTCCGCTGCGTGGAGTTCAAGACGGGGCGGCTCTGCTGGAGTCGCGACGAGCGTTGGCCGGCCCACAGCGCGTCGCAGCCAGCAGTCTATGGGCGTGGCTCGGCGATTCTGGCGGACGGCCACCTGATCGTGCTGGGCGAAGGCGGCAAATTGGGCCTGTTCCGCATCAACCCGGAGCGACCGGAGGAGGTTGGTTCATTCCAGGTGCCCCGGCTTCGTTACCCGTGTTGGGTCGCGCCGGTGCTGTCACGAGAGCGGCTCTACCTGCGGAGTGAAGACCGGTTGATCTGTTTTGATCTGCGAACAGACCCGACTCCTCCGGCTTCACTTCCAGAGGAGACCACACGGTGAGAAACCCAACGATGCCTTTACGGGCCTGCTCGTTCCGAACCTGAAACCGTTTCCGGGGCGTGAGGAGTGCAGGTCTTGCCAGGCGCGCATCACAGGTCGTGCCGGCGTGGCGTGATCCGAGCAGTCACTTTCCCGTTTGCGGAATGCCTTGCTTGGTCACGAGGATCGCTTCCTGACACAGCGCTGAACCGGACGCAATTTTCCGCCGGTTTGACCGGGGCGACAATCCCCAAAATCCTCGCGTTGGACGGCCGTTTCCACTACGAGTAGTCCAGCGATGGACTGGCTCGACACACTTTCCCGCTTCTGGCCGCATCTGGTCGCAGGCTTGGATTTTGTTGCCGCGCTGCTGGCCTCGATTCACGCCCTGCTTCACAAACGCGATTCGCGCGCCGCGACCCTTTGGCTCGGGGTCATCTGGTTGCTGCCGGTGCTCGGCCCGATCCTGTATCTCGCGCTGGGCTTCAACCGCATCCGCCGCCGCGCCCTTTCCCTCGGCGTGCATAAAACCATCAGCCGTCCCATCCCTGACAACTTGGGGGAGCCGCAGCCGCTCGGCGCAGAGCACCTTCAAATGTTGGCACGAGTCGTCGGGCGCGTGGTTGCGCAACCGCTGACCCCCGGCAACCAGATCCAACCGCTCGTCAACGGCGATGAGGCGTTTCCCGCCATGCTGGCCGCGATTGAATCTGCAAGAACCTCCATTTCGCTGGCGACCTACATTTTCGACAACGACCCGAGCGGCGAGCAGTTTGTCCAGGCGCTGGGCCGAGCCGTCGCCCGCGGCGTGACCGTGCGCGTGTTGATTGACGCCGCCGGGGCGCGCTACTCCTGGCCTTCCATCGCTCACCAGCTCAGACACGCACGCGTTCCGTTCGCCACCTTTCTCCCCTCGTCGCTACTCGCACCTTGGCGAGTGGCGACCATCAATCTTCGCAATCACCGCAAAATTCTGGTGGTGGACGGCCAAACCGGTTTCACCGGCGGCATCAACCTCCGTCACGGCAACGTGCTTGCCGACCAGCCGAAGCACCCGGTGCAGGATCTGCATTTTCGCGTCGCCGGCCCGGTGGTGACGCGTTTGCAGGAGGCTTTCGCCAACGACTGGGCGTTTGTCACGGGTGAAACCCTTGCGGACGACCGGTGGTTTCCTGAATTGAAGGAATGCGGGAACGTCATCGCCCGGGTGATCACCGACGGACCGGACGCGGACTATGACAAACTGCGCTGGACGTTGCTCGCCGCGCTGGCCGAGGCGCAAACGTCCGTGCAAATCCTGACGCCGTATTTCCTGCCGGATAACGCCCTCATTACAGCACTGAACCTGGCGGCGTTGCGCGGCGTGCAGGTGGACATCTTTTTGCCGGCCAGAAACAATCTGCCCGTGGTGCATTGGGCGTCGCGGGCGCTGTGGTGGCAGGTGCTCGAACGCGGGTGCCGCATCTGGCTCACGCCGCCCCCGTTTGATCACTCGAAGCTGATGATCGTGGACGGTCACTGGGTCTTGCTCGGCTCGGCGAATTGGGACGCACGCAGTCTTCGGCTGAATTTTGAGTTGAACGTGGAGTGCTACGGGCGCGAGTTCGCGGACGAAATGGCCAGGGTCATCGAGAAGAAAGTCCGCGGCGCGCACCAAGTCACCTTGGCGGAAGCGGACGCGCGCGGTTACCCGGCGAAAGTGCGGGACGCCGTTGCCCGGTTGTTCTCACCCTATTTGTGATTGTCTCCAGGGCGGCTGGGTTTCTTGGAATCCGCGCTGGGTGCTTGCGCACCCTCCACTCTGTCTCCGGCGGTCGAGACAGAGCACGCTCGATCAGTCAACTCAGCCAGAGAGACTCCCCCAGATTCGAGTGATGCACGTTGTCCGTGGCCCGCCGCTCAATTCAACACGCTTTTTCTTGCTGCCCCCTGCCAAGCTGCCAATGCTCTGGTCATGATTCCTGCCTGTGTGGACTGGACGCTCCGAACGATTGCCTCGGCAATCCTGACGTGCCTGCATCTTGCCGCGTTGCTCCTGCTGTTTGTGAACCCGGCCGCCATGGGCGCTGATTCATCCGCAAACTGGCCGCAGTTCCGTGGATCGGGAGCGCTGGGAGTCGCAGACAGTCCAAACCTGCCCGACCGCTGGAGCACGAATGAGAATGTCGCCTGGAAAGTCGAGATCTCCGGGCGCGGCTGGTCCTCTCCCATTGTCTGGGGCGACCGGGTGTTCGTCACCACCGTCGTCAGCGAGGGAGAGGTGGAGGCCGCGAAGAAAGGCCTCTACTTTGGTGGCGAACGAAAGGAGATAACCAAAGGCGAACATCGCTGGCTCGTTCTCGGATTCGATCTCCAGACTGGCCGCGAGTTGTGGCGTCAGGAGGCGCATCATGGAATCCCGCCGAATCCACTGCACGTGAAGAATACCTATGCGTCCGCGACACCCGTGACCGATGGCGAGCGGGTGTATGCCTACTTCGGGAATGTCGGGTTGTTTTGTTTCGACCTGGACGGACGCAAACTCTGGTCCACCAATTGGCCGCCGGTGAAGACCCGCTACGGCTGGGGGGCCGCTGCCTCACCCGTGGTACACGAAGGCCGCGTCTTCCTACTGAGCGACAACGATGAGCAATCCTTCGCTGTCGCACTTGAGGGGAAAACCGGGCGTCAGCTCTGGCGCGTTGACCGCGACGAAAAGAGCAACTGGGCCACGCCTTGCATCTGGCAGAATGCGCGGCGCACGGAGTTGATCACGTCCGGCACGAAGCGGATTCGCTCCTATGATCTCGACGGCAAGCTCCTCTGGGAACTCGGCGGCATGTCTTCGATCGTCATCCCGACGCCATTCGCAAAATCGGATCTGCTCTACGTCTGCTCCGGTTACGTCGGGGACAAGGTGCGGCCTGTCTTCGCCGTCAAGCCTGGGGCCTCCGGCGACATCACGCTGAAACCCGGTGAAACGAACAACGCGTTCATTGCGTGGTACCAGCCTACCGCCGGCCCTTACAATCCCTCGCCGTTGCTCTACGGTGATTACCTCTACGTGCTGTTCGACTTTGGTTTCCTGAGTTGCCACGAGGCACGAACGGGGCGCCCAGTTTACGACAAACAGCGCATCCGCGAAGGCGCAACCTCATTCACGGCTTCCCCGTGGGCGGCGAAGGGGAAGATCTTCGCGCTGAGTGAAGACGGCGACACCTTCGTTTTTCAAGCTGGCCCCGAATACAAGCTGCTGCACAAGAATTCCCTCGATGAGATGTGCATGGCCACCCCGGCGATGGCCGGCGATCGTCTGCTCATCCGCACGCTGACAAAGTTGTATTGCTTCCGGCAAGCGCAGTGAGGATCAGTAGCTGATGGGCCCTCGCTGATTGTCGGCCTGGGAGAATTCCGGCGGGGATTGAGAGGTATGTTGGCTACAGTCGCCGCTACGCCGGGGGCATCATGGCTGCGATGGTGGAGAGCGCATTGCCCTCCATCCGGTTGTTTGCGAACACGAACGTCCGCTTCTTGGGGACTGCGGCTGCCAAGGAGGCAGCCTGGTCGGCGAGTTCTTGCCGGTTGAAGGTCACGCCAGCTATGTAACCGAACGCGCCAGGAATGCAAAGCCCTGGGGCAGGCGAATG
>CAYJNU010000529.1:0-442 GCA_964371005.1 uncultured Verrucomicrobiota bacterium | reverse complement strand
GGAGTGGTGCGGCTGTGGGTGGCGGTGCGACCGTTGAGCTGTTGCCGTGGCTCACAGCCATCGCCGGCGTCCCGATGCCTTCAAGGGAATCGACTGTACGGCGACCGATTTCCGAGCGGTCGCTGGGCTGGCCCGCCAGCTCGGTCTGGTCAGGGCACTGAGGCGTGGGGCATTCCACAAAAACTTCCACCTGACGCGCCCGGTTGGAATGGGCATGATCCCGTCCGTCAACCGTATGACACTCGTTAACATTCGCGACCGGAGTGCTGCTCCGCCGAAGAGACGGAAGCCGGGCCTTGCGCTGCTTTCCGTTCTGCTGCTCGTGATCCTCGGGTGCGCGGCGGGTCCGGCCACTGGCTTCGCGGCGGAGGCGAAGCGCACGGTCCTCACCGATCGTCCGGTCAGTTATGAGGCGTTCGGTGCGGTCGGCGACGGCGTGGCC
>CAYJNU010000528.1:0-4860 GCA_964371005.1 uncultured Verrucomicrobiota bacterium | reverse complement strand
GCGGGCCCGCGCAAACCCTCGCGGAGCACCTTTCCTGCCGAACACAACTGGCTGGGCACCAGCAGTCCGCCCTCGGAAACATTGGCGGGCGCAGCCCAACTGATGAGCGGCACCAACAGCACCCCGAGCGAGTACTGGTGCAACCACAAGCGGAGCGTGTGCTTCTTGTAGCCGACGAAACAGCGGCTTTGCCCCGTCTTGAGAGTGCGTCCGCCGAGCGCGGCGTGCGCGGCGGAGTATTGTCCGGTGCTTTTTTTTTGAAGCCCACGCAGGCGGCGGGCAGATCGGTGGCATCGATCAGCCCCGCCGACCAGGGCTGCCAGAAATAGTCGGCCAGCAACGGTTCGAGCAGATGCTCGTTGATGCGCCGCAATCCGGACACCCCCACGCGACCGCGAAACTCATGCAACATCCGCACATCCGGCCCGGCGTTCCGGCGACGCACGCGGGCAAACTGTCGCCAAGCCGGCTGCGCCGGCAGCATTTTGACCAACAGGTTCATCGAATGCACCGGAGAAAGCAGACTCAACAAATGCAGGCGGTAGAGTTGGGCGGCAGAGTGGGCGCGATGCCTGCCGCCAGTGCGACCCCGCGGCCAACAGTCGTTGAGGAAGTCGTCGGGAACGAACGGATCGAGCAATTCGAGTAACGCGGCGGTGCCGGTGGCCGGCAGGTCGAAATTCATGGCCATAGGCTACCGTCGGAAATCTAACTCGTCAGTGGCAATGACCACCCCTGATATTCCGCGCGCATCAACCACTGCAAAAGCAGGTTACAAGAACTTTCGTAACACCCTCTTAAAGGAAATTCGGTTTGGGGCTCAGATTCCGATTGACGCACCGGGGGCCGCCGTTTAATATCTTGCTCATAGATATGGCAAAGGTCTTCGCTCTGCGCCGCCTTTCCACGCTCGTCCTGCGCCAGCGCCAACAACGGCTGGTCCGCCGGTTGCGCCTGCCGCCCCATCTCATCCGCGGCTCCGTCGTCAAGCGTTTCAACACGTGCGGCAAGCCCAATTGCGCCTGCGCCCGCGGGCAAAAGCACGGCCCGTTTTATTATCTGACCCAATGCCTGGCCGTGGGGAAGGTGAACAAGTTTCTGCTCAAGGCTCCTGCCGGCCAGGACGCGGCCCGCGCCGCGACCGCCGCCTTCAATGAGTTCTATGACGGGATGGAGGAACTCTCCCAGATCAACGCCGAACTGCTCCGGCGCGGGGAACCTTTGCCCCAGCCGTGAACCGTCTGGCGCAGTTCCTCCAGTACGCCCGGAAGGTTTTTGCGCTGCAGACGCTCTTGCGCGGCGTGCGCAGTGAGCGGCCTTTTGCCCGCATCGCCACCACGCCGGTGCTGGTCAGTCTGGTGCTCGGGGTCGTGCTGCGCGTTTCCAGTTATCTGGATTTGTCCCGACAGACCCGCCGCCGGCGCTGGCGGCATTTGTGCGGGCTGAAGCAACCCTTGAGCGATGACCCGTTCGAATATGTCACCGAGCGGCTCTCGCTGGAGGATTTGCGTCAAAGCCTGGTCCACGTCAACCAGCGGCTCAAAGCCAACAAGGCGCTGGAAAGCTGCAAGCTCAACGGGCTGCTCTGGCTGAGCCTGGACGCCAACGAGCATTGCCAGAGTCGCAGCCGTTGTTGTGAGCGCTGCTGCCAGCGTCAAATCGAGGCGATCGACGCCCACGGCCAAAAGCACAAAGTCACCGAGTATTATCACCGTTACGTGTTCGCTCAGATCAACGGTCCCCAATTCAACCCCTTGCTGGATCTGGAGCCGATCCGCTCCGGCGAGGATGAATGTGCCGCGGCCTTGCGGTTGCTGGGGCGGCTGCGCCGGCTTTACGGCCCGCGGTTCTTGGACGCGATCACCGTGGACGCTTGGTACGTGCAAGGGCCGTTGTTGCGGGCGGTAGAGAAGCTGGGCTGGTCGTGGTGGGGCTCAAACAGGAGCGCATGGAAGCCTATCAGGAGGCGCTGCAATTAAGCCGGGGCGCGGAGCCGGTTTTGAGTTTTGAGGACCAGGAGCGAAAGAAGCAGGTGCGGTTGTGGGAAGTCAAAGAACTGCGTTTGAGCCAGGCCTACGGCAAGCCCTTGCGCGTCGTGCGCTCGGAGGAACGCTGGGAAGAGACAAAAGTTCAGGGAGGAACCAAACGGCGTGAACCTCAACAAAGTCAATGGCTGTGGGGAGCCGACGGGAGACTCGATGGCTACGGTTCGCGGTTGATCTACCAGGCGGGGCACCGCCGCTGGGGGATTGAGAACAAGGCATTCAACGAACTGACCCGAGGCTACCATCTGGAACACTGCTATCATCATGAGCCGGTTTCGATGCTGGCGCAGATGCTGATCCTGCTGTTTGGCTTCACCCTGTTTAGTGCTTTTGCCGAGCTCCATAACAAACTGGTTCGTCTGGGAGCCTTGGGCGCCAAGGCTCTTGCCAGGGAACTGGATCTGGCGTTGGAGCAGGATTTGCCTTGGGAACAATGGTTTGCCAGTGGGTGACGCATTTGAGGGGTGGTTTCGCTGGTGAAGGTTCTTTGACAAACTGACACGCAGAAAGGCATTGAGATCAAAAACGGGAGAACTATTGTCTCGCGCTGCCGTCGGCCCCCGCTCGCATCGCGAATTTTTCGGCCATGCGTCACCAAACCCGAATGGGAGACCACCTTCCGAGATTGCGCGGTTGCGTCAACTGTGCGGGGGGAAGGAAGTGGGGGCGGGGATGGGATGAGAAATGACTGGACAGTTTTGCGGCTGGCCGCCAGGCTCGCGGGATGATTTTCGACCCCGGTCAAAGGGAAACGGATGTTTTGGATCGGGTGACCGTCCGCCTCGTGCAGGACGCGGAGCGGCCCGAGTTTGATCGCTGCCTCGAGGCGGAACACTACCTTGCGAGCAGCGCGCTGGTCGGCGAGACGCTGCGGTATGTCGCCGAAGTGGACGGGCAGTGGCTTGCGCTGCTGACCTTCAGCGCGCCGGCGTTGCATCTCAAGGCACGCGAACGCTGGATTGGCTGGACGCCGCGGCAGCGCGCGCGCCGGCTCGGGCTCGGGGTCAACAACAGCCGGTTTCTGGTGCGGCCCGAGCGGCAGCGCTATCCCAATCTGGCCTCGCGGGTCTTGGGCTTGTGTTTGCGGCGGCTCTCCGCCGACTGGCAGGAACGGTGGGGGCATCCCGTGCTGGTGGTCGAGAGCTTCGTGGACGAATCCCAGTATCGCGGGACGTGCTACAAAGCCTGCGGGTTTGCGGCGGTCGGCGCGACGGCCGGGTTTGGCCGGGCGAGCCGGGAGTTTTATCAGGCGCACGGCGAACCCAAACAACTCTATCTGCGTGCCCTGCGGCCCGACGCGTGCCGCCGGCTGCGGCAGGCCCGGTTGCCGGAGGAACTGGCGGTTTATGAAGCCGAGGTCACGGGGCCGTGTCCGTTCCGCGCCCCGGCGCTGGAAAGTCTGCTCGACCGCTTGGGCGCGTTGCCCGATGCGCGGCGCGGGCACGGGTTGCGCCACCGCCACCGCTTCGTGCTGGCCTGTGCCGCGGTCTCGACGTTAATGGGCGCGTGTGGTTACCGGGCGTTCGAGAACACGAGCCAGCAGTTCACCCAGCGCCAGCTCAAAGCCCTGGGGGCCAAACCCGACGAGGACACCGGGCGCTATGCGCCGCCGAGTGATTCGACGTTTCAGCGCGCGCTCAGCCGCCAGGACGCCGGCCGCTTCGCGACGCTCATTGGCGACTGGCTCGCCGAGCAGGAGATTGGCGCGCTGGCCCAATTGGCGATTGATGGCAAGGTCCTGCGCGGCAGTGGCCGGCACGATGGCAAACCGCTCCAGTTGCTCTCCGCCGTCACGCATCACTTGCGGCTGACCCTCGACCAAATTCCGATCGAGGAAAAGAGCAACGAAATCCCCGCGCTCCCGCCGCTGCTCCAGAAAGTCCAGCCGCCGCCCGGCGTGCTGGTCACCGCCGACGCGATGCATTGCCAACAGGAAAGTGCGCGCTGCATCACCCAGGAGTGGGGCGGAGATTATCTCTTCGGATTGAAAGGCAACCAGAGCGGCATCCTGGAGAAAGCGCAACGCCTGCTCACCCAGCAGGGTTTTCCCCCCTGAGGGTCAGTGGGAGAAAGGCCACGGCCGGCTCGACCGCCGGCGGATCGCGCGCGTCGCCGTGAGTCCGGAGGAGATCGGCCTCTGCGGCTGTTGGCAGGTGATCGCCGTCGAGCGCCACTCGCAGGACCTGACCGCCCTGGACGAGCCGGCCTCGCTCGAGATCGGCTGTTACGCGACCAGCCTGACGGTGGACCAGCGGGATGAGGCCGGGATGCTGGCCGCGATTCGCGGGCATGGGTCGGCGATTGAAAACGGGACGCATTACCGGCGCGAGGTCACGCTGGGCGAGGACGCCTGCCGCACCGCCGGACGGCAGGGCGCGGCCGTGTTGGCCAGCTTGCGCAACCTGGCGATTGGCGTCTATGAACTCCAACGCGAGCGCCAGCGCACGCGGGCCGATTCGCTCCGCTCCTGGTGTCAGCAACAAACTTTCTCGACCGTCTGGCCGATCCTGCAACGGTAGCGCCGCGGCGCCAACGGACGCCGTCCTGGGGACGAGCGGTGGCAGTGCTGCCGGTCCGAGCGCGGCGCGGGTGGTTTGGATTTCCATAGGACTCGCGAGAGCGTCGGGCGCCGAGACGGGGGATTCCCCCCACGGCACGCCGGCTCTCGGACCGAGTGACGCTCGCCGCCGCACCGGCTGCCTGCACTACCCCATCCCCAAAACCAGATGAATCCGCGCTGCCGAGATTGCTGCTGTCGTTGCAGCGATTTCGCAGGATTTTGAATCGTCTTTGCGTAGGCATGCTAGTTTCAACG
>CAYJNU010000527.1:0-4860 GCA_964371005.1 uncultured Verrucomicrobiota bacterium | reverse complement strand
GCCCTCTACTCCGGTTTGGAAGACCGGCGTGTGTCTCTCAACACCTATGCCCGGAAAATTGGAATCCCGTGCTGGAATCGCACCAGCCTCTGCGGTTTTGCAAACCGCCGCCTGAACTGCTCGGCCAACGGGATATGAAATTGAAGTGCGGACGGAGACTTTCGCCTCCGCCCGCATTGATTAACTCTCGCGAACGAAGTCCGCGATGACTGCGGGCGCCGTCGTATCGAAGCCGACCACGTCGAGCATGCCGCGGTCGTTTGGGTCGGCGAGGGTGAAGCCGTTGGAAGTCATGCCCACAACGACTGCCTTCGCGTCCCCGACGAACTCGCTGCGATACTGACGCAGGGCCTGCGCCGGGTGGATGTTACCCGCCCACGTTTCGCTGTCCGTGTAGGTGATGAACGCCGAGACGTTCACCTCGTTTTCGCGAGCCCAGATCATGGGCAGAGCGCAATCCGTAGCCTCGAACGGCCGGTTGCTGATGCGCTTCACCACGTCGTCCAGGCGCATGCGTGGCGAGATGTTCAGCGGGATGAACCGATTCGAGAATCCCATGATGTGGTATTCCTCCTCGGTTGCCGCCGTCACCAACGCCATGGCGGCGCTGGCTTCACGTGGAGTCAGGCACGAGCCTGCCACCGAACCGCCGCCCATCGAACCGCTGACGTCCAGTGCCAGGAGCACCGGCTTGTTGCACGGTTCAACGTTCTGGAACGTCGCGTAGAACGCCGCATCCAGTGCATCAACGATCTTCGGCACCGGCTTCCAGGTGAGCGAACCCTTCTCGCCCTTACCCTGCGCATACACTTTTTCAGCGATCAACACCGCCAACGGGTGAATGCGAGCGCGCTTGAGCACCGTTTCGTCGCCCAGTTTGCGGACAATGAGCTTGGCCGCGTCACTGAACGGCTGAACGAGTCCAATGCTCGTCATCTTGCCGAGATTGCGGATCATCGCCGTCATCGGCATGTGTTCGAGCAAGGCTTCCCATACCTTGACTTCATTGAGCCACTGCGTCGGGATGGCCTCACGCGGCAGGTCGAACTCATCGATGAGCTTCACGACCTGGATCACGTTGGTTGCCCTCTTCACTTGCTCGAAGGCTTCGATGAGCTTCGGCAGTTCGCCGACTGCGGCATACTTTGCGATACGGTCCTCACCGCGAACCTTGCGCTTCACCTCGCGTTCACCGAGCGAGTGCGCCCCGGTGAGCATCCAGCGGAAAACCGCTTCGTGTTCACGGCTCGATGCCTTCGGATGGGCGAGGCGGAGCAGATCGCTGTGCGACCAGCCATCGCGCTGCTGATATTTCACGGCCTGGCGGGCCAGGTCCTCAGCCTCACGGCTGACATACCAGCGGCCCACGGCGTTGCGCAGACCACGGCCCCAACCGCGCAGAGCATTCACATACTCCGCGAAGTGGAACAGGTGCGTGCCGATGCGGCAGACCTTGCCGAGGTTCTGGAAAGCCAGAGCCTTGGCTTCGGCATCGCCGTGAGTTGCCACCAATGCCAGTGCAAAGATGGCCGGATCGTTCTTCGGCGCCCGGCCGC
Organism: uncultured Verrucomicrobiota bacterium; assembly: GCA_964371005.1. Taxonomy (GTDB): domain Bacteria; phylum Verrucomicrobiota; class Verrucomicrobiia; order Limisphaerales; family MWDV01; genus MWDV01. Next base: position 3,304 of record CAYJNU010000527.1, on the reverse strand, counting down.
TGTCGCTGATCTCAATGATGCGCTTCACGGCACGAACACCATCCTGCTTGATGCTGCGCACCACCACATCGTGGTTCTGCTTCACGAGATCGCGCTCGCCGATGTAATAGGTGCCGCCCTCGGCACCGAGAATCAGGAAACGGTCGAAGCGGGTCCAGTCATCGACCTCCCACGAGTAACCGCCGCCCGAGTTGCGGACCTGAGCCGAACCCGGGATTGGCTGCGACTGCGGTGTGACACGGCGGTTGAAGAGCTTTGCATAGTTGATAGCCATGTTGGCCTCCATTTCATTTTCTGCGCCGCCAACTCTCGGCACGGTTGATCGAATTGCACTGCGGACAAGTTGGTAAGCGTGGGGATGGTTCGTTTAACAGACGAGATAACCCACACTGTTCGGCCCGCAGGAAATAATCTGACTACTCGCGGAAAGAAGTGATTCCGGCTAGCGCCGTCGAACCGTCCGGAGCGGAGGCAGCAGTTCTTAAAAGCTGTGTCCTGAACCGCATGGGCAGAGGTCGTTGCGCCCGAGCTTCTCGAACAACTCCTTGTCTCCGTGAACGACGCGCACGCCGCGTTTCACCTGTGTCTCGGAAGGGAAGCCGCGGCGACGTTTGCTGGTGATTTCGAAATGCGGTTCATCTGATTCATGGATGCGGTTTGCCATACGACCTCCGGGTTCAGGGTTGTGGTTGAGTCGTCTCCGCCGGGGCAGAGACAAAACTGAGATGGGCAAGGGACGACGCGGGAATTGCTATACCGCTTAGCTACCGGGCACATTTCCCGCCCGGATTGGATTCGAACCAATAACCGATAACCCGATGTCTTCGGCCCATCAGCAAGAACCGACGGATAAGAGACGAATTGGGAATTACGTGCTCTACCACTGAGCTACTCCGGCATTTGGTTCCGGAGGCCGGACTCGAACCGGCGACCACGTCGTTATGAGCGATAACCCAATCCTGCGACCCGTCGAAAAGTGCTGGCGCACGACCAATACGACGGACAAGAGGCGAGTTGGAAACCCAGCCATCTGGCGGCTGGGGCGGGGTTCGAACCCGCTCATCCTTGCGGACTTCACCGATAATCCATACTCAACGGCCCGTCGAAAATGGCGCGCCCGATGGGAATCGAACCCACATCTCCCGAATTGCTTCGGGTGTTCTATCGCGGTTGAACTACGGGACTGTCCGCGAGGCAGCACAAACATTGCGCCACTTCGCGGATGCGGTTCTGAGCCGAGCACAACGCAAACGCGGTGCTCGGCAAGTCACGATGGACAAGTGGCGTGATCGAACGGAGGCACTCCATGCCGGGAATCGAACCCGGAGCGCTGGCGTTTTCACACCAGACGCTACGCCCTCCTTATGGTGGAGGATAACCGATCAACTTCGGCCCATCGAAATTGGGGTGACCAACCGGATTCGCACCGGCACAAACGCCTTCACGGGGCGTGATGCTGCTGTTACATCATGATCACCATTGAAATGGAGCCCCTGGTCGGACTCGCACCGACGAATACGGGTTTACGAAACCCGCCCTGTGGCTGCTGAGGCACAGGGGCAATGAAAGTGGCGCTCTCACGTGGACTTGCACCACGAACCTCCGCCTTCGCAGAGCGGCGTGCAGAACTAATTACACCTTGAGAGCAAATGGCATCCGTGGCCGGACTCGCACCGGCTAGGACCAGCTTGAAGGGCTGATTGCGCGAGCTGCTTTGCATTCACGGACGAAAGGGAGGTGCCTCAAGGGATGAGAACACAGAGTCGCTGCTCGCGGGCAGGCATTAACTCCGTGGACTCGATCCCTCCGTGGCATTGTGGACGCGCTAGCGGCGGATCTTGCGCGTCTTGTAAGTGAGGAGTGGTCTCAACGTCGCGATAACGGACACCAGTCCGGCATCAACGAGGTCCTGAACCACCGTCTCGACCTTCTTGTAGGCGCTCGGCGCTTCCTCGTAGAGCAGGTCGCGCTCTTCGCAGACCACCCGGCCACCGAGCGGCGTTTGCACCAACTGATGACTGTGGAACCGTTCGCGCATGCGGAGGCGCGCCTCACTACGCGCCCACTTCCGACCCGCACCGTGAGCCAGTGACCAGGCGTGACTTTCACCATCGCCCGTCGGTTTCACCAGGTAGCTCAACGAGCCGCGTGAACCGGGGATGACCACGAAGTCGCTCTCGGCGGTGACCGCGCCCTTGCGGTGGACCCAGACAGCACCGGCCTCGCTTTCGCAGCCCGTGATGCTGTTGTGGCATCCGTCCCAGAGGCCTTCGGCTTCCGCACCGAGCGTCGCTACGAAGCGGCGGGCGATGAGTTCCCGGTTTGCCTTGGCCCAGCGCAGAGCATAATCGTGGTCGCGGAGGTATGCCTCTGCGGCGAACGATTCGGCTTCCACGCCGTCACCGAAGTGCTGTTCCACGTGAGTCCGCAGGATGGATTCACCCAATCCACGCGAGCCGCTGTGGACCAGCCCCACCAGTTGCTGCCTGCCGAGGCCCACCTTGCGGAACGCGCTGGCGTCGAGGATCTCCTCAACGGTCTGCAGTTCGGCGAAGTGATTGCCGCCTCCGATGGTGCCAAGTGCCGGGTCGAACTCCGTGGACTCCAGATCGTGCTCGGCCAGGAAGCCGTCCACGAACTCGTCCCACGGGTGTTCGAGGTTGAAGCGCAAATCTGCCCAACGGTCGAGCTTGGCGTCGCGACGAACCAGGTCCGTCTTGAACAGCGCCATGCCGCAACCGATGTCGCCACCGATGAGGTGCGGGTAGATCACGCCTTCGGTCACGAAGGCGGCGCCGACCGGCGTGCCTTTGCCCGGATGCAAATCCGGGAAGCCAACGGCGAGGCGCACGCCATCGAGTTTCGCAGTGGCATAGAGTTGGCGCACCGCTTCGCCCTCGATCCAGCTTCGGGCCGAGGCGAAAAGGCGCACCTGGGTTTTAATCAAGGTGTTCATGGTTCCTTTCGTCCCGCCGAAGCGGGGTTGAGTTTTCGAGAGTGGCCACTGGAGTCGGGATTGCGCCGACACCTCCGGCTTTTCAGACCGGCGTGCAGACTGACTACACCATCCAGTGGAAGAATTGGTCGTCCCGCGCGGTAACGCTCCACGGTCTCCCGGTTATCAGCCGGGTGCTCTGCTATTGAGCTACAGGACGATGGCGGAAGGCGTCGGTAATGCTCCGACCTCGGCGATGCCGATCCTGTTTTCGAGACAGGTGCAGCCAGCTTATATCTGCCTGCCTTCCGTATAATGGTCAGGGTGGCAGGAGTTGCACCTGCGACCTCCTCGTTCCGAACAAGGCCG
>CAYJNU010000526.1:0-4917 GCA_964371005.1 uncultured Verrucomicrobiota bacterium | reverse complement strand
TGCAGGCGACCCTGCGTGGTAAACACCATTGAGCGAATCATAGCGTCAAACTCGTGATCGCACAGTCCATGCGTCAGGTTGACCCAAGTGTGGAGGCTGCGAAAACCCAAGGCAAGGGAAGTTTGCGGCGATTCGGCACAAGGCGCGGATGTGTTCCTGGCCAGTTCCGGCGCGCGCCCATGAGATCGGGTCTGCAAGTGGGCATCGGTTTGACTGGGTCTGATTCAGTTTGATTGGGTCAGGCCCGGCGCGCTGGCAAGAGGCAAGCCGGGCGCGGGAATTCTCTGATCAACCAGCAGGGATTCAGCGCCTCTGGCGGTCGCGGCCTGCGAGGCCAGTCTGAATCGGCAAACAAGTCCGCCAGAGACAGGACCGCGCCAGGAGGCGGCCATGCGGCGCATGCACCTCCGCGATGTTTCTGAAACAAACGGGTCGGCAGCCGGGTATTCCTCACAATGGGAACTTCGGGTTCCTCAAATGCATCAACTTGAAATCGCTATGAAAAACTCGCTCTGTCGTCCGTTCGCGTTCGCGCTCCTCACCGCCAGCCTGTGCCTCACGACTCGCGCTGATTCACCCGGCATGGTGGATTTCGGCAAGTTCACGCCGCCGGGCAAAGGTGGTGAATTCGTGGAAGTCAACATTCGGAGCAATCTGCTCAATTTCGCCGCCCTGCTTCTCGAGAAGGAAGAACCCGACGCCGCCAAGCTCCTGCGCAGCGTGCAACTCGTCCGGGTTAACGTCGTGGGCTTGAGCGACGAGAATCGGGACGAAATGCAGAAGCGCGTTCAGAGCATCCGACAGGACCTCGAAGGGCGCGGCTGGGAACGCAACGTGAACGTGCAGGGCAAACAGGGCGAAGACGTCGGGGTTTACACTCAGACGCAAGGGGGCACGGCTTTGGCGGGCGTCGCGGTTACGGTGATTGACCCGAAGAACGTGGTGCTCGTCAACGTGGTGGGCGACATCCGGCCTGAACAGATCGCGGCGCTGGGCGAGAAGCTGGACATCAAGCCGCTCAAGGAAATCGGCGATGCCGTCAAGAAGTGAGCGGCGGACCCTTGAACCCTTGGCAGGCGGTGAGGGTCTGAACCACACCGCCCGGTTGGCCCAACCCTGAAACATCCCGGTAACATGAACCCACCTCCCGCACCTCTCGTGCCTCCGTTGATTCGCCCACGGGCAAAGCGCTTCTGGCTTTGGGCTGTCCTGGCCGTGACACTGATCCCGTTTGTCGTGCTCGCGGTGCTGGCGGTGGGAGTGATCAGCTACTTCCATCTGAGCTCGGACACGAGGATGTTGCGGAGCGAATTGACGCGGGCTAGTGGTGCTGAGTGGCGGCAGCAGATCGGCCTCAACATCGGGAGCGTGACGCTGGGCCTCGCCCGCGCCGGTTTGTCCTTTGCCCCGCTCGACCCCGAGGCACGGGTTGCCTTGCGGGCGGTGCGAGGCGTCGAGGTGGGCATCTATCAATTGGCATCCGGATCGAAGCGTCCAGATCGCACGGCCATGCTCAATGCCGCCGACGGCGTGATGAGGACGCGCGGCTGGGAGCGCGTCGTCGGAGTGCTCGACCACGACCAACTGGTTGGCGTGTATCTGCCGGCCAAGATTACTTCGGCTCGTCGGATGAAAGCCTGCGTGATGGTGCTGGATGGCCATCAGATGGTCGTGGTTTCCGCGCGGGCCGACCTTGAACCACTGTTGGAGTGCTTGCGAAACCAAACCGACTGGCACGCCAAGATGCACTCGCTGGCGAGTCGGTAAGAGCGCCTGTCCCCGGCTGGTTTTCAGGAACCCCAGCCAAGGTCCAACCCGAACACGCAAACGGAGGTATCGGTTGGGCATCCACTCCGCCGTCAGGGCGACCGCTTCGGTTTCGTGGCCGGTGGCCCGCCAGACCGTTGGTCAAAGCCCGAGGGTTTGCAGGGCTTGGAAATAGATCCAGTGCCCGTAGTCGTTCGGGTGGTTGATATTGTTGGCGAGCAGGTCCTCCGGCTTCTTGTGCTTACCAAGCTTCAGCCAGAGATGATAAACGTCGGCAAAGGCGCAACGCTGCTCGCGGGCCACGGTTTCCGTCGCGGCAGCGTAAGCGGCCATATTGTGGGAGCCGAAATGCCACTTGGGATTTGGCGGAAAGGCCGAGAACAGCACCACCTCCGCGCCTGATTCGGTACGCACGCGGTCCACCAGCTTGCTCAGGTTTTCCGTAAACGTCGGCAGCGACACGCCGTAGCCCTCGCGATTGTGATCGTTCATGCCGAAGCCGATCAGCACGAGATTCGGCTTTTGGGCGATCACCTTCTCCGAAAGCCGCGCCAGGCCCTGCACGGTGCTGTCGCCGCCCGTCGCACCATTGATCGCTTCGATGGTGGCGTGCGGATACTTCTGGCGAAGCGCGTCCGCCCAGCGTTCCCAGAAGATCAGTTTCGGCGCGGACGCGTCGCCACCAGCGGTGATGCTGTCACCAAAAGCCACGATGCGGAGCGGGTCGCCGGCGAGGAGTCGTTGTAGCGTCTTCGGCAGCATGGTTGCGCTAAACTCCCGCTTCGCCGGTCGTACGCGGAATTTCTCGTGATGCGTGTAGTCCACATAAACGATGAACGGGCCGTTGCCGTATCCGGGGAACTGGTCGTGGCGAAAATCTTCCTTCCCGAACAGGATGTTCGTGCGGAAGTCCGGAATGCGCGAAGTGGGCGCTCGCCAGATCCGGCCGGCATCATCCGCCAGAAAATCGTGGCCGGGCTGGTAAACCACCGTTTGCGGGAGGCTGCGCAGGTAAGTGCTGCGGACGACGATGGGCCAGGGCGGTGCCGGTGAGAAGGCCAATCGGGCAGGCGCCTGACCGACGAGCACCACCGATTCGCCGATCTGGAAATACCGCGCGTCGTCCGGGCGCGGTGTGCTGCAACTCGTCAGGAGGAAGAGGGTTGCCGGGAACAGCAGAAGCCAGACGCGGTGGCACATGGCAGCGGAGCGTTGGGTGTCAGAATCCCAGCTTGGCCAACTCGTCCTGAAGGGCCAACTGAAACTCCTGCACATCCATCGGTGATGGTTTGTAGCCTTGCTGTTTCGGGATGACGCCCAGCCGTCCGGTCTGATCGAGATACCAATCCGCCTGCTGGCCGTCGCTGAAGGTGACCTTGCCGCTCACGATCGCTCCGGGTCGCGCAATCTTATCGGCCGAGACCGACACGCGGCCCAAGCCGCGAGGAGGTTCAGGCGGCATCAATTCCGCCTCGGGCTCAGAGGGCCCCGGCGGCGGCGTCTGGCCAGGGGCCGCCGCCGGCGGAGCGGCGGGCTTCACCGGTTCGGGGTCCTTGGGCGTCAGCTTGAGATCGTCCACCAACATTCGGACTTCCATGTAAGTCAGGGTGAGGCCGAATTCGGCGGCGAGGCGGTTTTGGATTTCGGACAGCTTCGCGCCGGCGGCAATCCACGCGGCGACCTGCTGTCGTTGGGCATCATTCAGAATCATACGGTTCGGGGGACATTCTGGAGGCTGACGGGCGGATGGAAATGAAATTCTTCATCGGCGCGGCCCGTCCGCGCCCGTCCGCGCCCGTCCGCAACGCCCGCTGCCCTGGTTAATCGGCAACGCACTGCGGGGGCGGCGAATCTGCCCGCCCGAATCCGCGAGGGTGGCGTTGACCCGAAGAACCCCGGCGACGACACGGCGTCCGCCTTGTTTCCGAACCACCCGGGCCCTCCGCAGACCCGTGATTACGCCCGCGGGTGAAACTTCCGGTGGATGTCGCGCAGCCGGTTGCCGGTGACGTGCGTATAAACCTCCGTCGTGCTGATGCTCGCGTGGCCGAGCAACTCCTGGATCACGCGCAAGTCCGCGCCGTGTTCCAGCAGATGTGTGGCGAAGCTGTGCCGCAGCATGTGCGGCGTCACGTTCCGCCCGATGCCCGCCCGCCGCACGCGCCGCTTGATCCGTCCCCAGAGCGTGCAGGCGGCAAACGGGCTGCCCTTCTTCGTGAGAAACACCGCCGCCGTCGAACGCGGGGTAACCAGCTTGGGCCGACCGCCTTCGAGGTAGCAATTCAAGGCGGCGACCGCTTTGCTGCCCACCGGCACCACGCGTTCCTTGTTTCCTTTGCCGATGACATTCACAAAACCCGCCTCCAGATGCATTTGCTCCAGCCGCAAGCCGCGCAACTCCGCCAGGCGCAAACCCGAAGCATAGGCCAGCTCCAGCACCGCCTGATCGCACAGCGACGATGGCGTCTCCGGCACTTCCGGGGCCAGCAGCTTTTCAATTTCCGCGTTGCTGAGCGATTTGGGCAGCCGTTTCCAACGGCGAGGGAGCGAGAGGAATTCCGCGACGTTCATCGGCAGCAGCTTCTCGTTCACCGCGAACCGGTAAAAGGCCCGCAGCGCCGCGATTTCGAGATAGACGCTTTCGCTGCTTAATCGGCGGGAGGATTCCTTGGGTTCGTCCGCCAACGGGCGTTCGCGCTCGTGCTGGAGGAAGGCCATCAGGTGCTTCAACTCGACCTCGCGCCAGTCCGCGAGCTTCTGCGTCTCGGCCCAGGCAGTGAATTTGCCGAGCAGCGCGGCGTACGTGCGCTGCGTATGCTCCGCCTGCCCCCGCTCGTGCCGGAGGTAAACCAGAAAGTCTTCAACCAGTTGCTGCACGTGTCCCCAGCGTAGCGCGGCGCCAAAAAAAAAAACCACGCCTGCATCTGCCCGTGAGGCGCGCGTCTTGGACACTGCCACTTCGGACAGCGACGGACCGCGAGTCCGTCCCGGCTCGCAGCACTCTGCCAACATCCGTGGTGTGCGGGAAACCCGACGCTCATTGACAGCGTCACGTGCTGCGGACAGGGACTGATCCGCGTTCCGGTTGGCAGTGCGAAGAAGCCATGTTGAAATAGCACCGTGAACAAACTTGACAGCGCCGGCCTGTTC
>CAYJNU010000525.1:0-4993 GCA_964371005.1 uncultured Verrucomicrobiota bacterium | reverse complement strand
GCTTACAAGCTTTCCAGCAATGCCAGATCAATGAACTGACCACCGCCAGTCTGCCGCGTGTGAACCGCCAGCGTGTTTCGGCCAGTTTTCAAGGTGACCTTGAGAGTCCTGGTGATGTCGTAGATGTCGTAGCGCGTGAGGAAGCCCAAACCGCTCCACACCTGCTTTCCGTTCACAAAGACTTCGCTGTCCTCATCGTGGAAGATGACGAGGGCTGCTTCTTTCAGTTCCCCGCCTCTCCACTCAAAGGTGCCCCGCAACCAGATGTCGCTGGTGGTCCAATCGGTTCGCACGTGCGGCAGGGCGTGGCCAAACGGAGCGCGGCCCGCGGACCAGGCTGCGTCGTCGAAGGCTTCGGTGTTCCAACCTTCCGCCGGTTGGGCGGTGGTGAACCGATACGGAACGCACACGTCGCCATCAGCAGTCGCTCCTACCAGAACCTTCCAGTCGGTCTTCTTCGTTGGCTGCGGCTGTGGGGTGGTTGGTCCCGCGGCTTCGTAAGCCGCCTTGCGCGAGGTGGCAGCGTGCAGACGTTTCATGTCGAACTTGGGCCGCCGGTCGTAATAGTAGAGCCCGTTGTGTTCCTGTTCCACATCGGTCAACTGGGTGTAGCAGAAGCCGAACATGTCGGGGTTGTCGAGCAGCGCGCTGACCAGACCTTCGTAGCGCGTGTAGAACTCCTCGAGGTTCTTCGGACCATTGCCGTAGCCCCAACCGCCTTGCTGCTCCCCCCAGAAGGTGCCGCCAAATTCGCTCACCATGAACGGCACACCCAGGTCTCGATTCCCAGCCGAACTCGAGCCATAGCGGGCGGGCATTTCCAACTTGCGTCCATTGGCGAAGAAACGCATCCAACGCTGCTTGAAGCCGGCCGGCTCCTGGTTGTAGTCGTGATCGTCGCGCACCTCGGCATTCTGGATGCCGTGCGACCAACCGCTGGTTTCCAACACGGGCCGCGTGGGATCGATCGCTTTTGTTTCGCGCCAGACGATGTTCTGAATCTCCTGAGCCTCCGCTGGGGTTTCGTTGAACGGACACCACCCCACGATCGAGGGATGATTCCGATCGCGCACCAGAATCTCCGTCCATTCGTTGATGTAGTTGGCATAGTTTTCGGGACGGAAGTTGAATCCCCAGTTCGGGAACTCGCCCCACACGAGGTAGCCAAGTTTGTCCGCCCAGTAGAGGAAGCGCGGCTCAAACACCTTCTGGTGCAGGCGCGCGCCGTTGTAGCCGGCAGCCATGGAGCGCTCAATGTCCTTTCTCAACTCGTCATCCGTGGGCGCGGTCCAGATGCCGTCGGGATAGAACCCCTGGTCCAAAATCAAACGCTGAAAGACCCGCTGGTCGTTGATGAGGATCGCGCGCCCTTCGATGGACACCTTGCGCAGACCAAAGTAGCTCGCAACCTCGTCCACGGTCTTGCCCTTGCGCGTCAGTTTGAACTTCAGATCGTAGAGAAACGGCTTACCCGGTTCCCAAAGCTGCTTCTTGCTCAGGTTCAGGACAAGCCGGTGATTCCGCCAGGCGGCTTCGCACGAATCCGAACTGACCCGCTTACCATCGGCGAAGGCTTCGGCGGTGAGTTGCAGGTCCTTGTCCGCCCCATTGACGGTGGCCTCGATCAACACCCGCGACTGATCCGGGTCGGGCACAATTGAAAAGCTTTCCACAAACGTCGAGCCGACGGCTTCCAGCCACACTGGCTGCCAGATGCCCGTGGTACGAGTATACACGCAGCCTTCGCTGACCGAATGCGTCTGCTTGCCGGTGGGTTGCTTGCCACTGGCGGTGTCGTCGAAAACATGGACGACCAATTCGTTGCTGCCGTCCTGGAGTAACGACGTGATGTCAAAGTTGAAGGCGACACTGCCGCCGACGTGCGACCCGGCGAGTTGGCCGTTAACCCAAACCCATGCCTGGTAATCCACCGCTCCGAAGTGCAACCGCACGCGCTTGCCCTTCATGCTGGCCGGCACCTCGAACGTACGGCGATACCAGGTGTGCTTCATCAAACCGTCGTGGCCGATGCCCGACAGCTTGCTCTCCGGGCAGAACGGCACGATGATCTTCGACGCCAGGTCCTTGCCCGAAACGAAACCGCGCGATTCGCCATCGCCATTCTCGTCCATCTCGAATTGCCACTCACCGTTGAGCGTGGCCCAGTTTTCACGTAAGGCGTCCGGACGCGGGTGTTCGGCACGCGGCACGACGGCGCGGCTTGGGAGCGTGAGCCCCAACAGCGGCAACAGGAGGAGGAATCCTAGGATCGATTGGCGTTTCTTCATAAAGAGTGCAGATCGCGGTTCAGGGTTGAATTGGCGTCACCAGCCGATAGAACGTGGCGTCATTTGCAGGTTGCTCGATCGTGAACATGCGGTCGGCCGGCTGCGCGGGCACATCGGCCACCTTGAACCAGATTTCAGCTTCCGCCGATGGCGCAGAGAGGATGCTGTATGAGCGATTCGCCTTGGCGCCGAATTCAAGCGTAACGAGATTCACCCCCTGCCGAATGGCTTCGAACTTCAGATAGCTGTCGCGATCCTGCGGATTCGTGCCCGCCAGCCACTCGGCGTAACCGTCGAAGCCATCACCATCGGCATCCTGGTTTCCATCGGCGACAAACGGGTCACTGCCGTGAAGCATCTCCCATGTGTCGGGCACGCCATCGCCATCCACGTCAGTCGTGGTTTGCGGCGACAGCGAACCGGGAGTGGGCGTGGTGGCAAACCAGTTGGCCGGATCGTTGGCGTACGCCAGCAAAGTGGCACGCTGAAGCGACTGGCCACTGCCTGCGGCGTCGGCGGGCCAAGGCGAAGCCGGACGATACGCCACCTTCTCGGCCATCACGTAAGGCACAAAGCCATCCACTTCCGGCTGGTCCGGGAACTTGAGCTCGACGCTTTCACCATCATTATCCAGCCGACCCATCCATGGACCAAACACCGGCACGTCGGGGCCGATTCCATAGATCGCACGGAAATTCGCCAGTGCTGTCGGGTTGGCGAGCGGATCAAAGCTGACGACCAGCAGCCGCCCGTCTGGCGGCAGCACAACGTTCGTCGGGAAACAATAGTCCACGGCGTTGCCCAGCCGCCAGGTGTTGGTGGGGAAACCCAAGGCATAGAACGGGACCTTCGTGGCCATCACGTTTTGGAATTCGATGAACTCGGCGGCGAAGTTCTCGTTCGGGCCGAGGGACGGCGGTTGGAACATGATTTCCGAAATCACCACCGGCCCAACCAACGGACGTGGGTTGTTCGTACCCAACGTCCGCGCCGCCATCGCCACGAAATCCTCCTGGCCGAGACTGTTCTCGTAACGGCCGAAGCTCACGCCGTTCTCCGAAGCGCCAAACGTCGCGCCATGCGCGTAGCCGGTCAGATTGGTCGTCGCGTCGCCCGAAAACAGGTACACGTCATCACCAAGGCTGCTGAGCGCAAACGTGGCTTCGCCCAAGTTGAAATCCGCCTCGGTGAAAACCGCATAGCCGCCGGCGGGAATGGTCGTCCCCGCTGGAATGCGATACTTCTTCGGCGTCGAGGCATTGTCGCTCAAGAACCAGCCGCCCACGTTGACGGTGCCGTCCGTGGGGTTGAACAACTCGATGGAATCCAGCAGCGGCGGATCGGTGTGCGTGAGCAGTTCGTTGATGACGACGGGCGGAATCACGCTGGCCACCTCATCCGTTCCCGGCGAACCGCCAACCTCCGCACTGACGTGGTACGTGCCCGCGATGCGATCATCGAGCACGAGTGACCAGCCCAAGCCATCCGCCGTGACCGGCCACGGTGGTGTGTCCCCATAGGTGACTTCGAGGACGGTGATCCCGGTGGGCATCTTCAGGCGGATCGCTTCGCCGCCGTCGTCGAGCCTGCTGGTATAGAGGCCGTTCACGACCACGCCGGGATACTTGGCCTGCAACGCGATCGCATTGCGGCCCAGCAGGAACTTCTGGCCGGGGGCGAGGCTCGTGCCGTTCGTGAAGGTGAAGGTTATTCCGCTGAACGCGAGCCCGCCCAAGTCGAGCGTTCCGTTGCCAACATTCTCGAGTTCCAGGAATTCCAGATCCTCCCCGCTGAAGCTGCCCAGCGCGGGGGGATTGTACATAATCTCCGAGATGCGCAGTCCCTCGCGCAACAGCGCCGTGAGGTCCACCGCGGTTACCGCAAACTCAACCGGTGCGGACCATTTGCTCCAGCGCCCGGTGTTGTCCAGATGCCGCACCCGGGCACGATACAGTTTGTTCGTCGCCGTGTAGATGCCCGGGAAGGTAATGCGGTTGCTCCAAGCGGTGAGCACGCAGGAATCCCAGATCGCGTCCCATTCGAGCGGCGGGATGACGCGCGGGTCAGCAGCGGGCTGATTCGTGTTTCGCACTTCGGCCAACCGCCATTGAATCCCCGCAAACGTGCCGGCGCCTTGCGGAATAGCAAAGGGCAGACACTCGAAGGTCAGCGAATTCATCGGGTAATTCGTCTGCCCCACGTAGTAGATCGTTGGCCGATTGGGAATACCGGCGTCGGCGGCCACCGAATCCAAGCGCGTGATCCACCCGCCCGTTTCCACCGTCTGCCGGTCCACCCACCAGCCGTGCGAGCCCCCGGCGAACATGAATTCCTTCAGGTCTTTGACGTAACCGGCAAGCCCCTGCGCCAAGCCAGGGCCGGGATTCCCGAGGCTGGCATAGGACGCGCCCGATGGCGTGGCGTTGGCCCACCGAACCATGTCCGCCACCGCAACGCCCGCCAGGCGCGCGGCCACGGCGTCGATCAGCGGGTTGATCTGATCCGGTTGGAACAGCAAGTCGCGAATCCCGCGCATCGTATTCCGGTAATCCCGTTGCATGTCCCGGTGGTAGCTGGCGGTCGAATTCCACATGCCATTCCACGCGAGATCCTGTCCCGAATTCCACGTGGGCCCCCAGGTGTCCGTCCAGTCCCACGGCAGCGTCCAGAATCGCCCGTTGTTGCTGTTGGCCGCTGTGTTATTG
>CAYJNU010000524.1:0-5007 GCA_964371005.1 uncultured Verrucomicrobiota bacterium | reverse complement strand
CAGCGCGATCTTGGGCCGGCTGAAGGCCTGCTTCAACACCGCCAGCAGCGCCCACGCTTTCGCGTAGAACCACAGCCGCCCCACCAGCGGACGGTCGCACGGACAGAAGCCGGTTGGTTGCGATGGATGGCACGTGGGCGAGGCGAAGACGCGCTCCGGAGTCTCGCCGGACAAGAACCGGCGGAACTTCTCCCGACCTTCGCAGAGTTCGCGCTTGGTAATCATGTCTCTCGAAGAAGATCCAAGCCCCAAGGGCCAAATCCCAAGGAAGCTCCAACTCTCAAAACCCAAACTCCAAAGCCCACGATTCCTCGATCGTCGCCGCAACCGCGCTTGGACATTGATGCTTGGTGATTCACTGGGATTTGGTTCTTGGGGCTTGGGTTTTCGGTCTTTGTGTCAGCTTTGCGCGCACCAAAACCGCGGATCCTTCTCGCGGTAAAACAGATTGTAGGCGCACGCTGGAATGAGACGCCCATCCGGATCTGGCACTTGGTCGGGGCACACGGACAAACGACCCAGATCAAGCGTGTCTTCGTCCATGTGCGAGTGGAGGTAAACGGCCAGCAGCGATTGTTCAGCCACGGCCTGGCACTCGGCCCGTGACAAGACCCGCCCGGACGGATACATCTGTTCCACCAGTCGCCGGAGGGAGGGCAAGAGGTTCGCGGCATCTCCGGCGGCCCATAGCCGGTCAATGGCGTTGCGAAACACGTCCTGGCTGTTCTCGCCCGGTTGGAGGAGATAGCCGTGGCCGAGCATCCGCCGCAGTTCCTCAACTGTGAAGACCTCCGTCAACGAACGGTAATGGCCGTCCTGTTGGAGATAGTAGGCCACGCTGTAACAAAGCGGATGTGCCCCGCTGTGCGGGAAGAAGTCGCGTGCGCGCAACGCGCCGTTCGTTGCCGTCTCAATCGCCCGGGCCGCGCCATCCAGCGGCATTGTCTCGCGCGGCTGGAAGTTCCGCCCGCCGTGGCCGGTGAAGGTCATCGTTTGAACCGTGATGCTGCGAACCACCGGATGCGCTTGGGCGAGCGCGATGACTTCGCCGATTTCATCGTCGTTCAGCCCGCGGATCATGACGTTGAGCAGAGTGGTGCCGATGCCGAAGCGCTGGAGGTTCGCCAGCGCCCGCCGCTTGACGTCCACCACGTCGCGCCCATGAATCTTCGCCGACCTATCGCCATGGAACGTATCGAAGGAAAGCACCACGTAAACACCCAGCCCCGCCAGCGTGCGGCAGAGGTCTTCGTCCCCGGCCAGCCGCAAACCGTTCGAGTTCATCGTCACGCGTCCGATTTCGGGCCGCTGGCATTCTCGCAACAACTCCAGGATGTCCGGGTGCAGCGTGGGTTCGCCGCCGGTGATGTTGATGAGATCGAACGGACCGGCGCGGGCGATGAGCCGATCCAGCAACAAGCGCAACTCGGCGCGGCTCATGAAGTACTTCTGGTCCGCCCGGTTGTAGGTAAAGCAGATCGGGCAATTCATGTTGCAGGCGTTCGTGACGGAGAACACCGGCAGGTGACAGGCGTTCGCATGGAACTGGCACGGGCCGCAATCATGCGGGCAACCGGTCGTCACCGACAAACCCGGCTGGCGGGCTGGCTTGCAGCGGACGGTGGTGGCGCTCCGCTGCAGATACCAGTTTACGTCATCCGCGATGCGCGCTCGGGATGGGCCACATGTCGGACAGAGCCGCTCTTGGAAAACCGCGCCGTCCTCCTCCAACACTCGCGCCGGGACCAGCGCGCGGCACTGTCGGCACATGCCGGTCACCGTTCCCAGGTAGGTGTATGGACGAGACGTTCTCACGCCGGCAGGATTTCCTCCGGCTGGTAGATTTCCGAGAACAGCACACGCAGGTCGTCCGGGCTCACATACTCGGCGGCCGGGCCCGGCGTCGCTAGGCAACCCAGGCCCGTGATGATGGTGCGTCCGTCCACCGTCCCTTCGCCTGACAACTCAAACCCATCGTCGTGGCGTCGGGTCACGGTCACTTCCAGGCGCAGTTGCTCGCCCGGCCGGAGCCTGTCGAGAAAACACACCTCTGAAATCCGGATGACGATCCCCATTTGGTTGAAATCCGAAGAGAGGAGCAGCAACCAGTTTCCCAGTTGCAGGAAACTCTCCAGCAGCAGCGTCTCCGGCAGCTTCGCCTCGTCGCCGAACGATTCCTTCAGACAATACTCTTCGAAGGACACGGCCTTGATGCCGACAATCCGTTGGTGCGGCGTCCACGCGAGAATCTTGTCCACGAACCGAAACTTCATCAAATGCCTCCGTTCACGTGGATGGCCTGGGCGTTGATGTAGCTGGCACGATCGCTGGCGAGGAAGGCGACTAACTCGGCGACCTCTTCCGGTTTGCCTGCCCGTCCTGCGGTGCAATGCTGCACGTAATCCTCGCGCTGTCTGTCCGGCACGTTCGCGCTCACGCCGTCGGTGAGCAGGCCAGGCACGACGGCGTTGACGCGGATGCCGTAGCGTGCGAGTTCCCGGGCCAGCGCCAGGGTGAATCCGACCATGGCGCTCTTAGCCGTGGCGTAATGCACCGGCACTTCCAATACGCGCATGCCCGCGAGCGAGCCGAGATTGACGATGCTCCCAGCCTTCCGCCGGATCATCGGGCGCACAAACGCTTTCGTGACGAGGAACATTCCCTTCACGTTCACGTCCATGATTCGGTCCCAGTCTTCCTCTTCAATTAGTGCAAACGGCATCACCTGCGTGATGCCGGCGTTATTCACCAGGATGTCCACCGGGCCCAGTTCCTGTTCCACTGTCTCCGCCAGACGCACGACTGCCGCCGCCTCCAGCACGTTCAGTCGCCAGGCTTTGACTGACTTTGCCTCGAACTCACTCTCCAACTTGCGGGCTTTATCTTCGTTGTCATGGAACGAGAAGGCTACCCCCGCACCGTGCCCTGCGAGACACCGCACAATCGCAGTTCCGACCGCACCCGTGCCGCCCGTCACAAAAGCTGTTCGTCCCTCAAGCATGCGCGCCTCCGCTTGGTAGCGCAGACCTGCAATTTGCCGTATCGCCGAATTGCATTCGGCAAGCCGCCCGCCTGCGCTGGGCCTCAAGATGTTCCCACGCGCCGCGGATTGAAGCTCCGCGATACAGCAGATTCCAAATCTGCACTATGAGCTGGATGCACCTCGTTGCTTGGATTGCCAAACGGCTCACAGGTCGCCTCCTTCGGTTTTCAAAGCCAGCTTGCGCGCGATCAGATGCACAAAGAACTCGACCGTGAGCAGCGACGGCAGATCCATCTTGCGTAAACCCTTCACCAGTTTGGCTGGATCGAGTTCGGGGATGGACGTGCGGATTTCAGCCAGCGCCTCCTCCGTCAGGCAGCCCTCCTTCTCAAACACGCCGCCGGGGAGCCGCTTCTTTGCCTCGCGCTCAATCTCGTTGGCTTCAATCCTCACCTTGAACTGCTCCTCGATGCGGAAGCTCAGATCCAGCAGGTCAATGGACTCCGCGCCCAAGTCCGCCACCAGCACGCTCTTCATCCGAATCTGCTCCGGCGCGACGCCCAGCACCTCCACGAGCAAGGGTTTCAACTCTCCAAAGATTTCAATGCCCGTCGTCATCATTTCTCCCGGAACGCTGGTGATCATTTCTGAACTCGGCAATCTGTTCGAGTGTTTTCCTCCGTGTCGCCGCCGGCGTTGCGGCTGGATGCCCCACCGCCACGAGACACGTGATCTCGAAGCCGGGCGGCACGGCCAAATGTTCTCGCACAACGTTCGGCGCCAGCAATGGCGCAGTCATCACGCACGCGCCCAGTCTCAACGCGTTGGCCGCTAGCAGGAGATTCTGAACCGCCATGGCCACACTGAGCGGCTCCCCGGAAACCAGTTCCGGCTGGCTCACGCCTTCGAGCAGCGCGGCGGACACGCTCACGGGCCGCTTGTGCAACGTCACTATGAGGAGCGGCGCACGCGCGAACAGAGTGGCGTGTTCCGCCAGTTCCCCGGCGTAGGTCGATGCCACCGCTGGCAGCGACTCCAGCTTCGCCGCGAGACTCTTCCCAACTCTGTCAGCGAGCGCTCGTATCTCCTGCCGGTCTTCGAGCACCAGGAATCTCCACGGCTGGCGGTTGTGATTGGACGGCGCCCAGCGCGCCGCTCCCAGCAAGCGCCCGATGTCGTCGCGATCAACGGCGCGGTCCGTGAAGCGGCGAATTGAGCGGCGCGATTGCAGCAACTCAAGCAGATCGTTGTAGCCCATCATAGGTTCAACCCAAACCCGCCATCCACGCGGAAGACTTGCCCGGTGATGTAGGAGGCTTCGTCCGAAACGAGATAGCCGACCAGGCTGGCGACCTCGCTGGGTTGGCCCGCGCGTCCCAGCAGTACGTGACGCAGGACTCGGTTACCGTGCTGCTGAAGGATCGGTTGCGACATTTCGGTCTCGACCACGCCCGGCGCCACGGCGTTGACGAGCATGCCGCGGGGCGCCAGTTCGATGGCCAGCGAGCGGGTCAATCCTTCCAAGCCGGCCTTGGCCGCAGCATAGTTCGCCTGGCCGCGCCCGCCCTGGCTGGCAACGACGGAGGAGATGTTCACGATCCGCCCCCAGCGGCCCAGCACCATGAACTTGGCGCATGCCCGGGACAGTTGGAACGCGCCGGTGAGGCAGACGTCGAGCACGCGCTCCCACGCGGCGTCCTCCATTGCGAGCGCAGGCGATTCGTCCGTGACCCCGGCGTTGTTCACAAGAATGTCCAGCCGGCCGCGTCGCTCGCGGATGGCTGCGGCAGTGGCGTTGCAGCCTGAGGCGTCGGTCACGTCGAGTTGAGTGCTGAAGCCCTCGCCCCCGGCGCGCTGGATTCCCTCTACCACCGCTTGCGCCGCGTCTGCGCGCTCGCGGAAGCCGACCGCCACCAGATGCCCGCGCCGCGCCAGTTCCTGAGCAATGGCTTTACCGATGCCGCGCGAGGCGCCCGTGACCAAGGCAACGCGTTTCATGGTTCGTATCTTCCGAAAACCCGGCT
>CAYJNU010000523.1:0-5078 GCA_964371005.1 uncultured Verrucomicrobiota bacterium | reverse complement strand
TCCGGGTTTCGCTAAAGCTGGGAGGAAATCGAGCCGAATCAACTGCGGCAATAACCTGAAGCAAATCGCGCTGGCCTTCCGAATCTGGTCGGGGGACAACGGGGACAACTTCCCGATGCGGGTGTCGGTCACGAATGGTGGGACCTTGGAGTGGGTGGAGAGCGGGACGGTGTGGCAACACTTCCAGAGCCTGTCGAACGAACTGAACACGCCCAAAGTCGTGGTTTGCCCGTCGGATGAACGCCGGGCGAGGACGAACTTCTTGAGCGTGGCAGCCGGCACTACCCAGCCGGACTTCTGCGACAACACCGCCGTTTCCTACTTCGTCGGCATGGACAGCAGCGAAACCCGGCCAAACACGCTGCTCTCCGGCGACCGCCAGATCACCCGTGATGGCTTTCAACTGCCGCCGGGCCTGCGCTTGATTGATGCGAGCGAGAAGCTTGGATGGACCAGGCAAATTCATCGGAAGGAGAGTTTTGCCGGCAAAGGGAATGTGGCGCTAGGTGATGGAAGCGTGCAGGCAGTGGATGCGCACGGATTCCGCTTGCTCCTCCAGAACTCCGGCATGGCCACGAACCGACTGGCGATCCCTTGACGCTATGAAGGAGATTCACCATCGTCATCGCAGGCTGGCCTTCTCGTTGGTGGAATTGCTGGTAATCGTCGTTGCGCTTGCGCTTCTTGCGGCGATGCTCATGCCGGCGCTCGTGAAGCGGAAGAAAGCAGCCACGCGGACGAACTGCGCGAACAACCTCAAACAAGTCTCGCTCGCATTCCGAATCTGGGCTGGTGATTATGGGGACCGAAATCCAATGCGCGTTTCCACCACAAACGGAGGTACGATGGAGTGGGGCAAGTCCGGCGCTGTCTGGCCGCATTTCCAGGTGATGTCGAACGAACTGAACACGCCATGGATTCTGGTTTGCCCCGAGGACGGACCACGCGTCAAAGCTCAGAACCGGATTTACACCGAATCGCTGCGGGATGGGACTTCGCATTTCAGCTTCCAAAAGGATTCGCCAGTAAGTTACTTCGTCGGCTTGGACGCCGACGAAACCCAACCAAACATGTTGCTCGTTGGTGACGGCAACCTGGAAGTGAACGGCAAGCCCGTCAGCTCCGGCATTTTGAACCTGTGGACGAACAGCATCGTGGGATGGACCGCCGCTCGCCACATTCGCCAGGGCTACGTCGCCCTGGCCGATGGGTCGGTGCAGCAATACAGCAACCCGCATTTCCGGCGGGCTCTCGCGGAAACCGGCGTGGCCACAAACCGGCTGGCGATTCCGTAGCCTCGGCGGCAGCGGCAGTTCGTCAAACGAAACCCGCCCCTCCCGACGTGGAAATGCTGCTTGCTTCCGGACCGGCGATTCCGGTTTGCTAGACGCATGAAACCGTTCATCCACGACGATTTTCTGTTGAGTACCCGCACTGCCCGCCGCCTTTACCACCGCTTTGCCGAGGCCGAACCGATCTGCGATTACCATTGCCACCTGTCACCCAAGGATGTGGCGGAGAACCGCAAGTTCAACAACCTCTTTGAAATCTGGCTGGAAGGCGACCATTACAAATGGCGCGCCATGCGCTCCAACGGCGTGCCCGAACGCTTCTGCACCGGCGATGCCGAGCCGTTCGAGAAGTTCATGGCGTGGGCCAAGACCGTGCCCCACACCCTGCGCAACCCGCTCTACCACTGGACGCACCTGGAACTGAAGCGCTACTTCGGCATCAATGACCTGCTCAACGAAAACACCGCAAAGAGAATTTGGGAGCGCGCCAACGCCAGGCTCGCCATGCCCGAACTCACCGCGCACGGCATCCTGAAGAAGTTCAAGGTCAAGGTCGTGGGCACGACGGACGATCCCACGGACGATCTGCGACATCACGCGTTAATCGCCCATTCCACGCTCCAAACCAAAGTCCTGCCGACGTTCCGTCCGGACAAGGCGCTGGCCGTCCACCAGACTGAGGCGTGGAACGCCTGGGTGGACAAGCTCGCTGCCGCCGCGGACGTGGATATCCGCTCGCTGAACGCACTGCTCGACGCGCTGAAACGCCGGCACGATCTTTTCGCCGAACTGGGCGCGCGGATGACGGATCACGGATTGGAGCAGGCGTTCGCCGATTTCTGCACGGATGCCGAAGCGAAGGCCATCTTCCGCAAGGCCCGCGCCGGCAAGGCGGTCTCCCTCAAGGAGCGGGACCAGTTTGCCACGGTCATCATGTTGCACGTCGGCCGACTCAACGCGGAAAAGGGCTGGGCCATGCAACTTCACCTCGGGGCGCAAAGGAATAACAATACTCGACTCCTGAAACAGCTTGGCCCGGACACCGGCTTCGATTCGGTGAGCGACCTCCCGCAAACCCGCGCCCTGGCGACGTTCCTCGACCGGCTCGATTCCGAGAACGCCCTCCCACGCACGATCCTCTACAACCTCAACCCGGCGGACAACTACGCCTTCGCCACGATGATCGGCAACTTCCAGGACGGCACGATCCCGGGCAAGATCCAGTTTGGCAGCGGCTGGTGGTTCCTGGATCAGAAGGAAGGCATGGAATGGCAGATGAACGCATTGTCAAACCTGGGCCTGCTGTCCCGCTTCGTCGGCATGATCACCGATTCGCGCTCGTTCATGAGCTATCCGCGTCACGAATACTTCCGCCGGACGCTCTGCAACCTCATCGGGCGCGACGTGGAGAACGGCGAAGCCCCGGCGGATGAGGACCTGCTCGGCCCCATGATCCGCAACATCTGCTACGGCAACGCGCGGCAGTTCATGGGATTGGCCAACGCGTAGGCTGGACCCGCCGCCGAATGAACAATGCCTTTCATCGCCAATTCACCCTAGGCTTTCGTGAAATCACGAGTTAGCCAATGCCGCGCGACTACCTGGAAAGCTCGAAGTGCTGCACACCCTGGCCGTTTATCTTCCCGCTCAGGATCAAGACGGCGATGGATTGCCGGAGGCCGGGGAAGTGCCAAAGTACTGCCTGCCGGTGCCGAGCCTCGACACCCGACTGCCCATTGTGCCGCCGTGCGGTCAATGAAGTGAAGGCTCGGGGCATTTCTGTTGAGCGTGCTCGTGTCTATGGGGCGGCGTGCCGCAACTGGGTCGCGACCGGATGCCCGTGAGTTGGCACTTGATTTGCCGCATCCAATCTGAATCATCTGCGCTACGTCCAGCGTATCATTGGCTATGGATCTTGTCGCTGAGCACCTTGAGTTTCGTGAGGCCGTCTGCCGCAAGTTCGGATGCGCGCCGGAGGCGTACGCCGAAGCGGTTTTCTCCCATTGCCTCTACCCGCACGCCGCCGGGTCGGCCAAGCTCATCCGCTGGTTGAAGCCCGACTGTTTTGCCGCCGATTTTGAGCTGATCCACCAGATTGCCACCGTCACCGAGATGCGACAGGTGCGGGCGGAAGTGGAAAACCACCGCTATCACTACCCATCCGCGACCTTGCTGCGGCGGTTTCTGCGCATTCGACTTTCTGGCCGGCGCGTGATCCAGTTGGCCGACGAAGCCTTCGCGCCGCTTCCAACTGCGGCTACCTCTCCACCACCACTACCTCAGGGGTAATCCAGTTGTCCCGTTAACAACAGTAAAGGCGGCGAAACCACCGAGGAACACGGGCAAGACTCAATTCAATCGGCGCAGCCCAGTTCCCGGCGGCGCCGCCAAAGCTCTCCGGGTCTGTAGATTCCCCGCGGCGTGATGATGCCGGTCACCAACTCGGCGGGAGTGACATCAAATCCGGGATTCCGCGCGCCACTGGTCGGATTCGCCACGCGGACGTAAGCGTGCCTTGCGGCTCGCCGATTGCGGCCAGCAGAATGCGGCTCTGCGATCATGCCCCATGCGCCCAGGACTTCACTCTCGTCGCGATCCTCAATCGGGATGTCCCGGCCGGATTTCAGTTCCCAGTCAATGGTGGACAACGGCAGGGCGACGTAGAACGGGATGCCGTGCCGCTTGGCCAGGACCGCTTTGGTGTACGTGCCAATCTTGTTCGCCACCTCACCCGTGCGACCCAGCGTCCGGTCACTGCCCACAATCACCAGGTCCACCTCGCCACGTTGCATCAGATGGCCGGCAGCGTTGTCAGCGATGATCTGATGAGCGACACCCTGTTGCGCAAGCTCCCACGCGGTGAGCGAGGCGCCTTGCGAGCGCGGTCGCGTCTCGTCACAGAAGACGTGGAACTTCCGCCCCGCCGCCTGAGCCGCATACAAAGGGGCGGTGGTCGTCCCGATATCCACGCAAGCCAGCCAGCCCGCGTTGCAGTGCGTCAACACTCGCAGTCCGTTCCTGATCAGCGGCGAACCATGTTCGCCCAAGGCACGGCACTCCTCCACGCTGCGGTTCGCAAACGTTTCCGCCGCCGCCAAGGCCGACGCCTGCTGTGCCTCGACGCTCCCGCCCACAGCCATGGCGGCGCGGACCTGATTCAACGCGGTCAGTGGATCCACTGCGGTGGGGCGGGCGGCCTTGAGCGTGGCGTAAACGTCCTCGACATGCCGGAGAAACTTCTCCAGATCCCGCCCACGAAACGCGCCAGCGCCTTGTGCCAGACCGTAGGCTGCGGTGGCGGCGATGGCGGGCGCGCCACGCACAACCATGTCGCGAATGGCGGCAGCGGTCGCCCGGTAGTCGCGAGTGGCGACGATCTTGAATTGGTGGGGCAACAGCCGTTGTTCGATCAGACGCACAGCGTTGGCCGCGCGGTCGAACGTCACAGTGCGGTAGGATTGCTGGCGGCCACGGACGGTCACGTGCATGAAGCTAGGAAACCAGGACCCGGCGCGATTGCACGCGAATTCCTCCCACCCGGGTTCCCGCCTGTGGCCCGGCAAAACTCCTCAAAAAGTCTTGTCCGTGGGACCGACTCCAGGTTTCGCCTGTGCGGCTTGCACCAGATATCGGCGGGAGAACTGCGAGGGATCCCTGCCCGCGGGGTCAGGTGGCAGACGACGATGGCGATTGGCCATGCGCCACGAGCGCTCGGAGGCGAGGCGGCAACACTGCAGGCAAACCATCTCCACGAACTGGCTCGCCTCTCGCCCCTCGGCCATGCGC
>CAYJNU010000522.1:0-5078 GCA_964371005.1 uncultured Verrucomicrobiota bacterium | reverse complement strand
ACAGTAATTCGAGGTGCAGGTTGCACCGGGCTTCATTGGCAAAGGCTTGGAAAAACTCGCGAGCCAGTCCGAACCGGAAAGCCGATGACATGTCCTGCCGCTTCTGAGCCTGGGTCAGCCGCGCGTAAGCCAAGTCCTGCACGCCCCGCCAGACGAGATAGGAGCGCCCGCTGAAGTCAATCACGCATCGGGCCAGACACTCATCCATCGGGACATAAGCTTCGCCGGTGAAGGGATTCTGGGGGTGAAAACCCGAGCCGTAGCGCCGAATGCCCGTCTTGTCACCCAGCGCCTCGCGAAAGGCCTGGCCGAGCGCCAACCCGCAATCCTCCACGGTGTGGTGCGCGTCCACCGCGATGTCCCCCTTGCAGCGCAGGTTCAGATCCAAAACCGCGTGCTTGGCGAACAGCGTCAGCATGTGGTCGAAGAACGGGACGCCCGTGCTGATTCTGGATCGGCCAGAACCATCAAGGTCCAAGCGAAGGGAGATGCGCGTCTCCTTCGTGTGGCGCTGAATGCTGGCTCGCCGGCTTTTCATGCGCCGTCATTAAACACAAGCTTCGCTGCGGAAAACAAGGTGGAAACGAGATTCTTGCCCCCGCCGCCCTCAGCCGCCGCCTCAAAAGGAACTTTGAGCCTACCCCCGTATTTGTCCGACCCCACCCGCTACGATGGGTGAAAAACAGAAAGGCAAATGACATGACAAACCAGCAAATGGAACTCGGATTCGGTGGCGGACGCATGCAGCGCCCGACAACCCGGCGGCAGCGGCGGCTGGAGCGGGCAGCTTGGTGGTTTGCCCAAATGCGGCAGGCCGTGGACCGTGCGCTCGATTGGCAGGCGATGTCGCCGGGGCCGACCGGAGCAATCGTGGCCTCCGGGCACGCTCAGCGAAGTGAGGATGTGAGTCTCTCCCCTCGGCCAGGACGTCGGATTCCTGTTCGTCGGACCGAGGATTATTGCGGATTATTTCCGGAAACAGAGCTTTGCTTGGGCGAATTCTATCGCTAGCTTGTGTCCAGCGCGTCGGTTTCCGGCGGATTCCTGCCAGGTGCACCACGGGGCACCTACTAGCGATTCCCGACTTTCCTGTCGCGAGCCTCCCTCCGATCGAGGGAGCGCGGTTATCGATTATGACTTATCCGTTGATCATTCAGGGCGGGATGGGCGCGGCAGTGTCCAACTGGATACTGGCACGCGCCGTGTCCCAAACCGGACAACTCGGCGTGGTGTCAGGAACAGCGCTGGGACCGGTGCTCGCCCGGCGGCTGCAATTAGGGGATCCCGGTGGCCACATGCACCGCGCCTTGACCCGCTTCCCCTTCTCTGGCGTGGCGGCCAGGGTCTTGGAGGCCTATTTCACCCCGGGTGGAAAACCAGCAGACGCGCCCTTCAAACTGACAGCCCTGCCCACATTGCGTCCGGCCAGACTACTTGAGGAACTGACGGTCGCGGCAAATTTCGTGGAGGTCTGGTTGGCCAAAGAAGGTCATGCCGGCCCGGTCGGCATCAATTTTCTGGAGAAGATTCAGCTTCCCACCTTGCCCTCTCTTTATGGTGCGATGTTGGCCGGTGTGGATTACGTGCTGATGGGCGCGGGCATCCCGCGGGCCATTCCCGGAGTGATGGACCGGTTAGCCAAGGGCGAGCCGGTGGATTTGAAGATCGATGTCGAAGGGGCAGCGCCCGGAGAGGAATTCCGGACCCACTTCGACCCGCGCAGTTTTTGCGAGGGGATGGTCTCGGCGGTCAAACGCCCGCTGTTCCTGGGGATCGTGGCCTCGGCCACGCTGGCCATGACGCTGGCGAAGAAGTCCAGTGGACACGTCGATGGATTCGTGGTGGAAGGTGAAACCGCAGGAGGACACAACGCTCCGCCGCGGGGGCCGCTGCAACTGAGCGCCAAGGGCGAACCGGTTTACGGCCCGCGCGATGTGCCAGAACTGGAGAAGATACGCGCGCTTGGATTGCCTTTCTGGCTGGCCGGTTCGTATGGCCGCGAGGGTCGCTTGGCCGAGGCTTTACAAGTTGGCGCCGCCGGCATTCAGGTGGGCACGGCGTTCGCGTTTTGCGAGGAATCCGGCATCCATCCCGAACTGAAGGCACGGGCGATTCAGTTGAGCCGTGAAGGCCATGCGCGGGTGTTCACCGATCCGGTCGCCTCCCCCACTGGCTTTCCCTTCAAGGTGGTACAGATGGAAGGCACGCTCTCTGAGGCGGCGGATTATGACGCCCGAACGCGCATTTGCGATTTGGGCTATCTGCGTCACGTGTACCGCAAGCCAGACCAAACGATCGGCTATCGCTGCCCAGCCGAACCGGTCGGGGACTACCTGAAGAAGGGCGGCAACCTCGCAGAGACGGTGGGCCGCAAGTGTCTGTGCAACGCGCTGATGGCCAACGTCGGCCTTGGACAAGTGGCTTCCGCTCAGGAATCTGAGAAAGCGCTGCTGACCGCCGGAGACGATGTCGCGGAGATTGCCCGGTTTGTTCCACCCGGTCGCGACTCTTACAGCGCCAGCGAAGTGATCCGGCTGTTGTTGGCCGGAAACGTCTAAACCTGCTTCGTCAGGCGGACCCCAAGTTGCAGCAGTTGCTTCACGGCAGCCTCGATTCCCGCTTCGGCGTAGATGCGCAGGATAGGTTCGGTACCAGAACCACGCAGCATCAGCCAGGATGTGTCGGCAGCGATGTATTTCACGCCATCGAAACTCTTCACCTCCGCCATCGGTGAGCGTAACAATCGGTCGGGTGGGTTGGCCTCGAGGTGAGCCATCAGCGCGGCCCGCTTTTCCAACGGGTAGTGGGCATCGATGCGACCGTAACGGTGCTGGCCAAACTCCCGCTCCAGACCCTCGATCAACTGGTTCAGGCTGACCCGTTTCATGGCCAGCATTTCCAGGAGCATCAAGCCTGCAGCAATCCCATCGCGCTCTGGAATGTGGCCAGGGAAGCCAATGCCGCCGCTCTCCTCCGCGCCAAGCAATACGTCCCCTTTCATCATCTCGGGGCAAATGTACTTGAAGCCGACGCCAGTCTCCGTGAGTTGCAGTCCGTATGCGGCGCACATCTTGTCCACCATTGAGGTGACGGTCAGAGCCTTGACGACTCGACCGCCCCGTCCCCGGTTTAGAAAGAGATGCTGCAGCAACAGGCAGATCAGTTGATGCGTGGTGACGTACCGACCATGGCCGTCCATGCCACCCACCCGATCCGCATCGCCGTCGGTGACGAGACACAAATCATGGGGATGTGCGCGGAGGTAGGCGGAACTGCGTCCGTAGTTTGCTTCCACGGGTTCAGGATTGATGCCTCCGAAGAGGACGTCGTGGACGCCATTCAGGGTGGTGGCTTTGCAGGAGGTCCCCGCGAGCAGTTGTTCAAAACAACCCGCCCCGACGCCAAACAGCGCATCGTGCGCAAACCGCAGTCCGGATGTTGCGATGAGATCGAAATCCACGAGTTTCTTCACCGCCTCGTAGTGCATGGGGCGAATGTCCTCGATGCGCACTTGATGGGCGCGCACCGCATCCTCAAGCTTGAGCGTGCGCACGGGCGACCGGTCCAGCCAGGATTCAACGGTTTGGCAGGTTTCCGGGTCGGACGAACCGCCGTAATGGGACTTGAGTTTGAAACCATTGAAACACGGCGGGTTGTGGCTCGCGGTGATCATTACGCCCCCAACCATGCCCCGCGCCTTTACGGCATACGACACCGCGGGCGTCGGGGTGGCGACATTTGTCAGCAGCACCCGGTAATCATTCCCAGCAAAAACCTCCGCCGTGCAGGCCGCGAACCGATCCGAATAGAAGCGACGGTCGTAGCCGATGGCCACGCGGGGCGTCTCGCCCGGAACGACGAGCGTGCGCCAGTAGTCGGCCGCTGCCTGGGCGACCCGCGCCACATTGCTGAATGTGAAATCTTCCGCGATGACCGCCCGCCAGCCGTCGGTGCCAAATTTGATCTGAGCCATGATTGCTTTCCTGGAAAGGAATTAAGTGGATCGCATCAGCCCCGCGGGACGCCAGCCTGGGTCACGCTCTTGAGCATTTTCGCCACCGCCGCCTTGAGGTTGCGCTGGCCGAAGAGCGTCGTGCCGCTGACGAACACATCTGCCCCGGACTGAGCGCATTCTGCGGCGGTTTTGAAGTTGATGCCGCCGTCCACCTGGATGTGGTAAGCGAGCCCCCGCTTGTGCCGCCAGGCCGCCGCTTGTTGAATCTTGGGCAGGCACTCATGAATGAACGACTGCCCCCCAAAACCCGGATTCACGGTCATCACGAGTAACGTGTCAATCTGGTCGAGGAATGGTTGAGCCAGGGCGACCGCCGTGGGCGGGTTGACGGCCAGGCCCACCTTTTTTCCCAGCGATCGAATCTTCCAAAGCAAGGAGGTGACTTTTTCTTCGAGCTCGACGTGGACAGTGATTTGGTCTGCGCCCGCGTCGGCAAACATGGGGAGCAGAATCTCCGGCTTCGAGCACATCAGATGCACGTCGAAGAAGGCGCGCGTCAGGGGGCGGAGCGCCTTCACCAACTGCGGCCCGAAAGAAATGTTGGGGACGAAATTTCCATCCATCACGTCCAGATGCAACCACTCCGCACCGGAGGCTTTATGGCGGGCTACATCGTTGGCAAACCGACCGTAGTTGGCGGCCAGCAGCGAAGGCGCAATAATCATGGGCAAAGGCTAGAAGTGATTCCGATTGAGGTCAATGACGTGCGTCAGCAAACTCCGCAGAGGATGAGATCTGAACGTCGTGGTTCCTCCTGGGGGAAACCACAACTCGACACTTGCATCAAATCCCTCTTCTCCAGAATCCCCAACACGAATGCAAGCTTGGCGGCTGCGCCCCGGTTAAGCCGTGACGGGGGACGGCGTTCCCAATCCGGGCAGCTTCGGCGGGGCAGGCTTGGGTGGTACTTCCGGGAGCGGCGTGCCGGCAGGAGCTCCCAAGGTCGGCTCGCTGTCTGCCCCGGGGGGCGGGGGCGTCAATTTGCCGGTATTGACGATTTCTTGAACCTGGCTGCCTGCCAAGGTCTCGTACTCGAGCAGCGAGTTGGCAATGAGTTCCAGTT